>CATKYY010000019.1 GCA_949841225.1 uncultured Acetivibrio sp.
TGCGCATAATTGGGATCCAATATTTGTTGGTAGATTTCATGCAGACATTGCGACAGTCCTGTGTGAGAAGCCGTCAAGGTAATAAGTGCTATGCTGTCAGAAATTGCAAAAACATTTGAAGGAGAGTGTGTAATAAAGTTGATAACTCCTAGTAAATATCAAAATGCAATAGAGAAAATTTAGTAATATAGATATAGGAGGTTTCTTAAATATGGCAATTAGGCTTTTGGTTATGGATGTGGACGGCACACTTACTGATGGAAAAATATACATAGGAAGCAATGGAGAACTTTTTAAAGCATTTTCAGCTAAAGATGGATATGGTATTCATAATATTGCTGCTTCTAGCGGAGTAACACCTGTAATTATTACTGGTCGTGAGTCAGAAATCGTTTTAAAGCGTTGTGAAGAGATTGGAATAACAAAAGTATACCAGGGAATAGATAATAAGCTTGAAAAGCTGAGAGCTATTGCAGAAAAGTTATCAGAAGTAGCATATATTGGCGATGATATGAATGACTTTGTATGTATGAAAGCGGTTAAAGAGGCAGGAGGAATGGTAGGTTGTCCTTATGATGCAGTAGAGAAGGTTAAAGAATTAGTAGATTTTATAAGTACAAAAAATGGTGGTGAAGGTGCAGTCAGAGAATTTATAGATTGGCTGTTGGAGAGTGGAAGTAGCTGTTAGTTTCTATGGTTGGTGAGGGTTGGTCTGAGGTGCAATAAGAGCTAGTATTGTCATAATAGTATTGCTTCATAAAAAATTGAGTACAGGTTCAAAATTGTTACTGCTGGCGATCATATTGTTTTGTCTGCCATGGACGTATGTTTTACATTTGGTGACAGGCGGAAGCGCTGCATAGCATAATCTGATGGTATTTGGGAATATATTTCTTCCTTTGTTCTTATGGCGGTATTTCTGCTGGGGTGTTAT
Organism: uncultured Acetivibrio sp.; assembly: GCA_949841225.1. Classification (GTDB taxonomy): domain Bacteria; phylum Bacillota; class Clostridia; order Lachnospirales; family Lachnospiraceae; genus Velocimicrobium. The sequence continues at coordinate 935 of CATKYY010000019.1, forward strand.
CATGTGGCGAATGATAACATTCTATATAAACAGATGGAGCAAAGTGCTGAAGTCACACAGTTTCAGACCGGAGAAATTCTTATGGATATAAATAAAGTATCTAGACAGAAGGGGAAAAGGAATGAACTCTAAAACCTAAAATTAATAGTCTATTTAGAATATTTATTTTATTTGTAACCAAGGGATAATATATTTTTATCAAGGAGTGTGAATAGTAACTTATTTTTCTGATACAATAGAAAGAAAAAGAGAATTCGTTTATGAATTTTTGCGTATGTCTTGAAACTTGGGCATTAAGAATTGACAGAAGCAAAAAAGTGGACTATAATGTAGCATTGAAATTGAGGATAAAAGAGAATTTTATAGATAATCCGGGGGCAGTAATATGGTACGAAAAAACAGAACAGGCTTGACGACAACGCAGATTATAGCTTTTGGATTTTTGGCGGGTATTTTAATCGGTACATTTTTACTGATGCTTCCGGTTGCTTCCGCGGATGGTTCCTGGACGCCAATGGTGGACGCTGGGTTTACGGCGACCACCTCTATTTGCGTGACAGGACTGGTTACGGTAAATACCATGGAGCACTGGAGCTTTTTTGGGCAGGCGGTAATTTTGCTTTTAATTCAGTTCGGCGGTCTGGGGGTTGTTACTTTTACCACTACGGTTTTACTGTTGCTGCGAAAGCGGATTACTCTAAAGGAAAGGCTTTTGATTCAGGATGCCTATAATCTGGATACTCTGCGGGGACTGGTAAAGCTGACGATCCAGATTTTAAAGGGCACTCTTTTTATAGAAGGAATTGGGGCCTGCCTGTATATGTTTCAGTTTATCCCGGAGTTTGGAGTGCCGTATGGAATATGGGCTTCGGTATTTAATGCTGTTTCTGCTATGTGTAATGCGGGAATGGACATTGTAGGCGAATACAGCCTGATGCCATATCAGACCAGCGTTTTAATAAATTTTACTACGATGGCTCTGATTATTATGGGCGGTATCGGATTTCCGGTCTGGTGGGATGTACTGCGGGTTATCAAAGAAAAAAGAAAGAGAAGGTATACCGTTAGGAAAATGCTTTCTAAGCTGGGGCTTCATTCTAAAATAGTTATTTCTGTAACGGCTATTTTAATTTTTGGAGGCGCGCTGGTTATTTTCTTATTAGAATATACGAATCCGAATACGATAGGCTCGATGAACTTGTGGCAAAAGGGTATGGCTTCCTTATTTCAGTCCGTAACTACGAGGACGGCGGGCTTCCTTACGGTTCCGCAGGAGGCGTTGAGGGATACGACGTCTTTTATCTGTATTCTTTTAATGTTTGTGGGAGGTTCTCCTTCAGGTACGGCGGGAGGCGTAAAAACTACGACGGTCGCTATGATGGTATTGGCAGTTATTTCTGTAATTAAGGGAAGAGAGGATACGGAAGGGTTCCACAGAAAGATTTCCAGTAACCTGGTGAAAAAGGGTATGGCGGTTGTTTTAATCAGTTTGGCGGTTTTAGTGACCTCCGTTATCTGCCTGTCTTTGGCGGAGTCCGGGAATTTTCTGGAAATATTCTATGAATGCACATCGGCTTTGGCAACCGTAGGGCTTTCTAAGGGAATGACTCCGAATCTGAGCAATGCAGGAAAGCTGATTTTGATTGTTACTATGTATATCGGTCGTATTGGGCCGATTACTATGGCTTTGTTTTTCAACCGGAGCAGAAAAAAAGGACAGCATAGAAGCCTGCCTGAGGGCAGTATTTTAGTTGGATAATGAGAGAAAGGTTTGCGTCGTAGCATGGAGGCTAAAAATGAGTAAGAAAGAATTTGTAGTATTTGGTCTTGGAAGATTTGGAAAAAGCGTGGCATTGACATTGGCGGACAGCGGTTGCGAGGTTTTGGTAATTGACGATAATGAAGAAAAAATCCATGATATTGCCGACAGCGTAACTTATGCAGTACGGGCGAACGTAACCGATGCGGAAACTCTGGGGAGCTTGGGACTCAGAAATTTTGACGGAGCGGTGATTGCTATCGGAGAAAACCTGGAGGCAAGCGTTTTAGCTACGATTCTGGTAAAGGAAATGGGCGTTCCTTATGTTCTGGCAAAGGTACAGACAGATCTTCAGGCTAAGGTTCTTAGGAAGGGTGGAGCCGATATGGTAGTATTTCCAGAAAAGGAAACTGGAATCCGAATTGCCAATAAGCTGATTTATGGTAATTTTTTTGATGCGGTAGAGCTTTCTACCACATATAGTATTATGGAAATCGGCGTCCGTGAAGACTGGGTGGGAAAAAACCTGGTAGAGCTGGAGCTTCGGAATGCTTATGGTATCAATGTGATTGGAACGAAGCGGCATGGCGCCTTTAACATTAATCCTGACCCTGTGGAGGGGCTGGAGCAGGATGATACTTTAATTGTGATTGGAGAAAATGAAGTTTTAAATGAGCTTAGCGTCATCCATTGATGGGATAAAGGAGAGGAAGCACTTATGATTACCAGTGCTGTAAATAGTCAGATCAAGGAAATTGAAAAGCTGCAAAAAAAGGCAAAACACCGGAGAGAAGCCGGTGTTTTTACTGTGGAAGGCCGGAAAATGGCTATGGAAGCCGGAAAAAGGCTGAAAAAGGTTTATTTTTCGGAAAGCTATTATAAGGCCCAGGGTAGTTCAGAGCTTTGGGACTGTGGATACGAGGTGATAGCAGACAATATTTTTAAAGGAATTTCAGAAACTATGGCGCCCCAGGGGATTTTAGGAGTGGCCCAAATGCCGGAGTATTCCTTAGAAGAGCTTTTAGCTGGAGAAAGGATTCAGCTTTTGCTTTTGGAAAATTTAAGGGATCCGGGAAATCTGGGGACGATTCTCAGAATGGCGGAGGGCGCGGGAGCTACTGGGGTGGTTTTAAGCCGGGAGTCCGTAGACATGTTCAATCCTAAAGTAACCCGCTCTACGATGGGCTCTGTTTTCCGGATGCCTTTTGTGTATGCAGATGATTTTTATGGAGTCCTGGAGCGTTTGAAAAAGGAAAAAATCACTCTTTATGCCGCGCATCTTAAGGGCGAGCGGTATTATGATGAAGAGGCCTATGGGGAGCGGACGGGAATTTTGATTGGAAATGAGGCCCGCGGGCTTACGAAAGAGGCGGCCAGCAGGGCGGACCGTTTGGTGAAAATCCCCATGGAAGGACGGGTGGAGTCCCTGAACGCAGCTATTGCGGCAACTGTATTTATGTATGAAATTTACCGGCAGAAAAGAAAAAGATGAAGTAAAGATTGAAAATTAAAATTTTTAATCGCGAGATTTGCGCCTGCGCGTTGCTTGGCCCCAACTCGCTGATATACAAAAAGCAGCGCAGGAATGAGGAGAAATGAACATTATTATTATCGGAGACGGCAAGGTAGGTTATACGATTGCAGAGCATCTGGAAAAGGAAGAACATGATATAACTATTATTGATAATAATGAAGAAGCGCTGAAAAAGGCGGATGATAATCTGGATGTTATGTGCATCAAAGGAAATGGAGCAAGGAAAAGCGTGCTTTTAGAGGCTGGGATTGAAATGGCGGATATTTTGATTGCAGTTACCTCGAGAGATGAAATGAACATGGTGTGCTGCCTGATGGCGAAAAAGATATGCGATGTCCGTACGGTGGCCCGAATCCGCGACCCAGAGTATTATGAGGAATTTTCAGATTTGCAGCAGAATGTGGGAATCGACGTGGTGATTAATCCTGAGTATGCGGCGGCTTTGGAAATTGCGAATATTCTCCAATTTCCAAGCGCTATGAATGTAGAGCCGTTTTTTGGAGGCCGCGTCCGTATGGTAGAGTTTAAGGTGAAAAAGGATGATATGCTGGATGGATTGAAGCTTTATCAGTTGGGGGGAAAATGGCCGGAAAATACCCTGGTTCTGGCAGTAGAAAGGGAGCAGAAGGCCTACATACCCGGAGGGGACTTTGAATTTCAGGCGGGAGACAGGCTCTTTGTTATGGGACATATTAAAAGTCTGGTGGAAATGTTTCGGATGATGCACCGCTATGTGCAGAAGGTTCATTCGGTTATGATTGCAGGAGGCGGAAGGACAAGTTATTATCTGGCAAAAATTATAGAGCGTTTGAATATTAGCGTGAAGATAATTGAGATTTCTGCAAAAAAATGCTGGAGGCTTTCAGAGGATCTTCCCCAGGCTATGATTATTGAAGGGGATGCCACGGACAGGGATCTTTTGGAAACAGAAAATATAGATGATGTAGATGCTTTTATTACAATGACCGGCCGGGATGAGGAAAATCTGATTACAGCGATGTACGCGGTAGACAGAGGTGTGGATAAGGTTATTGCTATGACAACCCGCGTGAATCTGCCGTCTGTTATCAATAAGCTGGGGCTGGACAGCGTAGTAAGCCCGAAATTAATAACAGCCAGCTATATTATTGGCTATGTTAGGGGAATGCAGAATTCTGCGGGAAGCATTGTAGAATCCTTGTATAAGATTATGGATGGAAAAGCAGAGATTATCAGTTTTATTGCTAATGATGCAAAGAGAGTGCTTAATATCCCGCTGCGGGAGCTCAAGCTTAAAAAAGAAGTTTTGATTGCCTGTATCCAGCATGGTTCAAAAACAATAGTGCCTCATGGAAATGAAAGGATACAAGAAGGAGACAAGGTTTTAATAGTCACTAAGGAGGATACGCTTATTCTCAGCTTAAATGATATTATTGCATAGGAGACATTTAAAATGAATAATCGGTTGATTGCCCATTTAATTGGTAAAATTTTGATGGTAGAGTCTATTTTTATGGTGCCGGCCCTGATTGTTTCTTTTATTTACAGGGAAGATGAAACCCTGGTGTTTTTAGCGAGTATTGGCGCTACTTTGATTGTGGGCTTTCTTATGTCCAGAATCAAGATTAAGAAAAAAAAGCTGTCGGCCAGGGATGGTATGCTGATTGTATCCTTTTCCTGGATATTGATTTCTGTTTTCGGGGCTTTACCAGCTTATTTAAGTGGCTCGATTCCGCATTTTATTGACGCCCTGTTTGAAAGCATCTCCGGTTTTACCACAACTGGCTCCACAATATTGACGGATGTAGAGGTGCTTCCTAAAAGCATTTTGTTTTGGAGGAGTTTAACTCACTGGTTTGGCGGGATGGGAGTTCTGGTGTTCAGTCTTCTTCTTCTGCCGTCTATGAACGGGCAGACTCTGCAGATTATGAGGGCTGAGTCTCCTGGCCCGTCTACTTCTAAGCTGGTGCCGAAAATCAAGGATATAGCTAAAATTTTATATAGCATTTATGCGGTAATGACGGCAGTTGTAATTGTAGCTTTGATGTTGGCAGGCATGCCTCTTTATGATTCTATTATTCACGCGGTAGGAGCTGCAGGAACCGGCGGCTTTAGCTGTAAAAATTTAAGTGTGGCGTATTATGAGAGTACAACCATAGATGTTATATTATCCATAGCTATGCTTGCTTTTGGAATTAATTTTTCTCTTTATTTTATGGCCTTGACGGGAAAGTGGAAGGAAATATGGAAAAATGAAGAGCTTCGGGCATTTCTGGCCTGTGTAGCCGGCGCGGTGTTTTTTATTACTTTGGATATTATAAAGCAGACCGGCGGTATTTTGCCAGCTTTGCGGTATTCTCTGTTTCAGGTGGCGACAATCGTCTCTACAACAGGGTATGCGACGGCGGACTTTAATCTTTGGCCGACGTTCAGTAAGATGATTCTTTTGGCTCTTATGTTTGTAGGAAGCTGCGCGGGCTCTACTGCCGGAGGCTTAAAGCAGATACGGCTGGTTATTATGGGAAAGGCTCTGAGCCGTTCTGCCAGGCAGGTGTCCCACCCGCGTTCGGTTATATCTATTAAGACAGAGGGCAAAACCCTGGATAATAACATAGTTATGAGCATCGGTATTTTTTGCGTACTTTATGTTATTTTGATTGGCGGAGCCGCTCTTTTGGTTTCCTTGGACAATTATGATATTGAGACAAGCTTTACGGCCGTGCTGGCTACGGTAAGCAATATTGGCCCGGGAATCGGTTTTGTAGGGCCGATGGGAAATTTTTCAATTTTTTCTGATTTCAGCAAGCTGGTGCTCAGCTTCTGTATGCTGGCCGGACGATTGGAAATTTTCCCTTTGCTGGTGTTGTTCCAAAGAACAACCTGGAAAAAGGCTTAAAAAGCCTATTATGAATATAAAATAAGTGTAAAATCCTCCTGTTTTTGTTGACGAAGAGCTGAAGGTGGCATATAATCATTCGTACAACAAGCGACCGACTGGTCGGTCAAAGAACAGGAGGATTTTTATGCTATCAAAATTCAGTGTGAAGAAGCCTTATACCGTAGTAGTTTCTGTCGTTTTGGTAATTATACTTGGGGTAGTGGCTTTTACAGAAATGACGCCGGATTTGCTTCCAAGCGTTAATTTACCTTATGCGGTAGTTATGACAACGTATCCGGGCGCAACTCCGGAGGAGGTAGAAGCCGTAGTTACAAAGCCGGTGGAGCAGTCGATGGCTACGCTGAGCAATATTAATTCCATTACCTCGACTTCCAGCGAAAATGTATCTATGGTAATTTTAGAGTTTACAGACGATACAAATATGGATGGAATTACAGTGGATATTCGGGAAAAATTGGATATGGTTTCTGGATATTGGAATGAATCCATAGGCTCTCCGCTGATTATGAAGCTAAATCCAGATATGATGCCGGTTATGGTAGCGGCTGTAGACAGCGACCATATGTCCCGGGAGGAGCTGGCGGATTATGTAGATGAAACGGTGATACCAGCAATGGAGAGCGTAGCAGGAGTAGCCAGCGTATCTTCCAGCGGTATGCTGGAGCGGCAGCTAAACGTGGTGCTGCGCCAGGATAAAATAGATGAAATTAATAAAAAGCTGAAAGACTCTGTAAAGGAGAAGATGGGGGAAGCAGAGGAAAAGCTAAAGGATGCTAAGAATGAAATAAGCTCTGGTAAAACGAAGCTGGACAGCGAGAGCAGCAAGCTGGCAAGCGGAATGAGCCAGGCTTCCCAGCAAATACAGGAGGGCCGGCTGGAAATTCTAAAGGGCGAGCTTGAGATTCAAAATCAGGAAAAAGAGGTTGCAAAGCAAGAGGCTGAGATGAAAAAACAGGAGGAGGAGCTGCTTGCTAAAGAAAAAGAGTTATTAGATAAAGAAAAAGAGTTATTGGATAAGGAAAAGGAGCTTTTGGCGGCAGAAGAGGAAATTCAGGGAGCTTTGCTGCTTTTAGAGTCCTCTGGAGCTTTGGCGACAGAAGAAGGGAAAGCAAAACAAGCGATGCTTTTAGAGACCTTGGCTCAGGTGGAGGAAGGAAAGGCTCAGATGGCAGAGGGAAAGACCCAGATTGCCGAAGGAAAGACCCAGATTGCCGCGGGGAAAAAGCAGTTTGCCGCAGGGAAAGAAAAACTTTCGGCAGCAAAGAAACAGCTTGCGGCGGCGAAACAACAACTGGAAACAGCTAAAAAATCCCTCTATGGAAAGGAAACAGAGTTGGAGGAGCAAAAGGCGGCCGCTCAAAGCCGGATAACCACAGCCAGGGGACAAATGGAAAGCGGAGAAAAGGAGCTGGAGAACCAGCTTGACAATTTTTCAGATCAGAAAAAAGATGCCTTAAAAAATGCAAATGTAGACGATAAAATTACTGCGGAAATGATTGCGCAGATTTTGCAGGCCCAGAATTTTTCTATGCCGGCAGGCTATATTACAGAAAGCGGTATGGATTACCTGGTGCGCGTTGGAGATAAGATTGAGGATGATACGGAGCTTTCGGATATGGTTTTGTTCGATCTGGATATTGAAGATATGGAACCTGTTACCCTTTCTGATGTGGCAGATATTTTCTGGACAGACAATGGAGATGAAATTTACGCTAAAATCAACGGAAATGATGGTATTATTTTATCTGTGCAAAAGCAGACGACCTATTCCACGGCTGATGTAGCAGATCGTTTAGCCAAAAGGCTTTCGGATCTGGAGGCAAAGGAAGAGGGCGTCCATGCAACAACGCTGATGGATCAGGGTATGTACATTCATATGGTAGTGGACTCTGTGCTTAATAACTTGCTAATGGGAGCAATCCTGGCTATTATTATTCTCTTTGTATTTTTGAAGGATATACGGCCTACCTTTGTAATTGCCTGTTCTATTCCAATCAGCGTGGTTTTTGCAATTGTTCTGATGTATTTTTCTGGTATTACTTTAAATATTATATCGCTGTCCGGGCTGGCAGTGGGCGTTGGTATGCTGGTGGATAATTCCGTTGTAGTAATTGAAAATATCTACCGTTTGCGAAGTAAGGGCGTATCAGCGATTCAGGCGGCGGTGACCGGCGCATCCCAGGTAGCGGGCGCTATTATTTCTTCTACGTTGACAACGGTCTGCGTTTTTCTGCCTATTGTGTTTGTTCAGGGAATTACAAGGGAATTGTTTACAGATATGGCTTTGACGATTGGCTATTCTCTTCTGGCAAGCCTGATTGTAGCGTTGACTCTGGTGCCGACGATGGCTTCCGGGCTTTTAAGGAATACGAAGGAAAAAAAGAATCCATTATTTGACTGGTTTGTAGATGGCTATGAATTTTTAGTAGGTAAAGCATTAAGGATAAAGCCGTTGGTACTTTTAGCGGCGGCGGCTCTTTTGGCGGTAAGCGTCTATGGCGCTATGAGCCGGGGAACCGGATTTATGCCAGAAATGGACAGCACCCAAATCAGCGTAAACCTTACTATGCCGGAAGATTGCCTTTTAGAGGATACAATAGAGCAGTCGGATAAGGCGGTGGAACTGATACAGGGAATTGAGGGCGTAGAAACGGTAGGAGCTATGGTTTCCGGCAGCCAGGCGTCCATGATGGGTATTTCCGCCGGCGGGGACGCAGATTACAGCAATGTAAGTATGTATGTTATTTTAAAAGAGGATAAGGAAAGAACCAGTCAGGAGATTGCAAAGGAAATTGAAGAAAAGTGCCAGGATTTGGAAGCAGAGGTTACAGCCAGCGGCTCTTCTATGGATATGAGCGCATTGGGCGGCTCCGGCGTAACCATTCAGGTTAAGGGACAGGAGCTTGACGAGCTTCAAAAGCTGGCGGACAGGGTGGCGCAAAAGCTGGAAACAGTAGAAGGTACGCAGAATGTATTTAATGGAATGGAAGACCCGGACCCGGAGCTTCGGATAACGATTAACAAGGAAAAGGCTATGCTAAAGGGAATTACAGTAGCCTCTGCTTATATGGAAATTCAGGATGCTATTTCTGCTTCTACCGATGCAACAGAGCTTTCTATGGATGGAACCAGTTATCAGATTGTAGTATCCAGTGAAGAAAAGGAGAAAATTGACCGGGAGGAGCTGGAAAACTATACTTTTAAAACCGTCGATGCGGAAGGGAAGGAAAAGAAGGTTAAATTAAAAAGCATTGCGGAAATTACAGAAGGAGAAACGCTTTCTTCCATCCGGCATGAGGCGCAGCAAAGGTATATTTCCGTAACTGCGGAAATAGCGGAGGGATATAATATTGGTTTGGTAAGCCAGCAGGTGGAAAAGGAATTTGAAGGCTTTGAAGTGGCGGACGGTTACGAGCTGGTGTTCGGCGGTGAAAATGAGACGATTAACGAGGCTATGACGGAGCTGATGAAAATGCTGCTTTTAGCAGTTGCCTTTATTTACCTGATTATGGTGGCCCAGTTCCAGTCGGTACTGTCTCCGTTTATTGTTATGTTTACGATTCCCCTTGCTTTTACAGGAGGATTTTTAGGACTTTATTTTACTGGAAATGAAGTAAGCGTTATTGCGGTGATTGGCTTTGTCATGCTGTCCGGTATTGTTGTAAATAACGGTATTGTACTGGTGGACTATATTAATCAGCTCCGTCAGGAGGGCGTAGAAAAGAAAGAAGCGATTGTAGAAGCGGGCGTAACCCGTATGCGTCCGATTTTTATGACGGCTCTTACTACGGTTTTGGGCTTATCTACGATGGCTTTTGGCATGGGTATGGGAGCCGACATGATGCAGCCGGTTGCTATTGTAACCATAGGGGGGCTTTTGTATGCCACCATTACGACTCTGTTTGTAATTCCAGTATTGTACGATTTATTTAACCGGAGGGAAATGCGGGTGGTTTCTGACGATGATCTGGTTTTCTATGAGGAAGAGTAAAGGGGTGAAATAGTTTGGAGGAGCAAAGAAAACTGCCGGAAAAAATGGAAGCCGTCTGCCAGGCGGTTATCCGGCTCAGGGCAGAAGGGCAGGATATTGCCAGTCTTACGGTTTCTGAGATTGCAAGGGAGGCCGGTATTGGGAAGGGCACAGTATACGAGTATTTTACAACAAAAGAGGATATATTTATAAAGGCTATTCTCTATGAATATTGTTTGGGCGTTGCCAGACTGGAAGAAAGCATTTTTGCAGAGGAGACTTTTCAGGGGAAGGTGTACAGCGGGTTTTCCTGGATTGAGGATGTGGAAAAGCAAAAAAGCGCAGTGATGCGGCTGGTGCAGGGTAAGGCAGAGGTTTCGGAAAAGGGAAGGGATTTTTGCAGGGCGCTGGGAGAAGAGCATCCGGCAAAAGATAGAATTTCCCGGCTGTGCGACCATATTTTTGAACAGGGCGTTAAAGAAGGGATTATTCGGGCGCCGGAGGATTTGCTGGAAAGAGATATAGTAGTTGGCAGTATTGTCGGCGGCTGGATGGCATATTTGCATTGTCCAGAAAAATATGGAAAGAATATAGAAGAGGTAAAGGCGCTTTCCTATCAAAATCTGCAGAAGCTATTGCAGGGCTGAATGGAAAAGTGGTTCGACAAACCCTCGCGCGTGTGTTAAAATGAAAGCTGGATATTTTTTGAAAAGAAAATCAGGCCGGATGGCTTTGGAATGGAGGAAGGAATGGAACGACAGGTAGCAGGCTATATTTTAGAAAAAGAAGAGAATCTTTCTGATTTAAAAAGCGAAGGATTGATTTACCGCCATAAAAAGACAGGAGCCAGGGTAGCGGTGGTTTCTAATGAGGATGAAAATAAGGTATTTTCTATTGGTTTTCGGACGCCTCCGGTAAATTCTACGGGCGTGGCTCATATTGTAGAGCATACCGTGCTGTGCGGCTCTGAGAAGTTTCCGATTAAGGACCCTTTTATTGAGCTGGCAAAGGGGTCTTTGAATACATTTTTAAATGCGATGACATACCCGGATAAAACGATTTATCCGGTTGCCAGTTGTAATGACAAGGACTTTGCCAATTTAATGGACGTTTATCTGGATGCGGTTTTCCATCCGCATATTTATAAAGAGGAAAAAATTTTCCGGCAGGAGGGCTGGCATTATGAGCTGGATTCCAGGGAAGGGGAGCTTACGCTAAACGGCGTGGTTTACAATGAAATGAAGGGAGCCTTTTCTTCGCCGGAGCAGGCGCTTTACCGACTGATTCAGCAGTCTTTATTCCCAGATACGGCCTATGGCGTAGAGTCTGGAGGAGACCCGGATTATATTCCAGATTTAAGCTATGAGGAGTTTCTGGATTTCCACAGGAAGTATTACCACGCTTCTAACAGCTATATTTATCTTTATGGAAATATGGATGTAGCAGAGAGGCTCGCTTGGATGGACAGGGAATATTTAAGTAAATTTGAAAAGGAAGAGGTAGATTCTGAAATTCGTACCCAGGAGTCTTTTAAGGACAGAAGGGATATTATAAAGAGCTATCCTGTGACAGAAGAGGAGGCCGGAGGCGAAAAAACCTATTTAAGCTATAACGCCGTGATGGGCGACAGTCTGGATAAGGAGCTTTATCTGGCGATTCAGATTTTAGATTATGTTCTTTTATCTGCTCCGGGGGCGCCCCTAAAGCAGGCTATTTTAGATGCGGGTATCGGGAAGGATATTTTAAGCGGTTCTTATGATAATGGGATTAAGCAGCCGTATTTCTCCATTATTACGAAAAATGCAGAAGAAAATCAGAAGGATGCCTTTTTAGGGATTATTCAGGAAACCCTGGAGGAGCTTTGCGAAAAAGGGCTTTCCAAGCAGAGCCTTTTAGCTGCTATTAATTATTATGAATTTAAATACCGGGAGGCGGATTTCGGACAGTTTCCAAAGGGGCTGATGTATGGCATCCAAATGCTGGACAGCTGGCTTTATGATGATAGCAGGCCTTTTATCCATGTATGTGAGAACGATACCTTCCGTTATCTTAGGGAAGCCATTGACAGCGGATATTATGAAGGACTGATTCGGAAGTACCTTCTGAACAACCCTCACAGCAGTCTGGTCATTGTAAAACCAGAAGCGGGACTGACAGCCAGACAGGAAGAAGCTTTGCGGCAGAAGCTGGCGGCCTATAAGGCTTCTTTGTCCGAAAAGGAACTTGACGAGCTGATTCAGAAAACGAAGGAGCTTCACCGATATGAGGAAACGCCGTCTACGCCGGAAGAGCTTTTGGCGCTGCCAATGCTTTCTATTTCTGATATTGGAAAAAAGGCGGCGCCTTTGTATCTGGAGGAAAAGGAAATTGGCGGGGTAAAGGTGCTCCATCATAATCTTTATACAAATGGCATCGACTATGTTAAATTCAGCTTTGATATTACCGGCTTGGGAGAAGAGGCTTCTTATCTGAGCCTTTTATCTACAGTTCTTGGCTATGTGGATACAGAACGGCACAGTTTTACAGAGTTTTCTAATGAAACGAATATTTACACCGGCGGTATTGGAACCGATATTAATATTTACAACCGAAAGGGCGGGGAGGATTCCTATACGGCCCGGTTCGAGATTAAAACAAAGGTTTTGTACCAGGAGCTTTCCAAAGCGTTTTCCCTGATTCAGGAAATGATAAAGGATACGGTTTTTGGAGATCATAAAAGGATGAAGGAAATCCTGTCCGAGCTTAAGTCGAAAATGGAAATGAGGATGAGCTCCAGCGGGCATAGTACGGCGGTTTTGCGGGGAATGTCCTATTTTTCTGAAAGCGATTTGTTTGACGATATGGCCGGAGGCATTAGTTATTATCGTTTTATTTGCGATTTAGATAAAAATTATGAGGAAAAGAAAGAAGAGACGATAGAAAAGCTAAAGGCTCTTGCCAGAGAAATATTCCGAAAGGATAACCTGCTGGTAAGCTTTACAGCCGATAGCGCGGGCTATGAAGGACTGGAAAAGGAGCTGCCGGAGCTTTTGGAGGCTTTTGATGGAAAAGCAGAGGAGAGTACAGGAAAAAGGCTTGTACCAGTAAAGAAGAATGAAGGTCTGAAAACCCCGGGCCAGGTGCAATTCGTAGCGCGCTGCGGTAATTATGCCGATAAGGGACTTTCTTATACGGGGGCTCTCCGGGTGCTGAAGGTAATTTTAAGTTATGAATATCTTTGGAGCGCTGTTCGGGTAAAGGGCGGGGCCTATGGCTGCATGTGCGGCTTTTCCTATGATGGAAAGGGCTATTTTGTGTCCTACCGGGACCCTAAGCTTGCCGAGACAGATGAGGTTTATAAGCTAGTGGTGGAATATATCCGAAATTTTGAAGTAACGGACAGGGATATGGTAAAATATATTATTGGAGCTATCAGCGGGCTGGATACGCCTCTTACGCCTATGGCAAAGGGAAGCCGTTCTTTTGGGGCTTATCTGTGCGGCGTGGACCAGGCGTTTTTACAGCGGGAGCGGGATGAAGTACTGGGCGCCGGAAAGGAAGCGATTCGGGCTTTGGCGCCGATTGCAGAGGCTGTGTACGAAGCAGGCAATTTATGCGTTATTGGAAATGAAGGAAAAATAGAAGAAAACAGGGGATTGTTCCTGAAAACGGAAAATCTCTATGTATAGGCGCAGGCGGAGGCTGTCATGGAAAATAATTACAAATCTGGCTTTGCCACTTTAATTGGAAGGCCGAATGTAGGGAAATCTACATTGATGAACCAGCTAATTGGGATGAAAATAGCGATTACTTCAAATAAGCCCCAGACTACCAGAAACCGGATACAGACGGTTTATACAGGAGAAGAGGGACAGATTATCTTTTTAGATACGCCGGGGATTCATAAGGCGAAAAATAAGCTGGGCGAATATATGGTAACGGTAGCAGAGAGAACCTTAAGCGAGGTAGACGTGATTTTATGGCTGGTAGAACCGACTACCTTTATCGGAGCCGGAGAACGGCACATTGCCGAGCAGCTAAAGAAGGTAAGCACGCCCGTGGTTTTGGTTATCAATAAGATAGATACGGTAAAAAAAGAGGAAATTCTGACTTTTATTGCCGCTTACAAGGATGTCTGCGAGTTTGCCGATATTGTGCCAGTAGCGGCTATTAATGGAGAAAATACGGAGACGCTTTTAGAGGTGATTTTTAAGCATCTGCCAAAGGGCCCTCAGTATTATGATGCAGATACGGTAACGGACCAGCCGGAGCGGCAGATTGTAGCGGAGCTTATCCGGGAAAAGGCTCTGCGGCGGCTGGACGACGAGATTCCTCACGGCATTGCCGTCGCTATTGAACAAATGAAACCAAGGCGGCATGGGCATATAATAGATATTGATGCTACAATTGTGTGCGAGAGGGATTCCCATAAGGGTATTGTTATTGGGAAGCAGGGCTCTATGCTGAAGGCGATTGGCACCGACGCCCGGATAGAAATCGAAAATCTTCTGGATACGAAGGTGAATCTGAAGCTTTGGGTTAAGGTAAAAAAAGATTGGCGCGACAGTGATTTTTTAATGAAAAATTATGGGTATCATCTGAAGCTGTAATAGAATCAGAATAGGAAATATCAAAATGGAAAGCCTATTAGTATTACAAAAAAGGGGGCTTACATTATGAAAAATCTGGATTACTGGAAACTATTTGAAAGGACGGGCAGCGTTTCGGATTATCTCAATTATGCCTGCGCCAGTGAGGAAAAACAGTTGGAAAACAGAAAGACAGGTGGGCAAACCGTTGAATTTAGAGACCATGACAGGGATGGTGCTGTCGGCCATGCCTATTGGAGAATACGATAAGCGGGTAGTGATTTTAACAAAAGAGGCAGGTAAAATATCAGCCTTCGCCAGAGGGGCCAGACGGCCGAACAGCGCCCTTCTGGCCGCCTGCCAGCCTTTTGCCTTCGGCGAGTTCCAGCTATACCGGGGCAGGGATTCCTACACGGCGTCCGCGGCAGATATATCGAATTATTTCAGCGGACTCAGGGAGAATCTGGAGGGCGCTTATTATGGATTTTATTTTTGCGAGTTTGCGGATTACCTGACTGGAGAAAATATAGAAGGCGCAGAGATACTTAAGCTTTTGTACCAGTCCTTGCGGGCTCTGTCAAAGGGAACGATTGATTTTCTGCTGGTACGTTACATATTTGAACTTCGGATGATTGCTTTAAACGGCCAGGCTCCTCAGGTATTTGGGTGCGCCTGCTGCGGTGAAAAAGAAGGGCTGGAGTGGTTCGATTGTAAAAGAGGCGGGCTTTTGTGCAGGGAATGCATAGAAGGAATGCAGGGAAAGAAAAGGGCGTCCGCAGGACTTATTTATACAATGCAGTTTATCCTGGCAACGCCTTTAGAAAAGCTCTATACCTTTGCGGTAAACCGTCAGGTTCTTGAAGAGCTTGGGGAGCTTATGAAGGAGTACCAGGAATATTATATTGGCCATAAATTTAAAAGTCTGGAAATTTTGGAAATGTTTCAAGGGGCGCGGTGAAACCCGGCGGAAAATTAATAGTTGAAAATATAGCGGCAACAAGTTAAAATATAAGGGATAACCGTCTGTTAAGATTGAGTGCGGAGGTTTATACCATGAAGAGAAAAGGATTGCTATGCCTGGCAATGGCAGGACTGCTTTTAACTGGCTGCGGCGGGGGAACGGGCTTAAAGGCAGGAAAAATCGATACAAATACGCTGATAATAGATAAGGATGGGGGAGCTTTCAATGGTATTGTAGAGAGCTTTGAAAAGGATTATTATGAAGAAGGGGAACTAAAAGAATTCCTGGACGGATGGATAGAGGATTATAATGCCGGAAAGGGGAAGGATCAGGTAACGCTGGAATCCTTCCTTGTACAGGATAAAGAGGCCAGCATGGTGGTAAAGTATAAGACGCTGGAGGATTATGCGGCTATTAACAACACAGAGGCAGGAATCGTAAGTTATGAGGAAGCCAAAAATCAGGGGCTTTTGCCGGAATCCATGGTAAATATGGCGGATGGCAGTACGGTGGCAAGGGAAAATCTGGAGACGGACGCCGGGGCTAAGGTACTCTTTTTAGTGGAGGAGTACGATGTAGTTGTGGATGGAAAGGTGCTTTATTACAGCAACAGCGCGCTAATTAGCGGAAACGACAGCGTACATACGAAAGGAGACGGAAGCGCTGTTATAATTTATAAGTGATTTTGCGATTATTAAAATAAAAGAAAGGTGATTAGGGGACATGGAAAAGACAATGGATAAAATTGTAGCGTTGGCGAAGGCAAGGGGGTTTGTGTACCCGGGCTCTGAGATTTATGGAGGTCTGGCAAATACCTGGGATTATGGCAACCTTGGCGTTGAGCTTAAAAATAATGTAAAACGGGCCTGGTGGTCAAAATTTATTCAGGAAAACCCTTATAATGTAGGCGTTGACTGCGCTATTTTAATGAATCCTCAGACCTGGGTTGCTTCAGGCCATCTGGGAAGCTTTTCTGACCCTCTTATTGATTGTAAGGAATGCCATGAAAGATTCCGCGCAGATAAGCTGATTGAGGATTATATGCAGGAAAACGGCATAGAAGCAGAGGGAAGCGTAGATGCCTGGTCTAATGAAGCGATGGCAGATTATATAAAAGAGCATAGCATTGCCTGCCCAAGCTGCGGAAAGCACAATTTTACAGAAATCCGCCAGTTTAACCTGATGTTTAAGACCTTCCAGGGCGTGACGGAGGATGCTAAAAATACGGTATATTTACGCCCGGAAACAGCGCAGGGGATTTTTGTAAACTTTAAAAATGTACAAAGGACTTCCCGGAAGAAAATCCCGTTTGGTATTGGACAAATTGGAAAATCCTTCCGAAACGAGATAACGCCGGGGAACTTTACCTTCCGAACCAGAGAATTTGAACAGATGGAACTGGAGTTTTTCTGTGAACCGGATACAGACCTGGAGTGGTTTGCATATTGGAAGGAATTTTGTATTAATTGGCTGAAATCTCTGGGTATGAAGGATGAGGAAATGCGGGTCCGCGACCATGAGAAGGAGGAACTGTCCTTTTATAGTAAGGCTACGACAGACATTGAATTTTTATTCCCATTCGGCTGGGGCGAGCTTTGGGGCATAGCCGACAGAACGGATTATGACCTGACGCAGCATCAAAATGTGTCCGGCGAGCCGATGGATTATTTTGACGATGAAAAGAAGGAAAAATATATTCCATATGTAATTGAACCGTCTCTGGGAGCAGACCGCGTAACCTTGGCGTTTTTGTGCGGCGCTTATGACGAAGAGGAATTAGAAGGCGGCGATATGCGTACCGTTCTCCATTTTCATCCGGCGCTGGCGCCAGTGAAAATTGGAGTACTGCCTCTTTCTAAAAAACTGTCTGAGCCGGCGGAAAAGATTTTTATGGAGCTTTCCAAACGCTGGAATTGTGAGTTTGATGACAGAGGAAATATTGGAAAACGCTATCGCAGACAGGATGAGATTGGGACGCCGTTTTGCATTACCTATGATTTTGATTCTGAAAATGACGGCGCGGTAACTGTCCGCGACCGCGATACTATGGAACAGGAGCGGATCAAGATTGAGGATTTAAGGGCGTATTTTGAAAAGAAGCTGGAATTTTAAGAATTGGAAAGTCAAGGGAAAACCACTGGACAAAGATAAAAGCGTTATGGTATAATATTCGCGGATAATATTACAATTTAGGAGGATGAAACATGGCAAAATGGGTATATTTGTTTAAAGAAGGCAATGCAGATATGAGAAACCTTCTTGGTGGAAAAGGCGCAAACCTGGCTGAGATGACGAATTTAGGCCTTCCGATTCCACAGGGATTTACTGTAACAACAGAAGCTTGTACTGATTATTACACTAGTGGAAAGAAGATTACAGAAGAAATTCAGGGACAGATTTTTGAAGCTTTAGAGTGGCTGGAGAAAGAAAATGGAAAGAAATTCGGCGATACCGAAGATCCGTTACTTGTTTCTGTTCGTTCTGGAGCAAGGGCTTCTATGCCAGGTATGATGGATACTATCTTAAACCTGGGCTTAAATGACGTATCTGTAGAAGGATTTGCAAAGAAGACAGGCAATCCTAGATTTGCTTATGATTCTTATAGAAGATTTATCCAGATGTTCTCCGATGTAGTTATGGAAGTTCCAAAGTCTTACTTTGAGAAAATCATTGATGAGATGAAGGAAGAAAAAGGCGTTCAGTATGATACCGATCTGAATGCAGATGATTTGAAGAACCTGGCTGAAAAATTTAAAGCCGTATACAAAGAGGCCATGAATGGCGAAGATTTCCCACAGGAGCCAAAGGTACAGTTAATGGAGGCTGTAAAGGCTGTATTCCGTTCTTGGGACAACCCTCGCGCTATTGTTTACAGACGTATGAACGACATCCCTGGCGATTGGGGAACTGCCGTTAATGTACAGACTATGGTATTTGGAAATATGGGCGATACCTCAGGTACCGGCGTTGCGTTTACCCGTAACCCATCTACCGGCGCAAAGGGTATTTTTGGCGAGTACCTGATTAACGCTCAGGGCGAGGACGTTGTTGCCGGCGTTCGTACTCCGCAGCCAATTACCAGGCTGGAAGAGGATATGCCAGAGTGCTATAAAGAGTTTATGGAGATTGCAGGTAAGCTGGAAGAGCATTACCGCGATATGCAGGATATGGAGTTTACCATTCAGGAAGGTAAATTATTCTTCTTACAGACCCGTAATGGTAAGAGAACCGCTCCGGCTGCTTTACAGATTGCTTGCGATTTAGTAGATGAAGGAAAGATTACACCGGAAGAAGCCGTTCTCAGGATTGATGCAAAGTCCCTGGACCAGCTGCTTCACCCAACCTTTGATCCGGCTGCCTTAAAGGCTGGAGAGGTTATTGGTTCTGCGCTTCCGGCTTCTCCTGGAGCTGCTGCCGGTAAGGTATACTTTACTGCAGATGAAGCTAAGGTTGCAGGAGAAAAGGGCGAAAGAGTTATTTTAGTTCGTCTGGAGACATCCCCGGAGGATATTGAGGGTATGCATGCATCCCAGGGTATCCTGACAGTTCGCGGCGGTATGACCTCCCATGCGGCAGTAGTTGCCCGTGGTATGGGAACTGCCTGCGTATCTGGCTGCGGCGAGATTAAGATTGATGAAGAGGCTAAGGTATTTGAGCTTGGCGGACATTCCATCAAGGAAGGCGACTATATTTCCCTGGATGGTTCTACAGGTAAAATTTATTTAGGAGATATTAAGACGGTTGAGGCTTCTATCGGCGGAAACTTCGGTCGTATTATGGAGTGGGCCGATAAGTACAGGAAGCTTCAGGTAAGAACAAATGCAGATACTCCTGCAGATACAAAGAATGCAGTTAAGCTGGGCGCTGAGGGTATTGGCCTTTGCCGTACAGAGCATATGTTCTTTGAGGAGGAAAGGATTCCAAAAATCAGGAAGATGATTCTTTCCGAGACAGTAGAAGGCAGAGAGGCCGCTTTAAATGAGCTTCTTGAGTTCCAGAAAGCTGACTTTAAGGCTATGTACGAGGCGCTGGAAGGAAAGCCAATGACAGTACGTTATCTGGATCCGCCTCTTCATGAGTTTGTTCCTACTAAGGAAGAGGATATTGTAGCTTTGGCTAAGGACATGGGTCTTACGGTAGAGCAGGTAAAGGCTACTTGCGATTCTCTCCATGAGTTTAACCCAATGATGGGCCACAGGGGCTGCCGTCTTGCCGTTACCTACCCTGAAATTGCAAAAATGCAGACAAGGGCTGTAATGGAGGCTGCTATTGAGGTTAAGGAAGAGAAGGGCTATGATATTGTTCCTGAAATCATGATTCCATTAGTAGGCGAGAAGAAAGAGCTGAAATTTGTTAAGGATGTTGTAGTAGAGGTTGCTGAACAGGTGAAGAAGGAAAAGAATTCTGATATTGAGTACCATATCGGTACTATGATTGAGATTCCTCGCGCCGCTCTGCTTGCAAATGAAATTGCAGAAGAGGCTGAGTTCTTCTCCTTTGGAACAAACGATTTAACACAGATGACCTTCGGCTTCTCCCGTGATGATGCAGGTAAGTTCCTGGATTCTTACTACAAGGCTAAGATTTACGAGTCCGATCCATTTGCAAGGTTAGACCAGAACGGCGTTGGACAGCTTGTACAGATGGCCGCTGAAAAGGGCCGCGCTACAAGGGCTAACATTAAGCTGGGCATTTGCGGCGAGCATGGCGGAGATCCAAGTTCTGTAGAGTTCTGCCATAAGGTAGGCCTGACCTACGTTTCCTGCTCACCATTCCGTGTACCGATTGCACGGCTGGCAGCAGCGCAGGCGGCATTGAATGAAAAGAATTAGACAACGGTAAAGATATTGCGATAAAAGTCTATATATAAGTTCTGCAAGGGAAAGCAAAGCGCTTTCCCTTGTTTAATGATTAAGAATAGTTCCTGTTTCGGGAAAACTAATTATTTAGTTGAAAAACATATATGAAATTGATATAATAGGAAAAATATTACACTAGGAGAATTATAAAGGAGAAGATTGAAAATTAAAATTTTCAATCGCGAGATTTGTGCCTGCGCGTTGCTTGGCTCAAACTTGTTAAGGCGCAAAAAGGCAGCGCAGGAATGGAGAGAACTATGAAAAAGAAATTAGCATTTATTTTATTAGCTTTTTTAGCTATTGCATTAATGGGATGTGGGAACAAGGACAAAGCAGGAACGGCAAAGGAAGATGCAGCGCTTAAAATTGGAGTTATGCCTGCGGTCGATACGGCTCCCATTCTTATTGCAGAGAAAAATGGATATTTTAAAGAAATGGGAATTAATGTAGAAATAGAAATTTACAATAACCCTCAGAACAGGCAAAGCGCTCTTCAAAGTAATGAAATTGACGGCGCGATGACAGATTTTATTGCAGTAGCAACAAATGTAAACGGCGGCTTTGATATAAAAGCGACA
Organism: uncultured Acetivibrio sp.; assembly: GCA_949841225.1. Classification (GTDB taxonomy): domain Bacteria; phylum Bacillota; class Clostridia; order Lachnospirales; family Lachnospiraceae; genus Velocimicrobium. The sequence goes on from CATKYY010000019.1 coordinate 22,042, forward strand.
ACTATGACGGATGGAATGTTTCCGATTTTAGCCAATGAGGGCGGAGCGGAAAAGAAAGATATTAAAGTTGGATTAATGGAAGTTAGCGTGACCAATTATTTAGTAGATAAGTGGTTGGGACAAGACTACAATGTAGAGAAGGTATTTATTACAGAGATTCCTGCAAGAATGGCTGCTTTGGACACCGGCGATATAGATATGGGTATCTTCCCGGAGCCGGTGGCTTCCAATGGAGAACTGAAGGGCTTGGCAAAGAAGGTCTATGGAATGGAAGATGAATTTTCATCTCAGTGCATGGTGTTTACAGGCAAAGCGATTTCAGAAAAGCCCAATACGATAAAAGCCTTCCATGAAGCCTATAATAAGGCTGTAGATGCGATAAATGAGAATCCTGAAATAGCGAAGGATATATTAATAGAAAAAATACCAAATACGGATCCAGAGGTTAAGGATATTATGACATTGCCAACCTATAAGAAAGCCGCTCTTCCTAGCGATGAATATTTGCAAAGCATTATAGATTGGACAGGAAATATTTTAAACAAAGATTTAGGCGTGAAACCATCAGATTTAGTAGAAGGAAAAT
>CATKYY010000020.1 GCA_949841225.1 uncultured Acetivibrio sp.
CTCCTTCATCTGATCTAAAGCGCTATAAACAACAGAAATATCCGTATCCTCTTTTGGAGGAAATACCTCCAAAGAAATAACTGGTTTTTCCTGGTACATACATTTAATCATAAGAATTTCACCTCTTTTGTTTCTATGCCAGATGTAAAACCTGACAATATGCAAAATATACCATTAAATTTACAAAAAGTCAAATATATGGTATCTTTATGAGGTAAAGATTGCGTTAGCACAGAAAGCAGTGCGGACATAAACTTGTGATGCAAAAATGAGGTAGATTATGAGATATACAACATTATTTTTTGATGCAGACGATACGCTGCTGGATTTTAAGACGTGCGAGTACAGCGCCTTAAAGAGGGCTTTTGAAAAGCATAGTCTTCCATTTGATGAAAAAATAAAAAAGAAATATGTAGAGATTAACCAGAGCTTGTGGGCGGCTTTTGAGCGGGGCGAGATTACGAAAGCAGAAATACTTTCTACCCGTTTTCGCCGGCTGTTTGAGGAATTGTCTATTACCGGAGTCGGCAAAGCCTTTGAAGAGGATTACCAGAATTTTCTCTCGTCGAATGGCTGTACGATTCAAGGGGCGGAGGAGCTTTGCCGGGAGCTTTCAAAGGACTTTGGAATTTATATCCTGACGAACGGGGTTTCCTTTACCCAGCATGGAAGGTTCCAGGATTCTGGGCTGCTTCCTTTTATTAAAGAAATTTTTGTTTCGGAAGACCTTGGTTTTCAGAAGCCTGCGAAGGAATATTTTGATGCTGTGATGGAAAGAGTACCAGAAAAGGATAAAAACCGTATTTTGATGATTGGGGATTCTTTACATTCAGATATTCTGGGAGGACTTCGGGCAGGCATTGCTACCTGCTGGTATAATCCAGAAAGGAAGGAAAATCTGGAAGAAATAAAACCGGATTATGTGGCGGCGGATTATACGGAGCTGCGTTCGATTATTTATTAACACTGAGGCGCTTTTGAAAAAAGGTAATCATGACGGAAAAAACAGCCTTTAGCAGGAGATTTTCAATTTGGTGACGTTATCAGCCAGGCATCCGGAACAATGATGGTTTTCATGTAGGGAGCTATAGGAATTGAAGTTGCTACAATAATGGCGGACTATGCAGAAAGCAAAAAATCCGCAGAAAAAGCAACTGTACTTGGCCTGATGGACAAAAAAGCGATGGTATCTATTGTTATGCTGGCGACAGGGCAGATTGCAGTATAGGAAGATAAAGGAGGAGTACTATGTATTTACCATGTTTCGGATGTGAGGACTGGCTGAATGTATGGGAGAAAGAGGCGGTGTATGATCTTGCCCAGAGTACAGTTTCTTCTCTTACATTGAAAGAGATTATAGAATTGGGAGGGCGGACCCAGGAGGACTTTTTTGCAGAGCTAAGTAAAGAAAAAATGAACTATGGATGGATAGAAGGCTCCCCAGAATTTAAGGAGGAGGTTTCTAAGCTTTATAGGAATGTCAGGCCGGAGCAGATTCTACAGACCAATGGAGCGACCGGAGCGAATTTACTTGTGTTATATAGCTTGATTGAGCCGGGCGACCATGTAATCGCATTGCATCCGTCTTATCAGCAGTTGTATGAAATACCGAAGTCGCTGGGGGCGGCCGTGGATTATTGGGAATTAAAAGAGGAAAATAACTGGCTTCCTGATTTAGAGGAGCTTGAGCGTTTGGTTCGTCCTGAGACAAAAATGATTTGTATCAATAATGCGAATAACCCGACGGGAACGGTTATGGAAGAAGAGTTTTTATTAAAATTGGCGGAGTTCGCACGGAAACGCGATATATTTATATTGAGCGATGAAGTGTATAAGCCGTTGGATGAGACGATACACGTACCAGCTATTATAGATGTTTATGAAAAAGGAATTTCCACAAATAGTATTTCTAAAACCTATTCTGTTCCGGGGATTCGGGTCGGTTGGGTTGCGGCGTCTGACCAGCTGACAGAAAAGTTTAAGGTTTACAGGGATTATAGTATGATTTGCTGCGGCGTGTTTGACGATTATTTGGCAACGTATATACTGAAAAATAAAAAGGCGGTGCTGGCGCGAAATAAGAAAATTGTCGCAGGAAATCTGGAGATATTAAAGGAGTGGGTAGAGAAAGAGCCGAAGGCTTCTCTTGTTTATCCAAAACAGGTATCTACGTCCTTTGTGAAGCTGGATATTAAGTCTGAGATTGAGGAATTTTGTATTCGTCTTCTGAAAGAAAGAGGGGTTTTGCTGATTCCAGGCAATCGTTTTGACGTTCCGGGACATGTTCGTTTGGGATATTGCACGAATTCGGAAACGCTGAAAGCAGGACTTTCGGAATTATCCAAAGAATTATTGAAAGAATAAAAAAAATAGTATATATTGTAAAGGCCAGAATATAAAAGGCGTATATTCTGGCCTTTCCTGTTTTAAAAGTATGCATTAAGGAAATTGTAAGAATTTTTAAGGGAAAAAGATATTGTAACTGCCGGTACAATTCCTTAGAATAGAAAGGTAAGGTAGGAGGCTTGTGACAATGAAAAAAAACAGAAGGGCAAAAAAGAGGCTGATTTCTGCCGTGTATTTGAGTCCCAGCTTGCTTGGGGTCTTGGTGTTTTTCGTGATTCCTTTTGTAGTTGTAATTTATTACTCCTTTGTAGACAATCCAATTAACCGGGAGTTTGTGTTTTTCAGGAATTTTATCAATGTTTTACAGAATGAAGCTTTTTTGAAAGCGGCGAAAAATACGGCGACTTTTTCTCTTTTAACGGTACCTTTAGCCGTGGTATTATCTTTAGGGCTGGCTCTTTTGCTGGAGGAAAAAATTCCGTGGAAAAGCCAGTTCAGAACCTTTTTTTTAAGCCCGATGATGGTTCCGGTAGCTTCCATTGTGCTGATATGGCAGGTTTTGTTCCATTATAACGGCGCGGTAAACGGCGTTCTTACTAATTTTGGCATTGACAAGATCGACTGGTTGAAGTCAGATTACAGCCAGGTAGTTATCGGCATTTTATTTTTATGGAAAAACCTGGGTTATAATATGATTTTATTTATGTCGGGGATTGCCAACATACCAAAGGATTTGATCGAGGTAATCCGATTGGATAATTCAAGCCCGTGGGCGGCTTTTGTACATATAAAGCTCAGGTATTTGTCCCCGACGATTTTGTTTGTGGCTATTTTATCCTTGATTAATTCTTTTAAGGTATTCCGGGAAGCCTATTTGATGACCGGAGATTATCCATATGACAGCTTGTATTTATTGCAGAATTTTATGAATAACACCTTTCAGTCCCTGGATTACCAGAAGCTGTCGGCGGCGGCAATTATTATGGCGGCTGTGATGGTAGTAATTATTGGAGGATTGTTTCTTGTGGAAAACTGGTTTGGAAAGGATGTGGAAGGGTGATAAAAAGAAAGCGGATATTTTCAAAAGCAGTTCGGACGATGATTGCCGCCGCTTTTGCAGCGCTGTTTTTAATGCCTACGGTTCTTACCATGGCAAATTCCTTTATGTCAAAGACAGAAATTGCGGCCAATTATGGAGCTATTTTAGACAATGCTTCAGAAAGCCGGAAGGGAAGCAGAACTTTTGTTTCGGAAAAGGTAAATTTAAAATTTATCCCGGATCAGGTGACTTTCAGCCAATATGCTTCCGTACTGTTTCGGAGCCCGGAATATCTTTTGAAGTTTTGGAATTCGGTTATTCTGGTTGCGCCTATTGTAATCTTCCAGCTTTTAATCGCAGCGTTGGCGGCTTATTCCTTTACAAGGTTCCGGGGCAGGATAAAGGAAATTATCTTTTTTGTATACATAATATTGATGCTAATGCCTTATCAGGTAACGCTGGTTCCCAATTATCTTGTGTCCAAATGGCTTAACATTATCAATACCCGCTGGGCGATTCTTTTGCCGGGATTTTTTGCTCCTTTTAGCGTATTTTTGCTTACGAAGTTTATGCGGAGGATACCCGTTTCACTAATTGAGTCGGCGGAGATTGACGGGGCGGGAGAATGGCAGATTTTTACCCGGGTATGCCTGCCTATGAGCAAAAGCTCTTTATTTTCCGTGGCTATCCTGGTGTTTATAGATTATTGGAATATGGTGGAGCAGCCCCTTATTTTATTGTCTAATACAGATATGCATCCATTGTCTGTATTTTTATCAAAAATTAATACAGGGGAAGTGGGGCTGGCTTTTGCAGTGGCGACAATCTATATGGTTCCAACCCTTCTTTTGTTTCTTTATGGAGAAGAGTATTTGGTGGAGGGAATCGCTTATTCTGGAGCAGTAAAAGGTTAAAGAAAGGGAAAGTGTGCGATGACGAAAAGAAGAGAATGGGTGAAAAATGCAGCGATTATATTTCTTTCTATTATGCTGGTTTTAACTTTTTTTTCCAATACAATTATGAATTATTCCCTGCCGGAGGTATCGGCTCAATATGCCTCAACAGGAGTGGTAGCGTCCAGGGTACGGGGCACCGGTACGGTAGAAGCGTCCCAGCCTTATAATGTGTCAGTATCGGAAGAACGGCTGATTGAAGAGGTTATGGTAAAAACAGGAGATAAAGTGAAAAAGGGACAGATATTGTTCCGTCTGGAAGAGGGAGGCACCGGCTCTCTGGACGAGACCTTGGATGAACTAGATGCAGCCAGACTTGAATACCAGCAGAAGCTTTTGGAAACCATTCGGAATTATGATATACCCAATGCAGAGATTGAACGGCTTCGTGAGGATTTAGAGGATGCGCAGGAGAAGAAGTCTCTGGTAGGAAACCAACAGGCGCAGATTACAGTAGCGCAAAATAAGGTGGAGACTTGCGAAGCTGAGGTACGCCTTCTCCAGAAGCAGATAGAACAGCTGGAAAGAGAAATAGAGGGCGTTACCACAGACAGCATTGTAACGGCAGCAGAGGAAGCGGCGGTAGAGGCCGCAGAAAATAATCTGGATATTGCTACAGCCAATCAGGAAAAGGCGACAAAAGCTTTAACGCGGGCAGAAAGTAATTTAAGTAAAAAAGAGGCGGAGCTGGCGGAAGCCAAGGCGGAGGAAGAACCGGACCTGTCGCTGATTTCAAGCTTGGAGAGCGAAGTAAGAAGCTTAAAATCAACGGTAAGTTCCGCCCAGTCAACGTTAGATTCCGCGGAGTCCAGCGTGGCGTATTGGACCAATGAGAAGAAAAAGGCGGATAAGGCTTTGGAAAAGGCAAAGGCAAACGCCCAGACGGCCCAGGAAGCGAAAAAAAAGGAGCTTCAGAGCCAGTTGAACGCCTTGATGGACGCGAAAGCGGAAAGCGATTATAAGCTGGAAAAAGCCCAAAAGGATTTAGAAGCGGCGAAACAGAATACCGTTACAGAGGAGCAGGCGGAGGAGGCAGTGAAAACCGCAGAAAGGGCTTTGGAGGATAAAATCCTGGCTTTGGCGGAAACAAAGGCCAAGGACAGCCAGGCGGATAAGGTCGCCCGGATGCAGCTTTCTATGAGCCAAAAAAAGATAGCCAGGCTGGAGGAGAAGATAGCCAAGCTGAAAAAGCAGGGAAGCAAAAGCGAGATAAAGGCGCCGGTAGCCGGCGTAGTTAGTTCCTTGACGGCGGTGGCGGGAGAAAAGACAGCGCCGGAGGCTGTGCTGGCAGTTATCCAGATTGTGGAAAAGGGCTATCAGGTAAAGCTTCAAGTAACAGCAGAGCAAAGCAAAAAGATAAGGGAAGGCGATAAAGCGGACATCCTTAACGTATGGGAAGGGGATGTAACGGCAGTTATTTCTAAAATTAGTTCTGTAGAAGGAAATCCAAGAAGCAGAGAAGTGACCTTCCAAATTAGCGGAAGCGTGGAGGTAGGTCAGAGTCTGGAGCTTTCTGTAGGGCAGCAGAGCGCCAACTATGATATTGTAGTTCCAAATTCTGCGATACGAGAGGATAATAACGGCAAGTTTATTTTAATTGTAAATGCAAAGAGCAGTCCTCTGGGGAATCGTTATATTGCTCAAAGAGTTTCCGTAGATGTAATGGCGCAGGATGATACTAACGCTGCGATTACGGGAAATCTTCAGGGCGGCGATTTTATTATTACCACGTCAACCAAGCCTTTGGCGGACGGCATGCAGGTGCGTTTAGTTGAAGGAGGCGGCTTATGATGAAAAAGCTGCCAAAGCTTTTGCTGCTTTCGGCTCTTTTCCTGGCAGGCGCCGTTCTTTCAGGAATCGTGTATTTTCTGGGGAACCAGTTGCCGGACCAGTTAGCTGCCAGGCGGTGGTCCGGCGACGGAACGAGATATACGCAGATTTCTGTTTTCTTGGGCGGCAGCCGGGCGTTTTCCGAAAGCGAGGTAGACAGCTTCCGGGTGAATCTGAGCAAAAAACTGGAGGAGGCTTCCCTAAAGGCTAGTACAGAAACCGCCCGGCTTTGGATTGATACATATAGCAGAGAGCTTTCTGGAAGCGCTTATTCTGAGAAAGCAAATGAAGAGGTTATCATTACTGGCGTAAAGGGGGATTTTTTCCAGTTTCATCCTATGGAGCTGGCCTATGGTTATTATTTCCGCCCAGACGAGTTGATGGACGACCGGGTGGTAATTGATGAAACTCTCGCATGGAGATTGTTTGGCTCGTCGGACATAGTAGGGAAGGCGATTGAGTTAAATAGCAGGAAGTGTTTTATTGCCGGAGTAGTAAAAAATCCGTCAGGCAGAGTAAAGGAGCGGGCTTATGGTTCAAAACCCCGCGTATATGCGCCGATGGAGCTTATCGGTACGCAGGATATGGGAGAGGGCGGCATAGCGGCTATGGATTATTCGGCTTCGGGAAATATTACCTGCTACGAGGTGCTGATTCCAAACCCAGTAAAGGGATTTGGGAAAAAAATTGTAACGGACTACCTCTTTGGGGAAATTCAGGCCGGAGAGGAAGAACTGGCCGAAGAACGGCAGCGAACGCAGGATGTGGAGGTAGTAGAAAATACGGTCCGGTTTCAGCCTCTTAACCTTTTGAAGCTGGTAAAGAGCTTTGGAATCCGCTCTATGCGGGAAAACCAGGTAAAATATCCTTATTGGGAAAACATTGCAAGGGTAAAGGAGGACTATGGAGCTTTATACCTTCTGGCAGCAATAGCGGCGTTTCTTTTGCCGTTTGTATATACCCTGCGGTTTTTGCATTATAAATGGAAACATAGGAAATGGAGAAAGGAGCTTTTCTTTGCATGGCTGGAAAAGAAAAGAGAAGCTTCTTGGGAAAAAAGGAGGAAGATGGAAAATGAGAAAATTTAGCACAAAGAGGCTGATAGCCTTGGCTTTGACGGGGATTTTATCTGCATCCTTACTGACCGGCTGCGGAGGCGGAGGCGGGAAGGAAGCTTCTACAGTAGATTTTGACAAAAATCTGATTTACAAAGCGAGCTATTACAAAAAGCCGGAGGAACTTACCTATCTTGGCGATATACAGGCGGGGATAGACGGAAAAATTTATGCCCAAAGTTTTAGCGAAAAGGACCAGAAAGAGGTAATAGCCCGGATTAATCCAGACGACGGCAAAGTCGAGAAAATGATTATGAACGACAGTAAAGAAGAAAACTCCTGGACTATGAATTTTATCGTGGATAAGGATGGAAATATATGCCGTCTTAAAAATAATTATATTATGGATGAAAAGAATCCAGAGAATTCAAAAACTGTATTTAAGCTGGAAAAGATAGATTCAGAGGGTAAGGAGATTTTAAACCAGGAGCTGGATATAAAAGAGCAGGAATTTTATCCAGACAGAATGGAAATAGATAATGAAGGAACTGTAATTTTAAGCGGCAACAACGCTATTTATGCTTTTGACGATAAGGGCAAGCAAGCCTTTAAAATTGAAGTTCCAACCTATGTGGATACGATGATAAAGGATAAGGACGGTACTATTTATGTGTCTAATTATACAGAGGATTATACGACTAGGATATACAGCAAGGTAGACAAAAAAGCAAAAGAGCTGGTAGAGGTCCGCAGGGCGGATAATGCCGGAACCGGTATGGCGACGCTGATTTCCGGCAAGGATGGCATGTATATCAATGATGGAATTTTTATGTACTCTTATAATATTGAGACAGATGAAAAAACCAAGGTGCTGAATTGGATTAACTCAGATGTAAATGGATCCAATGCATATAATATCTGCAGCCTTCCAGACGGCAGGTTTGTAGGGAATACCTATAATGAGCTGAGCCAGGAAAATGAGATGATTGTTTTGAAAAAGCTGCCGCCAGAGGAGGTAAAGGATAAAAAGCTGATAACCCTCGCTATGCCTTATACAGATTATTCCCTTAAGGTTGCGGTCGTTGCATTTAATAGACAAAACGACGAGTACCGCATTCTTGTCGACGATTACGCTCAGTACGCTACTGCTGAGGATTACAATGCAGGCGCGGAGAAAATGAACACCGATTTAATTTCAGGAAAGATGCCAGATTTGATTTCCGTAGGCAATCTGCCGATTGGAACTTATACCAGTAAGGGACTGCTTGCTGATTTATATGAGAAAATGGATGGAGATAGTGAATTTAACCGTTCCGACTATATGGAAAATATTTTCAAGGCCTATGAAAAGGGAGGAAAGCTCTATAGTGTCGTGCCTGCTTTTAATGTTCAGACAGTGATTGCAAAGGAAGACAACGTAGGGAAAACGCCAGGCTGGACAATGGAGGACTTGGAAAAGCTGATGGCGGATAAGCCGGAAGGAACTGAGATTTTTAAAGGAGAAACCCAGGAGTCCATTCTGATGCGGGGGTTATTTTTAGCGACGGACCAGTACATTAATTATACAGAAGGGACCTGTAGTTTTGACAGCGGGGAGTTTGCTAAGCTTTTGAACTTTGCAAAGCAATTTCCAAAGGAGAATACCGACGCTGAGACTGGAGCGGTAGAAGTAACGACAAGCGGCATTCCAGTGACGGAAGAAGAAGATAACGGCCTGGCAAAGGATAAGATCATGCTGGAAACCTGTTACCTCTACAGCTATAACCAGATTCATGATGAAAAATATTACAATTTTGGAGGTAAGGAGCTTACTTTCATTGGATTCCCTACAGCAAATAAGCAAGGTTCCGCTATTACCGGTAATTTGGAGGTAGCATTATCTTCTAAAGCGGCGCAGCCGGATGGAGCCTGGGCTTTCATTAAGTACCTTTTAGGTGATGAATACCAGAGCAGCCGCAGCTATGAATGGCTAATGAAAAAATCCGCTTATGCCGCTTTAAAGGAAAAGGCGCAGAAGCCTGACAGCTACATTGATGAAAATGGCAAGGAACAGATTTATGAAAATACCGTTTTTATTAATGGAAAAGAGGTAAAGGTTGGTAAGGTAACAGATGAAGAAGTTAAAAAGGTAGACGATCTTTTAAGTTCTATTACGCAGGTAATGCGGTATGATACAAAGGTACAGGAAATTGTCAGTGAAGAAAGCGGCGCCTTTTTCTCTGGACAGAAATCTGCAGAAGAGGTGGCAAAGCTGGTTCAAAACAGGGTACAGACATATTTGAGCGAATCAAAGTAGGAAAAGGGAAGATTTACTGTCTTGCAAATGCAGGGCAGTAAATCTTTATTTTTTATTTTATAGGAAATTCCTTCAGATTCCCTATAAAATAAAAAACGATTATCGCGCTGCGGCGGAAAAGAAATATGCCGCTAAAGCGACCCGCCGCAGGCGGAGAATCCTGCAGAGCAGGATTCTTTGGTCTTTTTTGAATTTTCATTGCCTATTTTTTTATTTTAGAATATAATTGATAGGGATAATTCGGAAACCGAGGAAAAACAAAAGGCGGAAGTTAAAAAACTGTTCGTCTCCAGGCCTGTGTCCGCGCTGCTTCCACAAGCCTGCGATGTACAAAAAGCAGCGTAGAAATGAGGTTAAGTATGAGAAAAACGAAGATTATATGTACTTTGGGACCAGCGACAGATGAGGAAGAAGTATTGCGGCAGTTGCTGGTATCGGGTATGAATGTTGCCAGGTTTAATTTTTCCCATGCAGACTATGACGAGCATTTAAAAAGGCTTAAAATGCTCAGGCGTTTGAGAAATGAGCTTGGCCTTCCCGTAGCGGCTCTCTTAGATACTAAAGGGCCGGAAATACGGATTGGAAGGTTTGCTGAGGAAAAAATAATTTTGTCCCAGGGACAGGAGTTTACTCTGACAACACAGGATGTTACAGGCGACGGGACAAGGGTTTCTGTCAGCTATAAGGATATTGCAAAGGACGTATCTGTGGGATCGAGGGTTTTAATCGACGACGGCCTGATAGAAATGGTAGTAAAAGAAAAAACGGATACAGAGCTTTTGTGCCAAGTAATGAACGAGGGGACGATTTCTAATAATAAAGGCGTAAACCTGCCGGGAGCAGAAATTTCTATGCCTTTTATCAGTGAAAAGGATCGGCAGGATATTATTTTTGCAGCGAAAAACGGCTATGATTTTATTGCGGCTTCCTTTACCCGGAGCGCTTCGGATATTGAAGAGGTAAGACAGATTTTACGGGAAAACAATGGAGAGGGTATTCAGATTATTGCAAAAATCGAGAATATGCAGGGAGTAAGCAATATTAAGGAAATCATTAAGGCTGCGGACGGTATTATGATTGCCAGAGGAGACATGGGAGTGGAGATACCAGGAGAAGAGGTTCCGGTACTGCAAAAGAAAATTATCAAGCTGGTTTACAATGCGGGCAAGCCGGTTATTACAGCAACGCAGATGCTGGACTCTATGATTAAAAACCCAAGGCCGACCAGGGCGGAAGCGACCGATGTGGCGAACGCCATTTATGATGGAACCAGCGCGATTATGCTTTCTGGAGAAACGGCTGCCGGAAAGTATCCTGTGCAGGCCCTTCAGACTATGGTGCGGATTGCAGAACGGACGGAGGAGGATATTGATTATAAAAAACGGTTCCGGGAAATGGGAATGAATGAACAGCCGGATGTAACAGAGGCGATTTCCCATGCCACCTGTACGACCGCCCATGATCTGAACGCCAAAGCAATTATTACGGTTACAAAATCCGGCAGAACGGCAAGGAAGATTTCCCAGTGCCGCCCGGCCTGCACGATTATGGGCTGCGCGACTCATCCGCAGGTGTGGAGGCAGCTCAATTTGTGCTGGGGCGTAGCGCCTCTGCATATTCGGGAAGAGCAGGATACCTTTGAGCTTTTTGACCATTCAGTAAAAGAAGCTATGGACAAGGGCTATGTAAAAGAAGGGGATTTAACTGTAATTACAGCGGGAGTGCCTCTTGGCGTTTCTGGAAATTCCAATCTTGTAAAGGTGCAGATTGCCGGAGAAAAATACATGGGATAATTTCTATAGAGATTAGATATTTAAGAAAGAATGAGGAGAGGTATGATTGCATTAAAAATACCGGATGTAAAGGAATTTATGTCTAAGCTTTTAATTAAGGGGGTATTTGACAATTTCCTGCTTTCAGAAGCAGAGCTTTTGTGCGGCTGCTCCTATGTAATTAAGGGCAGGAGAAATAAGGAATGGTATTCCAGCGAAGAGCTTTCCCAGCTTTCCGAAAGGGATTATATGCAATTTTCTGAACAGAGACCTTTTTTGTACCAGTTGATTAAAGGAAAGAAAACGCCTCAAAGTATGAAGCTGGTGCTGCTTTTATCAGAAGAGGGAACGAGAAAGGTTCTGGGGCAGATAGGGAGAGAAGGGGAGGCCGATACGGTAGAAGGCTTGTTTTTGAATATCCGGTATGAAAAAGGGGAAGTAAGACTGATTACAGGAAGCTCGTTTCATGTGTTTACTCTGGATAAGACCATAGAGCGGGAATGGGACGACAGTTTGAAGGGATTTTTACGGCGCGCGGAGATTCCATTTGAGGAAGAGCGTTAGATGTTAGCGCTATAGCCAGCATTTTGAAAAAGGATGGGATGAAGACTCATATGAAAACAGTAATTATGGCAGGAGGCAAAGGCACGCGTATCCAATCTGTTGCCTCCGATATACCAAAACCAATGATACCAGTCAACGGCGTACCTGTGCTGGAGCATGAGATAAAGAATTTAAGAAGCCAGGGCTTTACCGATTTTATTATTACCGTAGGGCATCTGGGAACTGTAATTATGGATTATTTTGGAGACGGAAGCGGCTATGGCGTTAAGATTCAATATTATAAGGAGGACGTCCCTCTTGGAAATGCGGGCGCTCTTTTCAAATTAAAGCCTCAACTGAAAGAAGATTTTCTTTTATTAAATGCAGATGCTGTTTTTGATGTGGATTTTAACCGCTTTGTTAATTTTCATAAATCCCATGGCGGCATGGCGAGTCTTTTTACACATCCCAATAGCCACCCCTACGACTCAGGCTTAATTGTCGCCGATGAAAAGGGGGCGGTTGAAGCATGGCTTACAAAGGAGGATGTACGCCCAAGATTTTATAAAAACAGAGTAAACGCCGGATTGCATGTAATTTCTCCCGCGCTCCTTGACTTAGTTGACGGCAGCCGGGCCGGAGAAAAGGACACAAATGGAAAAATCATAAAAATAGATCTTGACCGCCAGCTTTTAAAACCCCTGGCTGGAACTGGAACGATGTTCTGCTATGATAGCCCGGAGTATGTGAAGGATATGGGAACGCCGGAGCGGTTTCATCAGGTGGAGGAGGACTTTACTGCCAGGCGGGTATCTTCCAAAAACCTTTCCAATAAACAAAGGGCTGTATTTTTAGACCGGGACGGCACAATTAACCAGTATAAGGGGTTTTTGCGAAATATAGATGATTTTGAGCTTTGTCCGGGGGCTGCGGCGGCGATTAAAAAAATGAATGAATCCGGTTGCCTTGCTATTGTTGTAACGAACCAGCCGGTCATTGCGCGGGGGGAAGTTACATGGAAGGAGCTGGAGGAAATCCATAACAAAATGGAAACCCTTCTCGGATTGGAGGGCGCTTATCTGGATGGTATCTATTTTTGCCCTCACCATCCCCATAAAGGGTTTGAGGGGGAGCTTCCTGAGCTTAAGTTTGATTGCAGCTGCCGCAAGCCAAAACCGGGTATGCTCTTAAAAGCGGCCGAAGATTTTAACATCGACCTTGAACATTCATGGATGGTCGGCGACAGCAGTAATGATGTGAAGGCAGGCCTGTCGGCGGGGTGTAAGACAGCCTATATTGTTTCTGAACATGGGGAGATGCCAGGAGAGGATTGGCAGCCGGATATGGTTGTAAGAGATGTGGCTGAATTTGTGGATAGATACCTTTTATTATAAAATTGTTTTACATCTGTTATTCTAAAAAGGTTTCGCTAAGGATGTGACTTAGCGAAACCTTCTTCTGTTTTTTATAAAACCAATGAACAAATTTATAAAAACTGAAAAAAACGTGTATTTTTGATACAAACTGTAAATCAAAAATACAATCTATTATAAAACTCTGCCATTTTGACGGCGCTTTTGACACCAAATATCCCATAAATATAGAGTAAAAACTTTTCTTTTTCTATCAATAGCAGGTCTTTTTACACTCCTGCCAATACAAGAAATCTGACGGCTTAAATTTTTAACAGCGGGTTTTGGAAAACTAAATAAATAGAAAACTTGAAAATTTTTACCTGAAATAATGTAAAATGACAAGAAAAATTACCAAAACTAAGGCATTGACGAAAAAAATAATATGCGCTATACTAGATAGCAAACAGAAAAGAAGGTTTCGCTAAGTCACATCCTTAGTGAAATATCCTTGCTTTGTAATAGGGCCTGACGCTGCAATTAAAAGTTTTTATGCAGGTGCATGCTCTATATTCGTCCGCATTTTGACGGTAAAGCTTTGGAGGAATGAATGGAAAAGAAAACAGGATACCATATTATAACCTATCGTTTCCGTTTGTACTGTCCCCATAAGAGCTGGCTTTTGGAAACGAAGGCTATATATAACCAGGCGCTTACCTTTTATTTGGAGCTTTTGTTAAAGAAACCGGAATTGACGGAGCTTTCTTCTGGGCGACAGATTATGCGGAAACTGGAGCTTTTGTCTGTGGGAGCCAGAGGACAGGATAAGGAAAGCGTGGAATATCCCCTTCCTGTTGAGAAACTGCCTTTGTATTTTAGGAGAGCGGCGATTAATGACGCTATTCGTATCTGCCGGAGCTGGAAAAACAGGGATTTCTCCCTGGAAGCTTTGTCAGAAAAGAGCAACGAGAAAGATAGAAAAGCTTTACGGGCCTCTCCGGTTTTCTATCAGGGAATGTATAAGGATTTTACAAATACTTCTATCTCTCTGAAGCTTTGGAATGGAGAAAAATGGGTTTGGGAAGTTTGCGATGTGGACACCTGCGGAAGGGGTTTTCCCATGGAAGGGCGGATGCTGTCGCCAGTGTTAAAGCTGTCCGGCAACAGGGCTATGCTCCATGTGCCTGTAAAAGAGAAAGTAGAAGATACCCGGACAGTGAAGGAGCGGCTTTTGGCAGGCGGGCGAATCTGTGCGGCGGCTTTTCCATGTAATGATTGTCTGGCCGTACTGATTGTTGTGGATAAAGATGGAAGATGTACAAGGAGCTTGTTTATCCGGGATGGGAAGGAGCTGGCTCATAGAAAAAAGCAGCTTTTGAACCGGATTCGGAGAAACCGGGCCGCTATGGGAATAGGGCCGGGGAAAGAGGGATTTGGGAAAGGGCTGGAAGAGGAAAATAAGCATTTGAAGGAGAAGATAAGAAACCTGACGGATGCTTATGCCCACAAAGTGAGCCGCAGGATTGTAGATTTTTGTGAAGAAGAGGGTATCCAGATTTTGGTAGTACCAAACTACAAGCAATCTATGGATTTGAACCAAATGGGGTATCTATCGGCTACCAGCTATGATTGGCTGGGAAGACGGATTACCCAATATCTCAGGTATAAGGCTTTTGGCAGGGGGATTGTAACAACATCTGTTAGTACAAAAGGAATTGCCAGTACCTGCCATATATGCGGAGAGCCTGTGAAACGTTTTAATGGAGAGAACCGGCCAGGAAGGAATTATTATGGCGGAAAGAATTTTATCTGCCCCAATGGGCATAGGGGGAATTCCTATTTTAACGAGGCAGTGAACGTAGGGAAGCGTTTTCAGAAGGAAGAAGCTGCTTTGGTAAAAGGAAATGCGTTAGAGTAAATCCTTGGTGGAAACACTAAGGTGAGGCAGGTGGCTATTAGCTGGCTGTTTTGGGTACAGCATCGCCGTTTTGTGCCTTTTTTGGCAAGGAGTATGTTGGATAGGCAGGAGAGAAGATGTTGAAAGATATTAAATTAGATAAGTTATTATATTTATATCCAAAAAGATAGATAAGAAAAGTCTGAGATAAATATGGAGCAATGATTAAGGAAAAATTATAGAAATATAAAGCCTGTTGTTTTTAGGAATCAGGACAACAGGCTAAATACAGTAGGGAGAAAAACAGAAAGTGAAATGGAAAAGCTGGAAAAAAAGGTATGCGTTCCATGTTGCAGTTTGTGTAATTGCAATTGGAATTGCATTCAGTATAAACAAAAATATTAATTTAAAAAGAAGTCATATTTATACAGTGGAAAAATTAAATCAAACCATTTTAAGGAACGTAATAGAGGCGAGAACAGAAGGCGATATGTTGGTATTTTCGGGATGGGGGTTTGATGTCAATTACTACAACGAAAATAGCGGTTGCGAATTGATTTTGCAGGATACAGAAACAGGAGAAGCCCTGTGGCCAAAGATGAAAAAGAATTCGGAACCAGTACAGATAGCTGAACGCTATACAGATGGTAAGGATTATTCCGGTGCTGGTTTTGAGGGAAGTCTAAAGATAGAGCAATTAAAAGAGGATGATGTTTATGAAATTTTGCTTCGTTATACCTCAGAGTATGAGAATGGAGACGGAAAAAAACAGAAATATGTAAAAACTGTTACTACAGATGAATTTTATTATCAGGGAGAAATGATAGAGTACAATCCAAAGACCTTTCAAGCACTAGAAATCTCGGGAAGCAAGTTGGAAAAGGAACTGGAAGGGACAAAGCTGTTTCATTATTTTCCAGAGGGAACATGGGTGTATTATGACGAAAAAAATATTTACTACATTATAGAAAAAGAAAATTTAGAGTGGGATAGAAATCCAATATGTCCAGTACATTGGTTTGTTAAAAATAAAAATAATTTGCCAGAAGGCAAGCAGGAATGTGATTTTGGAAACAGTGATTTTTGTTTAAAGGATAGGCTGATTTCCGGGTTGGAAAATTCAAAATACATAGTAGCGCGTATAGAAACGCCAAGCCAATATATCACTTATTTTACTACAGGCCTATATTATAATGATGCAGGCTGGAGCTATCAAATCAGTAAACAATGGAAATAGTAAAAAGGAATGAAGCAAATAATGGCGTATGAAGGTATATATAATAAGAAGATAAAACGAGTTTTGGATGTAATTTTGGCTGTATTGGCAATGGTTTTGCTGTGGCCGTTATTTATAGTTATTTCAGCTTTTATCTTGTTGGATACGGGGTTTCCGGTTTTTTATAAAGCAGAACGGGGCGGATACCAAGGAATCCCTTTTAAAATATATAAATTTCGTACTATGGTGAAAAATGCTGACCGGATAGGCGGCGGAACAACGGCACTAAATGACGACAGGATTACCAGAACAGGAGTATTCCTTAGAAAGTCAAAAATGGATGAAATTCCACAACTTATTAATATTCTGAAAGGAGAAATGAGCTTTGTAGGGCCGAGACCGGAATTATTGAAATACACAGAGCAGTATCAGGGAAAGGAAAAGATTATTTTTCAGGTAAGGCCAGGAATTACAGATTATAGTTCGCTTACTTTTATTAATTTGGACGAGGCAGTTGGCAAGGAGAATGCAGACGAGATTTATGAAACAAAAATATTAAAAAGAAAAAATCATCTTCGTATAAAATACGCAGAAAGGGTTTCTTTTAAAACAGATTGCGGCCTGTTTTTAATTACGATAGGAAAGGTACTGGAGAAAATAATACATATTTTTATGAAATAGGAGCTATGGTAAATGGAATACATAAAATTGCAAAACTCGGACTTAGAAGTATCGCGCTTATGCTTGGGAGGCTGTCCTTTAGGGGAGTATGGCTGGGGGAAAACGGATAACAATGAGCTTTTAAAAGCAGTGGAATGTGCTATAGAGCAAGGGATAAATTTTTTTGATACTGCTGATACCTATGGCTTGGGGAAATCGGAAGAGAATTATGGAAGAGTAATAAAAAACAAAAGGAATAAGGTAGTAGTAGCGACTAAATTTGGTGTCCGGGTGGAAAATGGAAGGACATTTTATGACAATAGTGCTGTATGGATAAAGAAAGCTTTGGAAGGGAGTTTAAAAAGACTTGGTACAGATTATATTGATTTGTATCAAATCCATTATCGTGATGGAAAAACACCGCTGGAAGTGGTGGCGGAAACTTTGGAACATTATAAAGAAAAAGGATATATACGGTATTATGGACTTTCTAATATTCACAGAGACGATATGGAAGAATTGAAAAAGTTGAAAGGGACATTTGTTAGTTTTCAGAATGAATATAGCCTTGTATGCCGGAAAAATGAAAAAGAGATTTTGGAATTAAGAGAGAGGTTTTTATTGTCACCCCTTACTTGGGGGTCTTTAGGACAGGGAATTTTGACGGGGAAATATGATGCAAATACAGTTTTTGAAAAAGATGATAGGCGTTCCAGAGATATTTATACAAATTTTCATGGAAAAAAGCTGGAGAAAAACCTTGAAATAGTAAAAGTGTTAAAAAAGGTAGCAGAACAAAGAGGAAAACCTGCAGCGGCAGTAGCAATACGTTTTATTCTTGACTATATAGAGGATTCAGTAGTATTGGCAGGAGTAAAAAGAGAAGAGCAGGTATTAAGCAATGCAGAAGCATTTGGTTGGAGATTACGAAAAGAAGAGATAGATGAACTGAAACAGGTGTCTGTGGGATAAAAGCAGACGGGAAAGGGAGCAAATGAACAGTGAAGAGCTAGCATGGAAAATAAGAAGACATGGAATTGAAATGACACATCTTTCTGGGGGAAGCCACATAGGGGCTGTTCTATCAGTTGCAGACATTATTGCTGTATTATATACAGATATTTTGAATTATGACGCAAAAAATCCAAGGTGGGAAGAAAGAGATCGTATGATATTAAGCAAAGGTCATGCAGGAGCGGCACTTTATGCGGCTCTGGCAGAGTGTGGGTTCTTTTCCGTTGAGGAATTAAAAACCCATTATGCAGATGGAAGCAGGCTCTCAGGGCATGTATCTCATTGCATACCCGGAGTTGATTTATCGACCGGTTCTTTGGGACATGGTTTGTCTGTAGCAGCCGGCATGGCATATACCTTAAAAAAGGACAGGCGAAAGGAAAGAGTTTTTGCAGTGCTTGGTGATGGAGAATGTGATGAAGGTTCTGTATGGGAGGCCGCCTTATTTGCAAATCATTTTCGGTTAAATAATTTGATTGCCATTATAGACCGTAATTACATGCAAAGTATGGACTTTCAGGAAAATACGCTGGAAATGAAAGATTTTGGCGCGAAGTGGAAAGGATTTGGGTGGAATGTAATAGAAATTGATGGAAATAATCACAGGCAATTAAAAAGGGCGTTTCAGAAAGCAGAAGAATATCGGAATTCCGAAACGCATAAGCCAACGATAATTATTGCAAATACAGTAAAAGGCTATGGCGTATCTTTTATGGAAAATAATATTTTGTGGCATTACAGATTTCCGCATGATGGCTGGGAGTATGACTGCGCGGTTAATGAGTTGCACCAGAGCATTCCGCCAGGAGTGGAAGACATATATACTCCGAAGGGAATTGAAAAACCGATATTTCCGACAGAACAAGATAATATAAATAGTGATTATACATTTACTTATACATGGAATACTACATATCCAGAAAGAATGCGAAGGGTGGAAGCTGTGGGAGACAGCAATAAAAGGAAGTATACACAACAGAGGAAAGAGGAATGAAAAGGAAGGAATTAGATTTTATTACTGTATTATATGGATTGGCTGTGCTACTTGTTTTATTTGGACATTCGCATCCTCTACATGCGGACTATCCACAGTGGTTAGAGGAAGTAATAGGATTTATATATGTGTTTCATATGCCATTATTCTTTTTTATCTTAGGAGTGCTGATCGCTTATACAGCAGAAGGACGAGATATAGGAAAATGGTGGGGAAAAAAGGCATACGGGTTAATTGCTCCTTATCTTGTATTAACGCTATTTGCATGGCTTCCAAAATGTATTTTAGGGGCATATATGAATGACAATATGGAAATATCTGTTCATAACCTGGTTAGGATTATACTGATTCCCAGAGAAGGGATATGGGGACATTTTTGGTTCATCCCAGTGTATTTAGTTCTTGCTCTTGTTTGTGCCATACTATACAAACATTTGACGGGGAAGCTGCAATTGGGGGGGTATTGCTTTTATCTCTGTTCTTAACAGTTTACCCTATTCCAAGCAACTGGTTTGGCCTGAAGGATATATCTACTGAATTTGTGTATGTAGTGCTGGGAATGTCCTTATCAGAAAAGATAGTGGATAGCAGAGACAAGCTATGTAAGTGGTATATGGCAGTTATTGCAGGGATTGCAGCGGCTGTGCTGTACTTTTCAGGGGAGATTCGGATTGGCTATAAAGTAAGCAGTATTCTGATGATATATGTGATGCTTACACTGGCAGTTATGCTTTCTAAATATGAAAAAGGTATTTTAAAATATATTGGAAAGCATGCTTTTACAGTATACATATATTCTTGGCCAGTACAGGCGGTTATTGAGCTTATATTGACAGTTGGGTTAGGAATTTCCTGGTATGTAATATTTTTTTGTATGTTTTTTGGAGGGTTGGTAGGACCGTTGCTTATTTATGAAGGATATACTAGAGCTTTTCCTAAAAATAAATTTTTAGATGTGATGATTGGAGTTTAAGGCATGAGAGATACATTTGTAAAGACATTAGTGGAACTGGCAAAGGAAAATACAGATATAGAACTTATGACAGGAGACTTGGGTTTTGGCGTATTGAAGCCATTTTGGGAGCAATGCCCTGACCAGTTTACAAATGCAGGCATTGCTGAACAGAATATGACCGCAGCCGCAGCCGGAATGGCATTGAATGGGAAAAGGGTTTTTACTTATTCTATCGGTAATTTCCCAACACTTCGTTGTCTGGAGCAGATACGGAATGACTGCGCTTATCATAATGCAAATGTAAAAATTGTATGTGTTGGTGGCGGATTTGTATATGGTTCTTTAGGAATGAGCCATCATGCAACGGAAGATATAGCTATCATGCGAGCTTTGCCAGGAATTACCGTAGTATGCCCGGGAGATCCGGTAGAGGCAAAGCTGGCGACAAAAGCGATTGCAGAATATCCGGGAACCTGTTATCTGCGTTTAGGCAGGGGTGGAGAAACTGAAATTCATAAAAAAGAATTTGAGTTCCAGATAGGAAAAGCAATTAAAATCAGAGAAGCAGAAAGAATCGGTAAAAAAATTGCAGTTTTTTCAACGGGAGCAATCTTAGATGAAGTGACAAAGGCATGTAATTCTTTAGAAGAAAAAGAGTTTTCTATCATACAGTACAGCTTTCCTACTGTGAAACCAATTGATTGGCAGGCGGTTGAAGTATGTGCCAGAAAGGCAGATGTGATAGTAACCATAGAAGAACATAACATAATGGGCGGCTTTGGATCAGCTGTAGCGGAGGTTTTGGCAGAGCTTGGGCAAAAGGTAAAGCAGATTCGATTAGGGATAGAGGACTGCTATTGTACAAAGGTTGGAAGTCAAAAATATTTAAGGGAACAGTATGGCATTGGAAAAGAAAGAATTGAAGAAGCAATAGAAAATTTTAGATAAAAGAGGTTGAGATAGGAAATGAAAAAGATATTAATTACGTCCACTGATTTGATGATGCTGCAATTTTTGCTTCCACATGTACACTATTTAACAGCAAATGGTTTTCAAATAGAGGTAGCCTGTTCAGAAGTAGGGGGAAGATTTCAGGAAGTAATAGATGCTGTCCCGGAAAATGTTTTTGTAAATAAAATAAATTTGTTTAGAAGTCCTCTAAAGATAGGAAATATAAAAGGATATTTTGAATTAAAGAGAATACTGAAAAAAGGAAATTATAATGTTGTCTGGACAAATGAACCTGTAATGGGAGTTGTTACCAGACTAGCTGCTTGGAGTATGAGAAGGCAGGGATTAAAAGTAATTTATATGGCTCATGGGTTCCATTTTTATAAAGGCGCACCTGTAAAAAATTGGATGCTGTATTATCCCATAGAGAGATTTTTATCTAGATGGACAGAGACGCTTATTACTATAAATAAAGAGGATTATTACAGGGCAAACAAAAAGTTTTATGCAAAAAAAACAGAATATGTCCCAGGAGTTGGGATTGATTGGGAAAAGTATCAGAAGCAGGATGTAAGAACAAAAAAAAGAGAGGAATTAAAAATTGAAAATACTAAAATGGTACTTTTATCCGTTGGCGAACTAAGTAGAAGAAAAAATCATAGAGTAATAATAGAGAGCCTTAAACTTTTAGAAGATAAAAATATATTTTATTTCATTTGTGGGGTAGGAGAAAAGAAAGAAGAATTAAAGAGATTGGCAAATCGTCTTGGAGTGGGCAAACAGGTAAAATTTTTGGGCTATCGAAAGGACTTAGATGAAATATATAAAATGGCAGATATTTTTATTTTTCCGTCTTTGCAGGAGGGCCTGCCAGTAAGTCTAATGGAGGCAATGGCAAGTGGGCTGCCTTGCATTGTAAGCAATATTCGGGGAAGCAGGGATTTGATTCAAAATAAAAAGAACGGATACCTGTGTAAAACAAATACAGCAAAAGAATACAAAAGCTTAATTGAGCATTTGCTTATTGAAGAGAAAGAAAGGGAAAGGATCGGGTTACAGGCAGCAGAATGCATGAAAAAGTATGAGAAAAGGAGAATTTTAAGAAAGATCGAAGAAATATGCAAAAAAGAAGTCAGTTAGTCTGTAGAAATAAAGCTATTTTGTTATTTTTACATAGATAAAAGAGGTTAAGAAATGGTAAAAAAAACAGTTTTGCATATTCTTAATTCTGGAAAATATTCCGGGGCAGAAAATGTAGTAATTACAATTATTAATGCAACGAAGGACAATATAAATAGTGTTTACATTTCCAGAAAAGGAAGTATTGCTGAAAATTTAAAAGAAAATAAGATAAAAAATTATTTAGTAGACAGGTTAACCGTATTTGCACTAAAGAGA
>CATKYY010000021.1 GCA_949841225.1 uncultured Acetivibrio sp.
AGCGGAAAAACATTATTACTAAAACTATTTATAGAGAAGACAAAGAATGATAGGGCTGTATATTTTATTGATGCGGTTAACCGTGTATTTGATGTAAAGAAAGTTTCCAAAACAGATAAAAGTCCAAAGTATAAGAAAACAATTTTAGATACAAGATTACAAGATATGAACTTTAATTTGGTTGATTCTTTTAATTGTTTTGGAACTTTAACAGAAAGGGTAGAAATTATTTATCAATTGTATGAAAAAGAAGTTCAAGATTTATTTTTTGAATTAACAAACGACAGGTTTAAAATAGATTATGATGCTCCAATAGGAGAAGTAGATTTCGGAAATGGAAAGGGTTTCTTATCAAGCGGTTATCAGGCAATAATACGCATATTACTTGAATTACTCTATTATCAGGATATGGAAATTAAAGTGAACGCACTGCAATATGCATGGGTTGTAATAGATGAATTGGACGAATACTTATCTCCCAGATATTCTGCTGCGATTTTGAAATTTTTGAAGAAAACATTTCCATGGGCAAGATGGATTGTGACAACACATTCTTGCGACTTAGTAGCATCCACAAACGATTCTAATCTGATAATTTTAGATAATGGCAGTTATGAAGTTGCAGATAGTAATGACTATACATCTATTTCAGAAGTACAGATCATTTTTGATCGAATATTCGGAAATCATGAGGTCTTCGGATTAGAGGTTGAAAATATATTAAGAAGGTTGCTGAATAATAAGATTAATGGCGCATGGGGAGAAAAAGATGAAGAATGTCTTGAACAGATAGAAAGCAGGAAATTGACTGCTTCACAGCAAATAATAGTACATCAAATACGAGAATGGTGAGTGTTAAATGGAAGATTTTTTGTTACTTGAGATGCCCGTATTTCAGCCACATTATAAAAAATGGAAAAAATATGGCTATACAAATTCAACAGAAAAAGTTAATTTAAAGGACACTTTAGAAGAAAGTACAGGTGGATATTGCATGTATTGTTATACACGGGTTCGTGTAGATGAAAAACTATATGCTAATTTGGAACATGCAATTGAAAAAAGTAATTCAGACAAATTGATTGAATGTGTACCTAATATAGGGCTGTCTTGTCCGGTTTGTAACCAGACATTTAAACGTATTGGAGAAAAAAAGAGAAAAATACCTAAAAACGATATCATTCAATATGAGGAATCTAGTAAATGTTCAACTAACTGCCGTAAACAATGTACCGTTCCTTGTAAAGCATTAAGGAGTTTACAAAAAAAGTACAGCAGCCTTATTGATGCAGAAATTGTGTTGCAGCCTATGGGTATTCAGGGCAAGGATTCAAATGAAAAACTAATTTTGCAATATAATGTTATGAATATGGAATTTGAACCTGCCAAAGATTCACATACATATTCCGACAGTGAACTTCGATTTATAGAAGCACATATAAAAAGATTTCGATTAAACGACCCTCAATACCGTACTCAGCAATTATTTGATTTTGTAAAAAATGTTATAGATAATAATGGGAATCTCCCAAAATACGAGTACAATAATTTAATCGTAAAGTTATTTTGTGAGAAGCTAGCGAACAAATCATCAGAAGAAATATTTAAGATTTGTAAAAATATCTTTATTATTACATTTGCTAAAATGTAGAGAGTTATTTCGCAAGGATGATCAGCTATAAATTGTCCTTATATTTAAAGATGAACTGGAAAGTTTTCTTAAATCGGCAAACAATACTACGATTCAAAAAATATTAAAAAAATTCGTGTCATTAACTTGACACAAGGGGGATTAAAGGCAATGAAAGCGCTGGGAGAGCTGGAGGAGGACAGAAGAAGCGGGAAGCTGCCGGGACCAGAGAGAAAGCATGGAATTGCGAATAATGAAATGTGTACTTTTTTGATTCTGAATATTTCTTCCCTGCAATTAATACCAGTGAATATTATTGCTTATCGAAGCCAGTACGGGAGCGTGAATCCAACGGCGATCGTAGGGCCTGCCATTGTGGCGACGGCGGTAAGTACAGTAGCGGCGGCAATATTTTGTAAGGTGATGGATCGAAAGCGGAGGGCGTGAGGCTCTCCGCTTTTTGCATCCATAATGATTATAAAAATACTTAGAGGAATAGCTTAAATGGTTAAAGCCGCAGGAAAGAACAATTTCATCCAGGGTTATTTTTTCTCCATAATTCTGATAAAGAAAAGGTACCATATCTTAATATGAATCCATTCTATATTTTCGCGCCAGTGGCAAAGAGCGCTCATTTCTGGATAGACGAACAGGTTTGCATGATACAATAATTATAATATAATAATTTTACTAGATTCTTTCGACATAAAATACTAAAATTATATCATGAATACAAAGAAAGGAGAAATTTTAAAAATGGGCAAAGTGATTTTTCTGGATGTGGACGGAACCTTAGTTGATTATGAAAACAGATTGCCGGAATCGGCGGTGAAGGCAATCCGGGCTGCAAGGGAGAACGGGCACCGCGTATATATCTGTACAGGCCGGAGTAAGGCGGAGGTTTATCAGGAGCTGTGGGATATTGGGCTGGACGGCATGATTGGCGGGAATGGGAGTTATGTAGAGGACCATGAGTCTGTGGTCATGCATCAGCTAATTACGTTAGAGCAGTGCAAAAGGATTGTAGACTGGCTCCACAGCCGTAAGCTGGAGTTTTATTTGGAAAGCAATAATGGGCTGTTTGCCAGTGAAAAATTTGCAGAGGAAGCTCAAACGGCTGTGATGGAATATAGTAAAAGAAAAGGAAAGGATAATGCGGGGCAGATTACGGTTGCTTCGGCGTTTCCTGGTATGATTTACGGAGAAAATCTTTACCGGGATGATTTGAATAAGGTCAGCTATCTTCTGGGCAGTTATCAAGATTATCTGGATACTAGGGAGCAGTTCCCGGATTTGGAGAATGGCACATGGGGCGGCGCAGGTGAAACGGCGTTGTTTGGAGATTTAGGCGTAAAGGGCATTTCAAAAGGGAATGCGATTTCCTGCCTGCTTGATTATCTTGGAGCAAAACAGGAGGATACGCTTGCTTTTGGCGATGCAAAGATTGACATACCTATGATTGAGTACTGTCATATAGGAGTCGCAATGGGGAACGGAGGAGCAGAAATTAAAGCGGCGGCGGATTATATTACAGAGGGCGTAAATGAAGACGGCTTATACCATGCATTTGTCAAATTTGGACTTATTGAGGCATTTGAAAAATAATAAAATAGAATGCATGGCAACCGCAAAACGGATAGGTACAAAAAGCCGTGCAGAAATGGAGTAAATAATGACAAACAAAGAACGAAGAGACAAACAGATGGCTTATATTTCAGATGAAAGCATTATGGAGGAACAGAAGGTATGCAGAAGGAAACTGCAGAAATTGAACTTTATGGACCGTTCTGACTTTGATGGGATTCGGAAGGCGGTATCAGAGCTGCTTGGAAAATCGGAGAAAGCGTTTATTAATCCGCCGTTTTACTGTGATTATGGGACGAATATTGAGGTTGGAAAGAATTTTTTTGTGAATTATAATTGTACGATTCTGGATGTTGCAAAGGTAAAAATCGGAGATAACTGCCAGATGGCTCCTAATGTGGCAATTTATACAGCAGGACATCCCATTCATCCAACCAGCCGGAATTCTGGTTATGAGTATGGAAAAGAGGTAACTATAGGCGATAATGTCTGGATTGGTGGAAATACGGTTATTTGTCCAGGCGTCCATGTTGGGGATAATGTAGTAATTGGCGCTGGCAGCGTAGTTACTAGGGATATTCCAGACTGGTCTATTGCAGCAGGAAATCCCTGTCGCGTTATACGAAAGATTACCGATGAGGATAAGAAAAAACTGTTTAAGGACGAAGAAATTGATACGGAAGCTTGGAATGATATTGTAAACAAAATGGGATTGTAGTTTAGGATTGTTTTATTTATGAGGAGGATAACATGCAGATAGAGCATATTGCATTGTATGTAGAGGATTTAGAGGGAGCCAGGAATTTTTTTGTTACATATTTTGAAGCAGAATCAAACGAGCTGTATCTTGGGGATAGAGGGAAATCAGATTGAGATTACAGTATGAGAAAAGAAATATGAAAAACAGAATAAAAAAATTGCTTTTGTTGCTTGCTTTTTGTATGCTTTTGATTTCTTTTTCCGCCTGCAGACAGGCGGAGGGCGGCGATTTGGAGCAGGAAATGGATAAATATGTGGGCGAGTATAATGATTATGAGGTAAATGATCCCAGCCTAGAAATTCAGAAAAATAACGACGGAACGTATACCGTTCAAATTGGTATTTTTAGATTAGTGTATCTGGACGATGGCGTGGGAACCATAGAAAGGGATGGAATCCATTTTTTTGCAACAGCGCCCAATGGGAAAGAGATAGAAGGGACGATTACTTTAGAGGAGGATGTTGCGACAGTAGCGTTTTTGAGCCCGGAATGGGAGGAATATTCGAGTGTGAAGGAATACAAATATTATAAAACGTCTGATAGCCCTAATATATCAATAGGGTATTAGGTAAAGCTGATGTTCGAGGAGGGTATTTAAGAAATGGAGCTGTTAATTCGCGGAGATGATTTGGGATATTCGGAGGCTGTTAATTATGGTATTGAAAAGACAGTGAAGGAAGGGCTGGTTGGGAGCGTTGGCGTGATGCCCAACATGCCTTCTGCGAAGCATGGCCTGAAGCTTTTGGAAGGGAGCGGCGTGTGCCTGGGACAGCATACAAATGTATGCCTGGGAAAGCCCTGCGCGGACCCCGCAAGGATTCCAAGCCTTTTGGATGAGAATGGAAATTTTAAGAGCAGCAAAGTTTACCGGGAAGCTTTTCAAAGAGGCGAAGATTTTATTGTTTTAGAAGAGGCTGTATTGGAAATTGAAGCGCAGTATTTTAGATTCAAAGAATTGACCGGCCGGGAGCCGGGATATTTTGAAGCTCATGCGGTTATGAGCGCGAATCTTTACAGAGGCCTCGAACTTGTAGCAAAGCAGCATCATTTGAGATATTGTAATGTATCCCCGGCCAATGCTGAAGGTGATTTTGACGGCAGAAAGGTAGCGATGTGTAAAATGCAAAGTATGCTGCCGGATTATGATCCAGAAAGGTCTTTAAAAGAGGCAGTAAAAGGCGGGTATACGGACAGGCCAAATATTTTCGTCTGTCACCCGGGTTATTTGGATGCATATATTTTAAGGACTTCCAGCCTGACGATTAACCGGACGAAAGAGGTAGAAATGCTTTGTGATGAAGGGATTCAACAGTGGCTAAGCAGGCAGGGTGTAAAACTAATCACCTTTGATGAGATTTTATAGAATAAAAGCGGTCTGGGTAATAACAGGCTGCTTTTTTTCATATGGTATTAATAAGGCAGATAAAAATGAGGAAAGTATGCAGTTTCTTATTTATGTTTCGGATTATATCATTCCTTTTGTTATTTTTTATGTTGTGGGCATGGGACTTTTACAGAAAGTAAATGTTTACGATGCTTTTATTGACGGGGCGAAGGAAGGGCTTAAAGTAGTCGTTGGGATTGTGCCTACTTTGATTGGCCTGATGGTTGCTATTGGAATTTTGAGGGCTTCGGGAACCTTGAATTTTATTTCTGGGGCTGTAGAGCCAATCATGGAGAAAATAAGGTTTCCATCAGAGCTTTTACCCCTTACGCTCATAAAAATGTTCTCTTCTTCGGCAGCTACCAGTCTTCTTTTGGATATTTATAAGCAGTTTGGAGCAGATAGCTATCT
The DNA here is from genome assembly GCA_949841225.1 of uncultured Acetivibrio sp. GTDB lineage: Bacteria > Bacillota > Clostridia > Lachnospirales > Lachnospiraceae > Velocimicrobium. The sequence goes on from CATKYY010000021.1 coordinate 5,770, forward strand.
GGGTATGGCAGCATCTATTTTGATGAGCTGTTCAGAGACGATTTTTTATACAATGTCCGTTTATTTTATGACTGCGAAGGTTAAAAAAAGCAGATATACCCTTACCGGAGCGCTAATTGCTACATTCGCAGGTATTATGGCGACTTTATTTTTAGTACAGAGCTCATTGTAGGTATGTTTGAAAATTGTAATTGCAGGTTTTTTGAATACGAGGTATACTGGTGGTGTTATTACAAATAAAACGGAGGTATTGTATGGAAGAAAGTAAATTGTTCGATGATGCAGACCTGGAGAGTTTATTTGCAGAGTTCCAGTCTGAGGAAAACCAGAGGGAAGAAGTGAAGGATGCAGAGATGGAGGCTTCCCAAAAAAGGTATCAGGAAATTATTCAAAAAAGAAAATAAAAATTTTCTGATATGCGGTAAGGAAAGTGATAGTTGTAACTTATTTAAAAAAATGGTATAATGCTATCATACTTTTGCAACCATATGGTTGCTATATTTACAGATACGCAGTTAGAGCGTGTTTGAAAAATTATTCCTGCCATTTGTACGTCCGGCTTTTCTGTCACAAATTGGGACGCGCGTCTGGCAGAAAATATTTTTTAGGCATGTTCTGAAACCTTGGACCTTGACATGAGAATATATAATATGGTATTTAAGCTGTTCAAAATTTAAAAATTGGCTATTTCAGAAAAATAATATATTATCTTATCATTATTTTGCAAAGGAGATAGAGAAACTTATGTTAGATAAGATCAAGGATATGAAGGTGCAGAAAAAACTGACATTCTGCTTTGCATTTGTTGTGATTGTAGCAAGTATTTCAGGATTTTTAGGAATATTTGTATTATTGTACAATGACTTAAGCTATAAGAGCGTATTGGTAAACAACGGTTTTTCTCAAGGGGAGATTGGCATCTTTAGTACATATTTAAATAAAGAGCCGGCAATTGTGAGGGAAATTATTTTGCTGGACAATGTTGCAGATATGCAGGAGTCAAGCAGCGAGCTGGCCGAAGTACAGGCTATGACAGATGAAGCGTATGAGGCTATGAGGAAAAACTGCAATACAGAAAGAGAAAAGAAGTTTATAGCTGTGATTGATGAAACTTTGCCGCTTTATCGGGAGATATTTGAGCAGGTAAAAAATTTTGGCATGAATAATCAGGATGAAGAAGCTTTTAATCTTTTGATTACACAAGGAAAGCCTACTTTAAAACAGCTTACAGATGCTGTTGAAGGGTTGATAGATTTAAATGTGGACATGGGATATGAAGCGGCGGATAATATGAGAATTCAGGCGTATGTTATTACTGGCGTTATGATTCTTATTATGGTAGTTTCTGCATTTATATCCATGCGTTTTGCTGCTTTTGTGTCTAAGCTGTTCTCAGAGCCTATCGGCAAGGTAAAGGATGCTTCGGCAAAGCTTGCGAAGGGACAGTTGGATATTGAGCTGGAAAAGATGTATCCAGATGAAATTGGCGATATGACAGAATCTTTTACCAATGCGGCTGAAATGGTACGGTCTTATATTAAAGAGCTGGACAGGGTTCTTAGCGAGGTTGCCTCTGGAAACTTTGACGTATCCGTTAATATAGATTTCAAAGGTGATTTTAAGGCGCTGGACGAAGCGATTCAGTCATTTACAAATTCTTTGAGCAATACGCTTGGGAAGATTAATGAAGCGTCTGGACAGGTTGCTTTAGGGGCGGGTCAAATGGCGGAGAGCGCTCAGTCTTTGGCAGAAGGCGCAACAGACCAGGCGGGTTCTGTAGAGGAATTGACAGCAACGATTCAGAACATTACAGAAACTGTAGTAAACAGTTCTGAAAAAGCAAATCAGTCATATCTTAATGCAGAAGAGTTTAAGGGTGAAGCAGAAAAGAGTAATGAGGATATTAAACGTTTGAATGAGGCTATGGAGCGGATTAATAATACCTCGAAAGAGATTGCAAATATTATTGCTGCGATTGAAGATATTGCTTCTCAGACAAATCTTTTGTCATTAAATGCTTCTATTGAAGCGGCGAGAGCTGGTGAAGCAGGAAAAGGGTTTGCAGTTGTGGCGGACCAGATTGGAAAACTTGCGGCGGACAGTGCAAATTCGGCGGTTAATACAAAGAAATTAATTGAAAATTCTATCCAGGAGATTGAGAGCGGAAATGAGATTGTGCTAAAGGCTACTACTGCGATTGAATCTGTAATTAGAGGAATTCAGCTATTAGCTTCTTCTACTAAGGAAATCAGCGAATTGTCCGTTTCTCAGGCGGAGGCTATGAAACAACTGGAATTGGGCGTAGAACAGATTTCGGAAGTAATCCAGAGTAATTCGGCGGCAGCCCAGGAAACCTCCGCTACAAGTGAAGAGTTATCTGCACAATCAGAAAATCTGGAGGAATTAGTCGGCCAGTTTGTATTGAAGGTTTGACAAGGTTTTTATAAATAACAGCTTATAGCATAATGCTAGATAATAGCATAATATACATAATGTATATTCCATTTTTAAATGTGATAGGAAAAAGGAGCTTGTAAAAGAGGTATCTGAGAGCAGATAGTTCTGCCGCCGGATACCTTTTTTGCCGCTTACTTCTTTATTTGGATTGGTTTTGTAATGTATCTGAAAAATATTGGAAAAAACTAAAAAATATATTGACATATAGCGGAATATGTTGAAAAATAGGTGTAATAAGATTAGCTTTGAAGCAGGTGTATGCCAACAAAAAGGAGGGTTATAAATATGAGGCTTGGAAAGAAACAGTCAGAACTTGTGAAGGCCATTGCAGAGCTGAGGGAGGCTGATTATTCCCGCGAGCCGGAATTGAATGGTATTTATCGGAGGCTATTGAAAGGAAAGGAACAGTTCGGGGAAATCCTTGAAAAAAATATCAAGGCAGTTATGCAAATTAGTTCTCTTGATTTGACCATGCAGCACCATACAGAAAGGATTATAGATATATCCCGCAAGGTAGCAAACGCTACCGAAGTTATTTTTGGAGCGGCGGCGGGAAAAGCGGATAATCAGCATGAAGAGCTGACAAATACGATTATTCGGGCTTCAGAAGAAACAGACGAGGTATATAAGAAAATAGAGGAAGGACAGGATGAGCTGACAAGTATCAAGGAGCTTTCCAGCCAGACGATTACAGCTTCCAAAGCTATGCAGCGGGATATGGAAGAGCTTTTTGAAATTATTGATCAAATGAACGGCGTAATTGCCGGAATTGATTCTATTTCTTTCCAGACAAATTTGTTAGCTTTGAATGCATCTATCGAGGCGGCAAGAGCCGGAGAAGCAGGAAAGGGTTTTGCTGTTGTGGCGGATGAGATTCGGGGATTGGCAGAGCAGACGCAGAAGCTGACAGGAAATATGGGAGCTTTTGTAGAAAATATTAAGCAGGCGTCCCAAAAAAGTTCCAGAAGCGCTACAAGCACAGTAGAGGCTCTTGGAACGATGACAGAAAAAATTGGGACGGTATGGGAATTGAACAGCGCCAACCAAAAGCATGTTTCAAAGGTAAATGAGTCTATTAGTTCTCTTGCTGCGGTTAGTGAGGAAATCAGCAGTTCTATGGCGGAGATGGAGAGCCAGCTGAAGGATAGTACAGAGTTTATGAGGGATGTTGGAGAACAGCTGAAGAAGGCGATTGAGCCGGTAGTGGAGATAGAAAAGACGCTGGATGCTTCAGTAAGACAAATGGGAGATATGACAGAGGATGCATTTTTCCATTTAGACCGGCGAGAATTTGCTGAATATGTGAAAAGCGCTATTAGCGCGCATAAGGCGTGGATTAGTAATTTGGAAAAGATGGTGGCTGGGAGAGAACTGCTTCCGTTGCAGTTAGATTCTTCTAAATGTGGGTTTGGCCATTTTTATTATGCAATGACTCCAGATATACCGGAAATTCTGCCAATATGGGAAGGGCTTGAAGCCAAGCATCGTAAGTTCCACGGCTATGGCGCAGATGCTACCCGCGCAATACAGAGCGGAGATTATATGCGCGCGGAACAGATATGCCGGGAAGCAGAGGCATATTCCAGAGAATTGATAGCAGATATGGAAAAAATATTACAGATAGCGGGAGCTTAAAGGATAAGAGCTGTCATAAAAAGAGATTGTGTGTAAAAATTTCTTTTTGGACAGCTCTTTTTTACTTTATAGGAAATAGGGCCTATGAAAATGTTAAGGATTTATCAGAAAATATTTGACTTAGTCAAATAAAGTGATATAATAAAAATAGTATAGATAAAGGAGGGGGTGGCTTGAAGGCATTGGCAGTTTATATTACTGATCTGCGAAAGGCGTTCGCCAGATATGGAGCGGCGACTTTGGAGCAATATGGCCTGACAGATGGAACCTATCAATACTTGATTTATATCAGTAAAAGGCCCGGCTCTACGCCTGGGGAAATGGCAGAGTGGTTCCATATGGATCATGGGCATATTACAAGGTGTATATTGAGACTGGAAAAGCTTGGATACGTGGACCGGGAAAAGAGTGAAAAGGATCGTAGGCAGGTTCTTTTGTATCCAACAGAACAGGGGGAACTAGTTTATAAAAATATTCATACATTAATGGAGGATTGGGACTGCCAAGCCCTGAAAGAATTAACAGAAGAAGAAAGGAGCGTTCTGCTAAGTCTTTTGGATAAGGTAGAAAGAACGCTGGAAGGAGAGGAGTGAGAAGGTTATGGGAAATTTAGAACATGTATTTTCACCGGTTATGGTAAATCAAATGGAAGTGAAAAACCGTATTTTTATGTCGGCCATGTCTACCAGCTTTGCCCATGCGGATGGTTCTGTAAGCGAGGAAACAATCAATTACTATGCATCCAGAGCAAAGGGAGGCGTAGGTTTAATGGTAACGGAGGTTGTAATGACAGAGCCGGTCTATAAATACCTGAAAAAGACTTTGACTTTACAGGATGATTCCTTTATAGAGGGCTGGAAGAAGCTTTGCGATGCGGTGCATAAAAACGGAGGCAGGATTGCTCCGCAGCTTTTGCATCCGGCATTTATGGCTCTGCCGTTGCCAGGTACGCCGCCGTTGGTGGCTCCGGCTGCCGTTGGGCCGTATTATTATCCAACAGCGCCAAGGGAGCTGAAAAAGGAAGAGCTTCCGCAGTTGGTTGAAAACTTTGGAAAGGCGGCTTTTCGCGCGAAGACAGCCGGCTGTGATGCGGTGGAAATCCATGCCGCGCATGCTCATGGGCTTTTGGGCGGATTTTTATCGCCTCTTTATAACAAAAGACTGGATGAATACGGGCAGGATGTAGATGGAAGACTCCGTTTGACCCTTGAGGTGATAAGAGAAGTAAGAAAGACATGCGGAAGAGACTTTCCTGTTATTGTCCGCATTTCTGGAGATGATTATGAGGTAGGGGGACAATCTCTTTTGGAAGGCGTTTATATTTCTAAGCAGCTGGAAAAAGAGGGAGCGGACTTAATCCATGTTTCCGGCGGAACAACGATACATAGAGGCAGCTCCATTACGCCGCCAGGTACGCCTCAGGCTTCTCACTATAGGTCCGCCGAGGCAATCAAGGCGGCGGTTTCCATACCGGTAGCTACGGTAGGCAGAGTCAATGAGGGATGGCTTTTAGATGAAATAATAGCCAATGGAAAAGCTGATGTCTGTATGGTAGGACGTCCGATTTTATGCGATCCAGAATGGGTAAATAAGATAAGAGAAGGGAAAAAAGAGGAGATTCGGCCGTGTATCGGCTGCCTGGGATGCTTAAGCAGCGTTATGCTGGAGGATCACGTAACCTGCTCTATGAACCCTTCCTTTGAAATTGAAAATGAAGATAACCTGAAGCCCGCGGCTATTAAGAAAAAGATTCTGGTAATCGGCGGCGGACCGGCGGGAATGGAAGCGGCTTATGTTTTGGATCAGAGGGGACATGAGGTAACGCTGACAGAAAAGCTGGATCATTTAGGGGGACAGATGGTAGCGGCGGGTTATCCGATTGCAAAAAATGATATTTTGAAGGCTGTGAAGTATTTTATCCATCGGCTTGAGTCTACCAATGTGAAGGTTATGTTGGAAACAGAGGCAGATGAGGAATTTGTAAGGAGTTTTGGCGCGGACGAGGTTATTCTTGCAGCAGGGGCAAGGCCTGTTGTACCGCAGGGTTTATTAGGGCATAAAAAAGAGGTAATTGCAGAGGACATTTTGCTTGGAAGAGCAGTAGCCGGAAAGAGGGTTGCAATTATCGGAGGCGGTTCCGTAGGCGCAGAAACCGCAGATTTTATTGCTCCATTAGTAAATGACCGCGACGTGCGGAATCGGAAAATCTTTATTTTGGAAATGCTGCCGGAGGTTGTTACGGATGATAAATCTCCAGGCAGGAGTTTGCTGGTAAGAAGACTTTTAGATAAAGGGGTCGAGCTTATTACAAATGCCAGGGTAACTAAAGTTGGGGAAGACTCTCTTACTTATGCGACCGGAGAAGAGGAGCATACTCTGGCGTGCGACACAGTTATTTTAGCCTGCGGCTACCAAAGTGAAAACAGGCTGGCCGAGGCCCTTACAAAGGCGGAAATACCATTTTATAATATTGGGGATTCTGTAAAGCCAGGCAAAATAAAGGAAGCAGTTACCAGCGCTTACCAAATAGCAAAAAACTTATAATGTAACCGGCGGGCTTGCGTCTGCACAGCGACCGCAGGCCTGCTATGCACAAAAAGCTGTGCAGGAATGGAGTAGAGTATGAAGATTTTAGAGCCAATTAAAGTGGGGAAAACGACTTTCAAGAACCGGATTATGTTTCCGCCTTTGACAACAGGCTATGAGGAAAGAGATGGATCTATTGGCGAACAAAGCCTGAATTTTTACAGCCGTCTGGCAGAGGGCGGCGCAGGCTATATTGTTATTGGGGATGTAGCGCCTTTAAATACCGTAAGTCCAACGCCGAAGCTATTTAAAGAAGAGCAGGTAGAAACCTATAAAAAGCTGGCGGATGCCTGTCATAAGTATGATTGTAATCTGGGGCTTCAGCTGTTCCACCCAGAGTACGACGTAGAGGCCCTGGCAGCTCTGTTTGCAAAGGGCGCAATGCAGGAGGCAAGGGCGAAGCTCCATCATGATATGCAGCATTTTATTAACGAGGTTACAGAGGAGCAGTTGGAGGCAATTCTTGAAAAAATGGGGGCTTGTGCAAAGCTGGCTAAAAAGGCCGGAGTTGATGCGATCGAGGTTCATGGAGACCGTCTGGTTGGCTCCCTTTGCTCTGTTCTTTTAAATAAAAGGACAGACAGCTATGGGGGAAGCTTTGAAAACCGAACGAAATTTGCTTTAAGGCTGGTAAAAATCTTAAAGGAAAGCGTACCTGATATGGTCATTGATTATAAGCTGCCTGTGATTACTCCGATGGAGGACGGCGGCCTTCGCGGAAAAGGCGGCCTGGAGCCGGAAGAAGCCGTAAGGCTGGCGAAGCTTTTGGAAGAGGCCGGCGTAGATACTATCCATGTAGGGCAGGCGAACCATACGGGAAATATGGCAGATACGATTCCTCCGATGGGCGTACAAAATTATGGGTTTACTGTGGAATATGCAAAAATGATTAAGGACGCCGTTTCTATCCCGGTTTCCTGCGTAGGCAGAATTGTAACTCCTCAGGCGGCGGAGGCAGTTGTGGCAGGGGGACTGGCAGATATAGTAGGTCTGGGACGTTCTCTTTTAGCGGATCCTGATTTCGTAAAGAAATGTGAGGATAATAAGCCTCATTGCGTTAGAACCTGTATTATGTGCAATAAGGGCTGTACCGACAGCATCCAGAACAGAACCTTTTTAAGCTGCGTTTTAAATGCTGAAAATGGTTATGAATATAAGAGAGTCATTAAAAAAGCAGAAAAAGAGAAAAAGGTAGCTATTGTGGGGGCTGGAGTTGCCGGCCTGGAGGCTGCAAGGGTAGCGGCGGAAAGAGGCCACAAGGTTACGGTATATGATAAAGCCTATGGAATCGGCGGCCAGGTTTCTATAGCGAGCGTTCCTCCAAGAAAGGAAGAAATGCTTCGTTTCCTCCGGTATTACGAGGCTGTTATAGCAGAGCTTCCAATTACCTTTAAGATGGGCTGCGAGCCTTCGGTAGAGGAGCTGAATACCTATGAGGAGGTTATTGTTGCGACCGGAGCGCAAAATTCAGTACCTCCGATTCCGGGAGCCGATGGCGTACAGGTAGTAAGCGCCTGGGACGTATTGGACAGAAAGGCTGTTGTATTTGGAAAGGTAGCAGTTATCGGCGGCGGCCTGGTAGGGGCGGAAACAGCGGAATATCTGGCGCATCAGGGCGCAAAGGTTACGGTTATCGAAATGCTGGATGGGATTGCAAAGGAAGAAAGCAATACGATTCTTCCTACCATGATGGCTGATTTTAAAAAGTATGGCGTAGAGCTTTTAGCTAATACAAGAGTCGAGTCCATAAAATCCGGCTGCATAGACTGTATCAGGACCGTTAAGGCCGGAGAAAACGAAACGAAGGAAGAGGTAAAGGTATCGGCTGATTTTGTTGTTATGGCCGTCGGTACAAGGAAGGTACGGCCGGAGCTTTCTGGTTTGACCGTACCGGCCAGCTATATCGGGGATTGTGCCGAGGAAGCAAAGGGAACGATTGAGTATGCAGTAAAGAGCGGTTATGATGCTGCATGCGCGCTGTAATTTTAAGTTTTGAAAAGGAGAAACCGGATGTCATATTTTCCAATGTTTATTGAATTAGAAAAAAAGAATTGTCTGGTAATCGGCGGAGGAAATATTGCATATCGTAAGGTAAAGGTATTACAGGATTTCGGGGCGCAGGTAATTGTGGCGGCCCCGAATATCATGCCTGAAATAAAAGGACTTTTTGGGGTTTCCTTTCTGGAAAGAGAATTTGAAGCGGCAGATTTGGAGGGAATGGAGCTGGTAGTGGCGGCTACGGATGATAAGGAGCTGAATCATCGGGTAGCTTGCGCCTGCCGCGAGCGGGGCGTTCCGGTAAATGCAGTAGACCAGATAGAAGATTGCAGCTTTATTTTTCCGGCTTATTTGCGTACAGGAGAGGTTGTGGCGGCTCTTTCCAGCGGGGGCAGCAGTCCGGTGATTACCCAGCATTTAAAGGAAAAAGTAAGGCCGGAGATGACGGAGCATCTGGGGAGGATGGCGGCTTGTCTTGGCAGCCTGCGGGATGAGGTAAAGAGAAGAGTAGGAACAGAGGCGGAGCGGAAGAAAGTCTATCAGAGGCTTTTGCACCTTGGGCTTACAGAGGGCAGATTGCCTTCCAGAGAGGAAATAGAAGGGATAATTGAGGAAATCCAAAAAGACTGAAAGGAAGACGAATATGGAACGTACAAGAAGGTTGAGAGCCAGCAGGACGGTTAGGGATATGGTGAGGGAAAACCATGTCCGGGTAGAGGAATTAATTTATCCGGTATTTGTGATAGAGGGGAAGAATATCTGTAATCCGGTAAACTCTATGCCGGGAATTTGCCAGTATTCCATAGACCGGCTGGGGGAGGAGCTGGACCGTGTTGTACAGGCGGGTGTCCGGGCAGTGCTGCTTTTTGGCATTCCAGAGCATAAGGATGAGGCTGGAAGCGGCGCGTATGACGACAATGGTATTGTGCAGCAGGCCATCCGTTTTATGAAGAGAGAGGAAAAATATAGGGAGCTGGTCGTGATTGCGGATGTATGCCTGTGCGAGTATACATCCCATGGCCATTGCGGATTAATTCGTGATGGGATTATTTTAAATGATGAAACGCTGCCGCTTTTGGCGAAAACGGCTGTAAGCTATGCGAAAGCTGGGGCAGATATGATTGCGCCAAGCGATATGATGGATAAGCGCGTGGAAGCTATTCGGGGAGCGTTAGACGAAGGGGGATTCTGCCAGATTCCGATTATGGCTTACAGCGCTAAGTTTGCTTCTTCTTTTTATGGACCATTTCGGGATGCGGCTCATTCTGCTCCTGGTTTTGGCGACAGAAAGACGTATCAGATGGATCCTGCCAACGGGAGGGAGGCCCTGCGGGAGGTAGAGGAGGATATTTTAGAGGGAGCGGATATAATTATTGCAAAGCCCGCTATGGCGTATATGGATATTATCAAGGAGATTGCATTAAACTATAATATTCCGATTGCAGCTTATAATGTCAGCGGGGAATACGCTATGGTAAAGGCCGCGGCGCAAAAGGGCTGGATTGATGAAAAGAAAATAGTAATGGAAATCTTGACAGGCTTTAAGCGGGCCGGGGCGAAGATGATTATTACTTACCATGCTTTGGAGGCGGCAGAATGGATAAAGGAAGAGAATCATTGACAGATGTAAGATCAAAGGAATTATTTGAAGCGGCAAAGCGGCATATTCCGGGAGGCGTAAACAGTCCGGTGCGCGCTTTTGGCTCTGTAGGGAGGACGCCAAGGTTTATTGCATCCGCAAAGGGAGACAGAATAACAGACGTGGATGGAAATGAAATGATAGACTATGTTTGCTCCTGGGGACCTGGAATTTTGGGACATGCCCACCCCAGGGTGATTGAAAAGGTAAAGGAGGCCTGCGGCTATGGCCTGACCTATGGAGCGCCAACAGAAAAGGAAGTCTGTCTGGCGAAGCTCATTTCAGAGCTGGTTCCTTCTATGGAGGTAAACCGTCTGGTAAGCTCAGGAACAGAAGCGGTAATGAGCGCGATTCGTACAGCCAGAGGTTATACAAAAAGAGATAAGATTATTAAATTCAAAGGCTGTTATCACGGGCATTGGGATGGGCTTCTAGTAAAGGCCGGTTCCGCGGCTTTGACAACCTCCGTGCCGGATAGCGCCGGCGTTCCGGCAGACTATACAAAGCATACGCTGGTAGCCTTGTATAATAACAAGGAATCTGTAGAAAAGCTGTTTCACGAGAATCCCAAGGACATAGCTGCGGTTATTGTAGAGCCGGTAGCGGCCAATATGGGAGTTGTGCTGCCGGAGCCTGGTTTTTTAGGCTTTTTGCGGGAAATTACAAGGGAGTATGGAGCTTTATTAATTTTTGACGAGGTTATTACAGGCTTTCGTCTGGCCCTGGGGGGAGCGCAGGAATATTTCGGGATTTTGCCGGATTTGACAACCTTGGGGAAGATTGTAGGCGGCGGAATGCCGATTGGGGCTTATGGCGGAAGGCGGGAGATTATGCGGATGGTTTCCCCGGACGGTCCGGTTTACCAGGCGGGAACCCTTTCCGGGAATCCGATCGCGACTACTGCAGGGATAGAAACCCTTTTAATCTTAAAGGAAGATCCGTTGATTTACAAAAGGCTGGAGAAAAAAGCGGAACGGATTGCAGAAGCGGCCAGAGAAGCCGCAGGCGGTAAGGCCTGCGTTAATCAGATCGGCTCGTTGCTCAGCGTATTTTTTACAGAGAGGGAAGTAAAGGATTATGAAGGGGCGGTGTCCTCTGATACGGCAAGGTACGCAGAGTATTTTGGGTATCTTTTGGAGCGGGGAATTTATACGGCTCCAGCACAGTTTGAAGCCATGTTTTTGTCGGATGCCCATACAGATGAGGATATTGAAAAAACCTGCCGGGCAATACGGCAGTACTTTACAAGTTAATTATTAAAAAAGCAGGAAAGATGCAGGGCCTTTACCAGGTTCATGAAGTCCTGCATTTGCGTGGTAATTGGATGGTATTGGCTTCGGCAAAGATAGAAATACCGTTTCATAGAAACTTCGTTTACAGGACAGGTGAAAATCTGTCCTGTTTTAATTTCCTCAGAAACGCTTCGCTCTGACAGGACGCCCAAACCTAAGCTGTGACGGACAGCGTCGGTAATAGCGGTACTGCTGCTGCACTCCCATTTAATGTGAAAAGGAATATGGCGCACATGCATAATATTTTCAAAAATGGCGCGCGTGCCGCTGCCCTTTTCACGCATAATAAAATCCTGGTTCTGAAGCTCCCTTACAGAAACAGAGGTCCGCTTGGCAAAAGGATGACCCTTTCCACAAATCAGGCATAGGGAATCCTCAATAGCTGGCTCTGTAATAATTTCTTTTCTTGTGATAATGCCCTCTACTAAAGCAACATCCAGTTCATTTTGAATCATTAAATGTTCGATATGCCTGGTATTATCTACGCAGACGGAAGCGTCAATGTCTGGATACTTTTTAATTAGCTCAGAAATAAGGCTGCCCATCATGGAATTGCCAATGGTTACGGTAGCTCCAACTCTGAGGGGGCGAAGGGCGTTAATATTTCTCATAGATTGTTCCAGATTTTCATGAATTGTTACGATTTCCCGGGCGCTGTTTAGAAGGAGCATACCGGCGGGAGTAATACGGAGATGCTTTGGGGATCTTTCAAAAAGAAGGGTGGAGTATTCTGCCTCCAAATCGGATATAATCTGGCTGACCGTAGGCTGGGAGATATAAAGATGCCTTGCGGCTTCGCTCATCTTTTTATATTCTGCTACGGCAATGAAAGCCTTTAGCTGTTTTAAGGTTGCCATGGAGCTGCTCCTCTCGTTATAGGAAAAAGCCTATAGTATGATTTGAATATTACTATTTTACGAATGAAATTTCAAGTGGTATTATATGTTTAATAAAGAAATTTGTCAATTTATTAACGAAAAAGGAGGAGAACAATGAAAGTTTTGGTACTTGGCGGCGTTGCAGCCGGAACTAAAATTGCAGCAAAGCTTATGCGCGAGGACCGCGGTAATGAAGTGGTGGTACTGAATAAGGGGAAGAATATCTCTTATGCAGGCTGCGGCCTGCCATATTATGTAGGGCATGTAATTGAGGACAAGGAACAGCTGATTGTAAATACCCCGGAAAAATATTCTAAATTAACAGGCGTTAAAGTATTAACAGAAACAGAAGCTGTAAAGGTAGATCCAGAAGCAAAAAAGGTAACGGCTGTTAACCTTAAGGATGGCCAGGAGCAGGTTTATGATTATGATAAGCTGGTTATTTCTGTTGGGGCAAGCCCGGTAAAGCCTCCGATTGAGGGCTGCGACCTGGAAAATGTATTTTTCATGAGAACCCCGGAGGACGCTATTAAGCTTCGCGAGCTGGTTGATGCTCAGGGAATTAAAAAGGCGGTTGTTGTAGGCGCGGGCTATATCGGACTTGAAATTGCCGAAAACCTGAAGCTTCAGGGCGTTCGTCCTTTTGTACTGGATATGGCTCCTCAGGTGCTTCCTGGATTTGATACAGAGATGGCGGAATACATACAAAACAAGCTGATAGAAAGTAAGATTCCAGTAGTGACAGGCGTAACGGTAACTGGAATTGAGGGCAATGGCAAGGTAGAAAAGGTACTTACAAATAAAAAGGATTACAAAACAGAGCTGGTTGTTTTAAGCGCGGGTATCCGGCCGAATACCGCCTTTTTAGAGGACACCGGAATCAAAATGTTTAAGGGAACGGTTCTTACCAATGAATTTGGAGAGACGAACCTTCCAGATATTTATGCGGCAGGCGACTGTGCAATGGTACATAATGCAGTGACAGGAAAGCCGGCGTGGTCTCCGATGGGCTCTACAGCAAATATTGCGGGACGTTTGATTGCACAGAATATGGCAGGGGCAAGCTTGGGCTACAGAGGAGTTTTGGGCACGGCCGTATGTAAACTCCCTGAAATGAATGTAGGAAGAACCGGACTGACAGAGGCGCAGGCAAAGGAAGAAGGCTTTGATGCTGTTAGCGTAATTACTGTGGTAGATGATAAGGCTCATTACTATCCGGGCGCCTCCACCTTTATAATCAAGATGATTGCCGACCGGGCGTCTCTGAGGCTTTTAGGCGTTCAGGTTATTGGAGCCGGAGCGGTAGACAAGGTGGTTGATATTGCTGTAACAGGTATTACTTTAAAGGCGGCTCTGCCTGACCTGGCAGATATGGACTTGGCTTACGCGCCTCCATTTTCTACGGCAATCCATCCATTTGAGCATACTTTAAATGTGTTAATGAATAAAATAAATGGAAAGTTTGATACCTTTACACCAGTTGAGTTTGCCGATGGAGCAGCAGAGGGCTACAAGATTGTCGACGCCTGCCTTACGCCATCTATCGACGGCGCGCCGTATGTAGAGCTTACCGAGGTAGAAGGAGAGGTAGACGGACTGAGTAAGGATGAAAACATTCTTCTGGTTTGCAACAAAGGCAAGAGAGCATATTTATTACAAAATCGGCTTAAATTCTATGGATATAAAAATACAAAAGTGTTGGAAGGCGGTATTACCTTTAACGAGGTAGAAGCATAAAAACTAAAAAGTAAAGGAGAGTAAGGATTATGGCATGTACAATCAAACCGGAAGAAATCAAAAGAGTAAAGGCTTTAGGATTTCTGAACAACAAGGGAACAGACCTCTTTAATGGCCGTATTATTACTGTGAACGGAAAGATTACGGCAGAGCAGACCAAGGTAATCGCAGAGGCTGCAGAAAAGTATGGTAATGGAGATGTAGAGTTTACAACGCGTCTTACTGTGGAAGTAAGAGGTATCCATTTTGACAATATTGAGCCTTTCCGCGAGTATATTGCAAAGGCCGGCCTTGAAACCGGAGGCACTGGTTCCTTAGTACGTCCTGTTGTATCCTGCAAGGGAACTACTTGCCAGTATGGTTTATATGATACCTTTGCATTATCTGAAAAGATTCACGAGCGTTTTTACAAGGGCTACCGTACCGTAAAGCTTCCTCATAAGTTTAAAATTGCAACAGGAGGCTGCCCAAATAACTGCGTTAAGCCGGATTTAAATGACCTTGGTATCATAGGACAGCTAGTTCCAAATATGGACGAGGATATGTGTAATGGATGTAAGAAGTGTCAGGTAGAAACTTCCTGTCCGATGGGCGCCGCTAAGGTAGAGGACGGCGTAATTGGAATTGATAATGAGCTTTGCAATAACTGCGGACGTTGTATTGCAAGCTGTCCATTTGATGTAATTGAAGACGGGACAACCGGCTATAAGATTTATATCGGTGGAAGATGGGGCAAGAAGGTCGCTCATGGCAAGCCTTTATCCAAGGTATTTACCACAGAGGAAGAAATGTTAGATACTGTAGAAAAAGCGATTCTTTTATTCCGTGAACAGGGCAAGACCGGAGAGCGTTTTGCAGATACTATTGCAAGGATTGGCTTTGAGGAAGTTGAAAAACAGCTGCTTGCAAATGATATTTTAGAAAGGAAGCAGGAAATCCTGGACGCTCAGTTACACCTGGTAGGCGGAGCAACCTGTTAAGAATAAAAGAGATAGAGGAGATAAAAAAATGGATTCAGGAAAGAAAAAATACGCTGCGATTGTCCTGTGCCTTGTGATTGGTTTTTTGGCGACAAAATCCACAGATTTACAGTCCGCGGCTTTTGGGCGCGTTGTAATCGGCGGCCCAATGGTTGCGTTGCTGGTATCAATGATTATCTGCAATATTATTCCAACGCTGGATAAGGATTTTAAAAAGGGCACAACCTATTGCAGCAAGCAATTCTTAAATTGGGGAATTATTCTGACCGGCGGTACTTTAAGCTTTGCAGCTATTCTAGGAACAGGCGTAAAGGCGCTGCCATTGATTATATTCAACATATTTTTATCCTTTACCGCTGCCTTGCTGATTGGTAAAAGAATCGGCGTTACAAAAAATACCTCTGTTTTGGTGGGAGGCGGTACCTGTATCTGCGGCGGTACGGCAATTGCTACCTTAAGTCCTATTATTAAAGCAACGGATGCAGAAATCGCTTTTGGTATGGCGGCAATCTTTTTGTTTGATACTATATCTGCGTTTTCTTATCCATATATTGCAACGGCAATTGGATTTACAGATAACCAGTTTGCTTTTGTAGCAGGTACGGCGATTAATGACACCTCTTCCGTTGCTGGAGCGCAGGCTACTTTCCAGGCTATGATTGGCAACCCGGATTTTAACGGCGCGCTGAATGTTAAGCTGGTTCGTACAACTATGCTGATTTTCGTAGCTGTTGTCTGGACGATTCTTGCTGCGAGGGATGCGAAGAAGAACGGCGCGGCGGAAGCCGGCGGTAGCGTTATTTCTGTAGTAGTAAAGACTTTCCCAATGTTTATTCTTTGGTTTGTTGTTATGGCGGGTCTGAATACAATGGGAGCTTTCAGCGAGGTAGGCCTTAGCCTGTTAAAGACAGTAAGTAAATTCTTATTTGCTTCTGCTTTGGCTGGCGTTGGATTTAAGATTAAATTTAAGGATGTATTTTCAAAGGGCTTGAAGCCGATTGCCAATCA
>CATKYY010000022.1 GCA_949841225.1 uncultured Acetivibrio sp.
TGGTAGTATGGAGATACGAAAACAGAAGGGAAAGCAGGTGGGAAGATTGACAGTGACGGAACAGCAATATCAGGAAGATTTACAGCGTTTAAGAGGTTTACGACCAATCGATGATGATTTCATGCGCTGCCTTTTTAAAGACAATATTCCACTGGCTGAATTTGTGTTACGCATTATAACAGATAAACCGGATTTAATTATTACTGATTGTGAAACACAGAAGGATATGAAAAGACTGGCAGGGGCGCGTTCTATTTGTCTGGACGCATATGGAACGGATTCAGCTGGAAAAAAATATGATTTGGAAGTCCAGAGGCAAGACAAGGGAGCAGACCCACACAGGGCAAGATACCATTCAAGCGTAATGGATATAGAGAATCTCCATTCCGGTCAGGAATTTAAAGAACTGCCAGACACATATACAATTTTTATCATTGAAAAAGATTTTTATGGTCAGGGCGAAGCAGTCTATCCGATTGAGAGAATGAACCTTGCAACGGGTAAATCTTTTGAAGATGGGGAGCATATCCTTTATGTGAATGGTGAATATCGTGGAGAATCCAATATAGGAAAACTCATGCACGATTTTAATTGTACTCAAGCAGCTGATATGAATTTTGAACTAATGGCAGAACGAACAAGATATTTGAAAGAAGACCCGAAAGGAGTTCAAGAAATGTGTAAAATGATGGAGGATATGAGAAAAGAATCTTTGAAAGAGGTTGCTAAAAGAATGTTAGCAGATGGAATGCTGACACTTGAAAAAATTGCGGAATACGCAGGACTTCCACTTGACGAAGTGAAAAAACTGAAAGCAGAACGGACAGTATAGTAGAACTGTAGGCTGGGAATCTAAAAATAGGTTCCCAGCCTTATTTTTTGTCCTGAAATGCAAATTTTCTGTGAATTTGATTAAAAAGTCCTTTACAAAATATGGAAATACAAAAGCTTTTAAAGATTGACAGATAAGGAAAAAGTTATTATAATCAAATTATATAAACTATTTATATAATTTGATTATTTAGAGGTGAAACATGCCAAAGCAAAGAATAACGAAAGAAATGGTGGTAGATGCTGCTTTTGAGATTGCAAGGAATTATGGTATGGAGCATGTTATGGTAAAAAATATTGCTGAAAGAATAGGCTGTTCTGTGCAGCCTATTTACAGCTATTGTAAAAATATGGAGGGATTGCGGCAGGATGTAATAGAGCGGGTCGTTTGTTTTGTAAGGGAGTATGCGGCAGGCCATATTGATAAAAATAATATGTTCCGTAGTACAGGCCAGGCCTATATTCAGCTTGCGAAGGAAGAGCCGCATTTATTTAAAATGTTTATTCTGCATAGGAGAGAGGGTATTTCTTCATTAGATGACTTGTACCAGATGGAGGCGAGCCCGGAGATGGCTGGGAGGATTGCTCAGGAATTGAAGATTAGCGTGCCGCAGGCGAAGCAGTTGCATTTGCATATGCTGGTTTATACGATTGGCATCGGTACAATTTTTGCTATGACAGTACCGGGGATTTCAGTAAATGAAATATTTTCCCAGCAGGAAATAGCGTATGAAGCGTTTTTAAAGCAGGTATTGGAGGAGAAGTAAAGAATGGAAGATTTTAAAATTTTATTGCTTTATAAAAGTAAGACGGGATTTACTAAAAGATATGCAGATTGGATAAGCGAAGAAATAGGATGCGCGGTTGCAGATTATAAAACGGCGACGCTGGAAAACATGTCGGCGTACGATACGGTGGTTTTTGGGAGCAGAGCCCATGCAGGCAGAATCGACGGGTACAAAAAAATAAGGGAAATGTTCCAAAAAAGCGGAGCAAAGCATTTTGCCCTATTTGTTACCGGAGCTACGCCTTGTACAGAAGAAAAGATAATAGAAGAATTCTGGAAGAAGAATTTGTCTGAGGACGAGCTGCTTTCTGTGCCGCATTTTTATTTACAGAGCGGCCTGAATTATGAAAGGATGTGCTTTTCTGATAAAATCATGATGAAAGCAGCAGCGGCTATGCTGAAAAAGAAAAAGGATAAGGATGCCTATGATAAGGCTTTTGAGCAGGCTATTTCAGGCTCCTATGATATTTCGTCAAAGGAGTATGCGAGACCGCTGGTTTTGTATTTGAAAGGGTTGGCTTAAATGATATAAACTATGGAGCAGGATGGCAAAATACGGTAAGAACCAGATAGACAACGGGCTGGTGGATAATATAAATGCTTAGGGAGCGTCGTCCAATCCATTCTACAGCCTTTATTTTACTTGGCTCCAGGTAAGGCAGCAGCTTCTTTTGGTCAAAAAAGTGATATAGGTAATAACCGGCAGTAAATAGGAAGAGCCAGGGAAAGAGAGAAAAATAGTCCGTTGAGTAAAAGCCTGGCATAGGAAGACCCAAATAGGTTGTAACTAAATTGGAATACCAGTTTTTTGGCAAAAGGGCCAGGCTCCAGGGGCCGAACCCCAGGCTTCCCTGATTGATATTTTTAGTAAGGGCAAATAAGCCCAGGCTGGTAAAAAGCCCAGCCAAAGGCCTCTGGTGTTTTA
This sequence comes from uncultured Acetivibrio sp., assembly GCA_949841225.1. GTDB lineage: Bacteria > Bacillota > Clostridia > Lachnospirales > Lachnospiraceae > Velocimicrobium. Next base: position 2,544 of record CATKYY010000022.1, read on the forward strand.
GTATGGATTCCATAGGCAGTATGAGAAGCATACAGGAGCCGATTAGGGTAAGCACGCCGAACATTACCCGGTTTTGCGGCATAGTAAGAATAGTAACAAGAGAAACAAGAAGACCCGATCCAAAAACATATAAGCCTCTTTTTAATTTTTTACGTCCCAAAGGCTGGCAAAAACCAGATAAAAAGATAAATGTCCAGCAAATTCCCTGCTGCCAGATATAAGCAGCTTCAGAATAAAACCATGTCCAGTGGAAACCAAATATATATACTAAATCCCATACGGCGTGGTAAATAATCATATGAATCAAAGCAAATCCCCGTATTCCGTCCAGTACAGAATATCTAACCTTATTCATGCGCGCCTCCTTTGATTTCCGTATCCTAATCGTTTCAGGTACAGATTAGATTATAAAAATAGCGCCTTTGCTTTGCCAGAGCAGGGGTGCTGTTTTTATATCCAGCATTTACTATAACATTTCCGGCTTCGTTTTTCAATTTATTTTTCAAGTTGACTTTCCACATTATACTGTAAAGCCCTTTCACCCGCAGTTGCCATTTAAGTTAAATTAGGATATAATATTTCTATAAAAAATAAGGGGGAGAAATTGAATATGGAAAAAAGAGGAGTAAGCGGAAGTACATTAAAGCTGCTTGCTATTATTAGTATGCTGATAGACCATGTAACGGCTATTTTGCTAATTGGAAGCCCATATTACAGCCTTGGTAGAACGATTGGAAGGCTGGCGTTCCCAATTTTTTGTTTTCTTTTAGTGGAGGGCTATGTACATACTCACGATGTTAAAAAATATGCGGTGCGGCTGTTCCTGTTTGCACTGGTTTCGGAAATTCCTTTTGACCTGGCGTTTTCTTACAGAGCGGTAGACTTCGCATACCAGAACGTATTTTTTACGCTGCTTATTGGTCTTTTTGTTTTGTATGGGATGGACCGTGTGGAAGAGCCTGCTTTTAAGGTATTGGTGATTCTGGCAGGTATGGCGGCGGTTTTTTTGCGTACTGATTATTCCTGGAAGGGCGTAGCGGCGGTAGCGGTTATCTATTATACAAGAAGCAGTAAGCTTTGGCAGGCGGGAATGGGAGCTTTGATGTTTTCCTGGGAGCCGCCGGCAATGGCGGCCTTTGCGCCGATTTATTTTTATAATGGAAAGCGTGGTATTTCGATCAAGTACCTGTTTTATATATTTTATCCGGCGCATCTTCTGGCGTTGGTACTGCTCCGGCAGCTAAGGTAGAAATTGGAAAAGGAGTGAACGGTTTATGATTTCAAAAAAAATGGAAGGCTTAGTGAAAAACAGCTCTGTTATCCGGGCGATGTTTGAGGAAGGAAAACAAATGGCTCAGAAGTATGGAGCTGAGAATGTTTTTGATTTCAGTCTTGGGAATCCAAGCGCAGAACCGCCCAAGGAGGTTCGTGAAGCTATGGTTTCTATACTTATGGAAGAAAACCCTCTTGTGGTGCATGGATATATGAATAATTCCGGTTATGAGGATGTACGGGCGGCGGTGGCGGATTCTCTAAACAAACGGTTTGAGACAGCCTTTACAGAGAAAAACATTTTGATGACGGTAGGAGCTGCCGGAGGGCTTAATGTTATTTTAAAGACTCTTTTAGATCCTGGAGACGAGGTAATTGTATTTGCGCCTTATTTTGGGGAATACAATAATTATATTAGTAATTTTGACGGGAAAGCTGTAGTAATTTCTCCAAATACAGTGGATTTCCAGCCGAACCTGAGGGAATTTGCCGGGAAGATTTCAGAAAAAACAAAAGCGGTTATTGTAAATACGCCGAACAATCCTACGGGCGTGGTTTATTCAGAGAAAATGATTATGGCTATGGCGGAAATTATGTATAAGGCGCAAGACGCCTTTGGAACATCCATTTATTTAATATCGGATGAGCCTTACCGGGAGCTTGCCTATGACGGCGTTTTTGTTCCTTACTTGACGAAATATTATGAAAATACTATTGTGGCATATTCTTATTCCAAATCTCTTTCCCTGCCTGGAGAGAGGATTGGCTATTTGGTTATGCCGGATGAGCTGGAAGACTTTGAAGATATTGCGGCGGCGGCCAATGTAGCAAACCGGATTTTGGGCTTTGTCAATGCGCCGTCTCTTTTGCAGAGAACCGTCGGAAGGTGCGCGCTTGTTCCGGCGGAGGCAGAGGTATATAATAGGAACCGGGAGCTTTTGTATGGGGAGCTTACCCGGATGGGTTATGAAATGGTAAAGCCGGAAGGCGCTTTTTACTTATTCATAAAAGCATTGGAGGAGGATGACAGGGCCTTTTGCCAAAGGGCGAAAAAATATAATCTACTGGTAGTGCCGGGTTCCTCCTTTGCTTGCCCAGGCTATGTGAGACTGGCTTATTGCGTGGACTATACTATGATAAAAAGAGCTTTGCCTGCTTTTGAAAAGCTGGCGGCAGAATACCAGGCATGAGGTTTTAATCGGCAGGTTTGCGTTTGCGCGGCGTCCGCAAATCTGGCTGTCACAAAAAGCCGCGCAGAAATGAGGTTACAGATGAGAGAATGGGAAAAGCATATACGTAAGGTAGAGCCTTATACGCCGGGGGAACAGCCTTTGGAAAAGGATATTATAAAACTAAATACGAATGAAAATCCATACCCTCCGGCGCCGGAAGTTATAAAGGCCGGCAGGGAAATTTCCGGGGAGATGTTTTCCAGATACCCGGACCCGGAGGCTGGTATTCTGGTAGAAGCTTTGGCAGAGCGGTATCATTTAAGCCGGGAGGAGATTTTTACCGGCGTTGGTTCCGATGATGTATTGGGAATGGCTTTTTTAACCTTTTTTAACTCGGACAAGCCGATTCTTTTTCCAGAGATTACTTATTCCTTTTATGAGGTGTGGGCCGATTTGTTTCAGATTCCTTATAAAAGGCCGAAGCTTTCGGACGATTTTCGCATAGAGGCAAAGGATTATAAGGTAGAGAACGGCGGCGTCGTTCTTGCCAATCCCAATGCGCCTACGTCGATTTGGGAGCCTTTGGAGAAGATAGAAGAAATTGTAAAGTATAACCAGGATAGTATAGTTATTATAGATGAAGCCTATATTGATTTTGGCGGCCAATCGGCGGCGGCTCTTCTTAGTAAATACGACAATCTTTTAGTGGTGCAGACTTTTTCTAAATCCCGCTCTCTGGCAGGTATGCGGATTGGTTTTGCTATGGGGAACAGAAGGCTGATTCAGGCGATGAATGGAGTAAAGTATTCTTATAATTCTTATACGATGAGCCAGGCGGCCCTTGCGATGGGAGCGGCTTCTATAAAGGCGGAAGAGTATTTCAGGGAAACAACAAAGAAGATTATAGAGGTCAGGGAATGGACAAAGAAAGAGCTTTTAAGGCTTGGCTTTTCTTTTCCAGATTCTATGACGAACTTTTTATTTATTACGCATAAGGCAGTGGAAGCAGAAAAGCTGTTTTGCTGGCTGAGGGAACAGAAGATATTTGTACGGTATTTTAAGAAGCCAATTCTGGAGGATTATCTGCGGGTAACGATTGGCACGAAAAAGGATATGGAGCTGTTTGTGCAAAAGGCAGAAGAGTATCTGGACCTTACAAAATGATATGGTAGCAGTAGGGAGGAACAGATGTGAGGATATTAATTGCAGAGGACGATTTTGTAAGCCGTAAATTTATGCTGCGGTTTTTGTCGAAGTATGGCGAGTGCGACGTAACAGTAGATGGAATAGAAACCGTTGATGTTTTTAAAATGGCGCTTAATAATGAGGAAGGCTACGACCTGGTCTGCCTGGATATTATGATGCCGGCTCTGGATGGTTATCAGGTTTTACAGACCATTCGGCGTATAGAGGAAGAAAAAAAGGTTCCAGAGGATAAGCGGGCGAAAATAATTATGACTACGGCCCTGAATGAGGGAAGGAACGTAATGAAGGCCTTTGAGCTCGGCTGCGTGGCCTATGCGGGAAAGCCGATAGACCAGAAAAAATTTGAAAATGAGCTAAGGAAGCTGGGACTTATTTCATAGAAACCTATTATGACGCCAGGGAATGGGGGAAGGGAGCATTCCTATGGCTTGGAGGAGCGAACGGCGGAGAGGAACGGAACTTTGGACAGGATCTTTGTCAGACTGACACAGATCAGGATGCCAAAGACGCCTTGCGCCAGGTTGTGGGGGATGGAGGCGGCAGCGGCAGTTCCATAGCCCAGAATAACGGCTTCCGCGGCAAAGTAGCCAAGAGCGACGATTATGGCTGCGCAGCTTCCGCCGGCAATAGCGGGGAAGGCATGGAATCTGCCGCCTTTTTTTTGAAGGGCATGGAAAATAAGGCTGGCAAAAAGAGCAGCCAGAGCTTTGACGGTTAATGTGATGGGAGCGTAAGCCGCATAGCCGCTTAAAAGGTCGGCCAGCATAGAGCCGATTCCGGCAGCGGCGGCGCCATAGGCGGGTCCTAAAAGGATTCCAGACAGGATAACAAAGCCGTCGCCCAGATGAATGTAACCGCTGGTAACTGGGGTAGGGATTTGGATGATCATAGTTGCAATGCAGGTAAGGGCGGCCAGAAGGGCGGCGGTTACCAGTTTTAAGGTTTTATTTGACATCATAGCTTACTCCATTTCTGCATGGTTTTTTGAAAAATCTGTTACTTACTATACACTATTTCTGGTATGGTAAAAAGAGCCAGTTTATTAAAAAATGATAATACCAGTTGGAGAAATGAAGAAGATAAAAATTAAAATATGCCTTTGTAAGCTTGCGTCCGCACTGTTTTCACAAGCTTGCGTTATATAAAAAGCAGTGTAGAAATGAGGTAAAGGATGAAATTTATTGTAAATGTAATAAAAGGAATTATCATAGGGGTGGCCAATGCTATTCCCGGCGTTAGCGGGGGAACTATGATGGTGTCCATGGGAATTTACGACGAAATTATAGGTTGCGTTACAAGGCTGTTTTCCCAGCTTAAAAAAAGTATTATTACGCTTCTTCCCTATGGAATCGGGATGGCTATAGGCGTGGTCGGGCTGTCCTATGGGATTAAATTTCTTTTTGCTAATTATGCTTTGCAGACCAGTATGGCTTTTGTGGGTCTGGTGCTGGGAGGGGTGCCGATTCTTTACAGCCATATTAAGGGAAAGAGGCTGGGAATTTCTCATGGCCTTGTGTTTGCGGCCTTTTTTGCATTGATTATTGTTATGCAGCTTTTGGGGGAAGGCGGAGAGCGGCAGGCGGATCTGACCTTAAGCCTGTGGTCTGTTATAAAATTGTTTTTTATTGGAGTTATCTCGGCGGCGACTATGGTGGTTCCGGGAGTCAGCGGTTCTATGATGCTAATGCTTTTAGGGTATTATTATCCGATTATTAATACGGTTACAATGGCTGTCGACGGGTTAAGAATGGCAGACATTGGGAAGATTTTAGAGGCCGCCGGTATTTTGGCGCCTATGGGAATCGGAATACTTTTAGGTATTTTTGGAATTGCAAAGGTGATTGAATATCTTTTAGAGGAGTATGAGGAGCATACCTATTGCGGTATCCTGGGGCTGGTAATAGCTTCGCCTTTTTCTATTTTGATGGGGACAAGCCTGCCGCCAATGAGCATTGGCGTAGTTTTGGGAAGCCTTGCTTGTCTTGGGGCTGGGCTTATTGTTACCTATTTTCTGGGACGGGAATAAATTTTTGACTTGTAGATACAAAAAAACAGCGGGGAAAAGAGGTTAATATGAATGCAGGTTTAAAAAAGACCAGCGTACTTTTAGGGATTATGGCGCTGGTAGCGGCCGCCGGGTTTTTTATTACCTGGATTGTGGGGCAAAGGAATGGGAGCTTTGCCAGGGAAGGCCAGGAAAAGAGTTTTCGGGTGGTTACAAGCTTTTATCCGATGTATATCGCTGCGATGAACATTATTGGAGATGCAGATGGGGTAGAGCTTTCTAATCTTACAGAAAACCAGGGGGGCTGCCTTCATGATTACCAACTGACAGCGGCAGATATGAAAAAGCTGGAGGGAGCGGATGTTCTGATTATTAATGGGGGAGGTATGGAAACTTTTCTGGAGCAGATTCAGAAGGCTTATCCGGGACTTGCAATAGTGAACGCTTCCGCCGGGCTGGAGAAAGAGGGGGAAAATCCTCATTATTGGATGGACCCAAAAAAATATAAGAAACAGCTGGCGGCCATGGAAGCGGGCTTATCCTCCCTTGACAGAGCTCATAAGGACGGCTATGAAGAGAATCGGAGAGTCTATGAAGCGCAGGTAGATAAAGTGGAGAAAGAAATGCTTTCTGTTATAGAGGGGATTCCGGGAGAAAAGGCGGTGCTTTTCCATGATGCTTTTTATTATCTGGCGCAATGCCTGGGAATTGAAATAGCCTACAGTATAGAGCTGGAGGATGACACCTCTTTGAATACAGGAGAAATTGCGGAGATTGTAGACCAGGCAAAGGCCGGCGGAGTACGTCTTCTATTTACAGAAAAGCAGTTTAGCGAGTCTATACCTTTAGGGATTAGCAGAGAAACCGGAGCGGACATTTGCGTAGTAGATACGCTGGTTAGCGGAGCAATGGAAAAGGATGCGTACATTAAGGGGATGGAAAAAAATATAGAGGAAATTTGCCGTTGCTTGAAGGCGTTGAAGGAGCAAGCTTAAAAATGCATAAAAATATAAAAGAAAATCAGAAAAACGGTATAAATTGCGGACTGCACTGCATTAAAATAAAGGATTTTAAGGTGACGGCAGGCGATGACAGCACTATACTGGAGCATATCAATTTTCATATTCATTGTGGGCAGCTGACGGCAGTTATTGGGAAAAATGGAGCCGGGAAATCTACTTTAATTAAAGCGATTTTGGGAGAAATTCCTCATGAGGGAACGATTGAATGCAGGGATATGAAAAGGAATGTTTTTCAGGATATAAGAATTGGATATGTTCCTCAATATTTGAATATTGATAAAAATACGCCCGCCAGCGTTTACGATATGTTTGCCAGCTATATTGGCAGGTTTCCGGTATTTTTGTGGAAGAAAAAAAGCTTATATCAAGAGATAAAGGGGTATCTGAGGGTTTTTGAGGCTCAGGATTTGATTGATAAGGCGATTGGGGATTTGTCCGGCGGAGAGCTGCAAAGGGTATTATTGTCTTTGGCAATTACGCCGCCGCCGAATCTTTTGCTTTTAGATGAGCCGGTATCCGGTATGGATCAAAACGGCCTGGATTTGTTTTACAATAATCTTGATTATTTGAAGAAAAATTATGATTTGGCGGTAATCCTGATTTCCCACGATTTAGAATATATTGAAAAATATGCGGATTATGTGGTTTTACTGGATAAGTCTATAAAAAAGGAAGGGACGCCAAAGGAGGTATTTGGAAGCCGGGAGTTTGTGGAGACATTTGGAAGGAGAGGGTTTGATGGAAGCGGTATTTAGTTTTCTTTCCTATAATTTTATGAAAAATGCTCTTTTGGCTATGGTAATCATTACGCCTTTGTTCGGTATGCTGGGGACGGTCATCGTTAACAACCGGATGGCTTTTTTTTCAGATGCTTTAGGACATTCCGCCTTTACAGGGATAGCTTTGGGAGTTATTTTAGGCGTGGAGGATATAAATATGTCCATGGCGGCTTTTGCCGTTTTGTTTGCGCTGTTTCTTAATTATATTAAGAGAAAAAATACGATTTCTACAGATACGGTTATTTCTGTATTTTCTTCTCTGGGGACGGCGGCGGGTCTTGTGATTTTATCAGGAAATGGAGATTTTTCTAAATATTCTGCTCTTTTGGTAGGAGATATTTTAAGCATTACCCGAAGGGAGATTTTATTGTTAGAGGCAGTTTTTGTAATATCTGTCTTTTTTTGGCTGTTTTTTTTCAACTGGCTTCATGCAGGAAGTATTAATGAAACGATGGCGAGAAGCAAGAAAATAAATACTGTGTTAGCGGACAACTGTTTTTCTGTACTGATGGCGGTTATTATTATGCTTTCTATCCGGTGGGTAGGAATATTGATTATTAACGCTCTTTTAATCCTTCCGGCGGCGGCCAGCAGAAATTTGGCCTCTAATATGAGAGAATACCACGGCTATGCAGTAATGATTTCGATGTTTTCAGGCATATTGGGGCTTTTATTGTCTTATTATAATAACACGGCTGCAGGCCCGACGATTGTCATTGTGGCGGCGGCTATATTTTTTCTGACATTGTTAGCCAGGCCTTATGTGAAATAGGTCTACGATTCAATCAGCAGGTTCGCGTCCGCGCTGCATCCGCAAACCTGTGATGCATAAAAAAGCAGTGTAGAAATGGAGTGGAGATTGAAAATTGAAATTTTCAATCGCGAGATTTGCGCCTGCGCGCTGCTTGGCTCAAACTCGTTGATGCACAGGAAGCAGTGCGGAAATGGAGTGAATCATGAGTAATTTTCAGAAATATTTGAGGATACTGGTTGATTTTCTAGTTGCCGGCGTTTTCATGGCGGTTTTGGTTTTTGTTCTGCCCTGGGCGCTGAAATTTTTTATGCCTTTTGTAATCGGATGGATTATTGCTATGCTTGCAAACCCATTGGTGCGGTTTTTAGAAAAACATGTAAATATGATGCGGAAGCATAGCTCGGCATTGGTGATTGTAGCGGCTTTAGCTATTGTAGTCCTTTTGGTTTATTTTGGAATGGGGCTTTTGATTCGGGAGGGCGCGAATCTTGTAAAGGATTTGCCGGGGATTTTAGAGGAAATACAGGCGAGAATCCAGGAGGCTTTAAATGGGCTGGATGGAGCTATTCCCTTTTTCCCAAACAGAGCCAGAGGATTTTTGGATGATTTGGGAAGCAGCGTAGTAGAGTTTTTTACAACGGCAGTCGGCAGAATAGATGTATCGGCCTTGGGCGCGGCGGGTTCTTTGGTAAAAAATGTAGCGGATATATTTCTTATGGCAATTATTACTATTTTATCGGCTTATTTTTTTATTGCAGAAAGAGAACGGCTTTTAGCAGGCTTTAGAGAGTTTATGCCGGAATCTTTAAAGGAAAAAGCAGCGTTGATTAAAAGTAATTTTGTAGAGGCGTTAGGAGCGTATTTTAAGGCGCAATTTAAAATTATGCTGGTTATAACGGCGATACTTTTTATTGGCTTTGAGATATTGGATGTAAATTATTCTTTCTTTTTGGCTCTTCTGGTTGCCTTTTTAGATTTTCTTCCTTTTTTAGGAACAGGAACGGTTATCTGGCCTTGGATTGCTATGGACGTTCTTGGAGGCCAGTATTTTCATGCCCTGTGCCTGGGGATTCTCTATCTGATATGCCAGTTAGTGCATCAGCTATTGCAGCCGAAGCTGGTAGGAGACGGCATTGGTATTAGTCCGTTAGCTACTTTGATTTTTATGTTTATTGGTTACAGGATAAAAGGGGTGCTGGGGATGGTGTTGGGAATTCCTATTGGCATGGCCATTTTAAGCTTGTACCGGGCGGGAGCCTTTGACAGGCTGATTGCAGGGGTCAAGGTAATTCTTCATGATTTGGATGAATACCGGAAGTGGCAGTAATTATCTGAGTTTATTATAGGAAGCCTGTAATAAACTCAGATAATTAATGGAATTGATAATTATTTCCATGAGATATTAAAAAAAGGAATATCGGTCGCGTTCGTAGAGGAAATCCTCATGGGTATACAGCCGGAACAGATAGTTAATGAGCTGGTATAAAAGGATGCCGAAGATAATACCAAGAAGCCGGAAAATACAGGCATCAATCATAAAGGCGCCCTTGAAGCGCCAGGTAATTCCTTCTGAGAGCACAGATAAAATAAGGCAAAGGAACGCCTTTGGGATAAAAGGCTTTTTCTTTAAAAAGATAGAACCATAAAACCCAATCGGCAGGAACAGAAGGAGGCTGTGTGCAAGGTAGAAAAGTAAAGCTTCAATACCTATGCCGGTATAAATAAAATTTTCAATGTGAGTTGCCGTGGCCATAAAAGGGATTAAGCTGATTTCTTTGCCTGTAAAGGTATAGGGGAATTCTAATGGCAGAAGAAAGCTACGGATAACCAGGGCGGGTACATAGTAGAGGAAAAGCAGCACGCTTGTTTTCCAAAAAAAGCTGTTGTAGTGGACGAAACGGGGCCCCCGGTCAAAAAGGCACCGGAAGGTGCATTGAGCAAGGGGCAGCAGCCAGTGAAGCAGGACCAGATACGGCAGGAACTTATGGTAAATAAGAAGATGGCCCGTCTGGTTAAAGTAAATCAGCGCGGCGATGATGCTGGCAGGTACTGCTGAAAACAGGGTAAGTAAAAAGCAGGTATCATAGGTAAGGGCCGTCTCCAGGAAAATATGAGTTAAAATAATGTCTCCAAGAACGGCGATAGAAAACACAAAAAGAGCCGAGTCTGTAAAGTAATAGATGGCAAATTCAAAACCAATATATAAAAGGCAGCTTAAAATAATCATTGTATTTATTTTTATTGATCGTCTGCGGTAAATATAAATTCTCCATTTCAAAGGGATTATCCTATAGTTAAATTGATTATAACAATGTAAATTTACTACAAATCAAGAAATTTTGCAAGAGGAAAGGAAGGTTTTTCAATTTCTGCATTTTGCAAATCCAGCGCCCGTTGAAGGCCTGTAAGGGGTTATATTGCTCTTACACACCGGGCAAAGTACAAAACAATAAATTTGTGCTTTTAACGGTGCATGGCGATGCAATACAACCCCTTACAGGCCTTCAACGGGCGCTGGATTTACAAAATACAGAAATTGAAAGAAAAAATAATGTATTTTAAGATAAGAAAGAAGGAATATTGGGTATGAAATTATTGCATCTGGCGGATTTGCATATTGGGAAGGTGATTTATGAGTTTTCTATGCTGGAGGATCAAAGGCATGTGCTGAAGCAGGTAGTTTCTATCGCTCAGGAGGAAGAGACGGACGGAGTTATATTGGCGGGGGATATTTATGATCGTTCGGTTCCTACGGCGGAGGCTGTTTTAGTACTGGATGAGTTTTTGCAGAAGCTTTCCAGGATAGGGCAGAAGGTCTTTATGATCAGCGGCAACCATGATTCCCCGGAAAGGCTTGGTTTTGCTGGAAGTATTTTGAAAAAGGGAGACGTGTATGTAGAGGGAGGATTCTCTAATAAACTGAAAAGCGTTAGTTTAAAGGATAATTATGGCAGGGTAAAATTTTATTTTCTTCCTTTTGCCAGAGCAGGAGCTATGCAAAAGGCTTTGGGACTGGAGCCGGGAGCCTCTATGGAGGCCTGTATTCGCCAGGTGATTGAAAATACAAAGATAAACGGCTTTGAAAGAAATATTTTGATAACCCACCATTTTGTTACTGGAGGAGGAAAGGCTCCCGAACTGTCTGACTCAGAATGTCCTGTGCTGGTAGGAGGGACAGAAGGAATAGAGGCGGAAGTATTCGCTCCTTTCGACTATGTAGCTTTGGGACATATACACAAGCCCCAGGCCGTAGGGCGGAAAGAGATTTGTTATGCAGGTTCTCCTTTAAAATATTCTTTTTCTGAGTGCGGAACGCAAAAAAGCGTCGTATTAATGGAGCTGAGGGAAAAGGGGGAAATTTCTATAAGGAGAAAAGCTTTGCAGCCGCTTCATGATATGCGGAGGATTCAAGGGGAGCTAAAGGAGCTTCTGAAGGAAGAGGTAGTTTGTCTGGCAGACAGAGAGGACTATTTGCATGTCGCTTTAACAGATGAAAGAGAGCTGTTTGAGCCGATGGAGCAGCTTCGAAGCTGTTACCCCAATGTAATGCAGTTGGAGCTTTTGAAATATGCGCGGAAGGAAGGGGAGGCGGCTGTCATGAGGCGGGAGATGAAGGAAAAGACGGTTTTGGAAATATATCAGGATTTTTATGAAGCGGTGACAGGCCGCGTGCTGGACGACGCCAGGGAGCAGGCAGTGGCAGCTTTGCTGAAAGAAATAAAGGAGGCGAAAGGATGAGACCTTTGTATTTGACATTAAGCGCTTTTGGGCCTTATCCAGAAAAGGAGCGGGTAGATTTTACTCATTTTGAAAGAAACGGCTTTTTTTTAATTACCGGACCTACAGGAAGCGGAAAGACTACGATATTTGATGGTATTACCTATGCGCTTTTCGGCGCGGCTAGTACCCGGGTGCGGGAAAAGACTTCTCTGCGAAGCGATTTTGCAGGAGAGGAAAGAGAAACCTATGCGGAACTTATATTTTGGCATAAGGAGAAGGAGTATTGTATTCGGCGTTCTCCCAGGTATGAGAGGAAGAAAAAGCGGGGAAACGGCATAACTGTATCAAACGAAACGGCTGTGCTTTTAGAGGAAGGAAAAAGGCCTTTGGAAACGGTTTCCGAGGTAAATCGGAGAATAGAGGAAATTTTAGGCCTTAATTATAAACAGTTTAAGCAGCTTGGCATGCTGGCTCAAGGGGAATTTATGGAGCTTTTACTGGCAAGCTCTAAGGACAGGGCGGCTATTTTCCGGGATTTGTTTCAGACAGGGGAGTATGAGGAGCTGCAAAGACGATTGAGTGAAGAAGCTAAAAGGCTTCGCGGCAGGCTGATGGATTTAGACAGCCGAATGGATGAAATTTTTGGCCAGGCCGGAGTAAAAAAGGAAGAGGGGTTTCCGCCGGAGGCTCAGGTTTTAAAGATAAAGGAGCTGTGGGGACAAGCTGCTCAGGAGAAAAAGGAGATAGAGGAGCGGCTTCGGGAGGAAAAAAAGAAATGGAAGGGATTAGAGGAAAAAGGAACGGAATATTTTAAGCTGGAAAAGGAACTTTTAAAGGAAAAAGAAAAAAATATAAAACAGAAGCAGGAGTGGGAAGTACAAAAAGAAAAGACAAAAGGGCAGAAAGCGGCGCTAACGGCATTAGAAGAAGAGCTGCGGCAGCGGAAAGAAAAGAGAAAGGAGGAGCATCGGCTGCTTTTAGAGAAAAGGCAGGACTATCAGAAGAGGAAAAAGGAAAATGCCGGCTGGGAAAGGGAACTTTTGGAAACAGAAGGGGCATGGAAGGAGAAAAAGCGGGAGGAAGAGGAACTAAAAGAATTTTTAAAGGAGTTTTCGGATTTTTCTAAAGAACAGAAAAAACAAAAAGCTTTGATGGAAAGCTATAAAAGACAACAGGAAAAAGAGGAAAAGGCCAGAAAGCGGTATTTGCAAAAGGAGGAGCTTTACCGTTCTGCCGCCATTGGGCTGGCAGCCAGATTTTTAGAGGATGGAAAGCCTTGTCCGGTATGCGGATCTTTGAGCCATCCGAAAAAGGCCCAGGTATCAGAAAAGGTTCCAGATCAACAGGAGGTTGCAGAATACAGGAAACAGGCGGAGACAGAAAGAGAGCTTTTAGATGCTGTTTTTGCTGAAACTCAGGAGGGATTGGGGGCTTTAAGGAAAAGAGAAGAGGATTTGAAAGCCGGATGTCAGAAAAGAGGTATTCAGGACGAGGAGAATGGAAAAGAAAAATACCGTAGTCTTCAGGCAGAAAGAGAAAGGCTTTTTCACCTCCAGAAGGCCTTAAAGGAAAAGGAGAAGGAAGCCAGAAGCTTAGAAAAAGAATGGAGAACATTGGAAAAGGCGTTGGAGAACTTTTTGCAGAAGAAAGAAAAAAGCCAGGAAAAAGAAGAGAAGGAGCTTTTGAAGCAGAGGGAGCGTCTCCAAAAGGAGGAAGTGCGGGAAGCTAGCAAGAGAGCTGTTTTTGAAACCGGAATTAAGACAGAGGAAATTCTAACGCAAAAGCAACAAACGGTAATACAGAGGCTTGATTTAGATATTGATCTGCTGGAGAAGGAACGTAGGGAAGTTTTAGAATCCTTAGAGGATTTAGAGCAGAGAAGAGATATATTAATAGCCCGGCAAAGCCGCTTAAAGACGGCCTGGGATGCTTTAAAGGACAGACTGACGGAAAGAAGGGCGCTGGAGGAAAAGTATGGTATCTGGCAGGATCTGGATAATGTGACGCGGGGAAGAAACAAGGACAGGCTGGTATTTGAGCAGGACGTGCTGGCGGTATATTTTGAAGAAGTGCTGGAGGCGGCCAATACAAGATTTTCCCTGATGACCGGCGGACGGTATGAGCTGAGGAAAATACGGCGGGTAGAGGATGCCAGGACAACGAACAGCCTGGATATTGAAGTTTTTGATCAATATACAGGAAAATGCCGGCAAGTAAGATCGCTTTCCGGCGGCGAGGCTTTTAAAGCCGCCCTTTGCCTGGCTATGGGAATGGCGGATATGGTAGAAGCTTCGATTGGCGGGATACGGATGGATACGCTTTTTATTGACGAGGGTTTTGGGAGTCTGGACGAAGAATCTCTGGACCAAGCGTTAAAAAGTCTTTTATCCCTTACAGGGCAGAAATATTTTGTCGGAATTATATCTCATGTAAGCGAGCTGAAGGAACGGATTGAACAACAGATTATAATTGAAAAGAGGAGAAATGGAAGTCATATTTGCAAAATTCAAAGAAAAAACTATTGACATTTTATGGACATGCGTATATAATATATAAAGTGCTGTGGTGAATATGCAGCGCTTTATATGGAATATGGCGGGATAGCTCAGTTGGCTAGAGCACACGGTTCATACCCGTGGTGTCGGGGGTTCAAATCCCTTTCCCGCTACGAAAAAACGTTGAATGAGAGATATGCTTATTCAACGTTTTTGCTATATAAAGAATTTTAATAAAGCAGATTGCGGAGGGAAAAAGAATGCGGATAGGAACGGGTTATGATGTTCATAGATTAACAGAAGGAAGGAAATTGATTTTAGGCGGCGTAGATATTCCTTATGAAAAAGGTCTTTTGGGGCATTCGGATGCAGATGCGCTCTTACATGCGATTATGGATGCCCTCCTGGGGGCGGCGGCCCTTGGAGACATTGGAAAACATTTTCCAGATACAGATCCGGCTTATCTAGGGGCATCCAGTCTGGAACTTTTAAAACAGGTGGGGAGGCTTTTAAAAGAGAATTCTTATTCTGTTGGAAATATTGATGCAACGGTGATAGCCCAAAAGCCGAAAATGCTCCCTTATATAGAGGAGATGTGTGAAAACATTGCATCGACTCTTGGAATTTCAATCAGCCAGGTTAACGTGAAGGCTACAACGGAAGAGGGTTTAGGCTTTACAGGAGAGGGAGCCGGAATTTCAGCTCAGGCGGTCTGTCTTTTAGAGCGTGCCTGAACATTGTTTTTTAGAGAAGCGGGAGGTTGGTGGGAGTAGATTTTCGGACGCATATTTGTTTAATTTGGTATTAGTTCCTCCAAGGCAGCTCTGGAAAGGGTTCTGAAATAAAGGGGTCCTTGTATTTCATTGCAGCCAAGCTCTTTGAGCTTTGGTTCCAGGAAAAGTTCCTCTACATTAATAGCATAAACAGCCGTACCCATACCAATAGCTGTTTCTATGACTTTTTTAAGAACAAGCCAGTCCCTTTCAGCAGGATTTTGACCGCAAAAGGCGCGGATATTTAGCTTAACAGCATCTACATGGATATTTTTTAAAAGGATTAATGGAGAATACATTTCTCCAAAATGGTCAATAGTAATAAAAAAGTTATAGGATTTCAATTCATTTATAAAAGCTTCCGCCTCTTCTGGAAAGCGTACGAGAACATCCTCGCCGATTTCCAGTTTTATGCAGTCTACTGGAATTTCGTAAGAGGACAAAAGTTCTAAAAGTCTTTCAATAAAGTTTGAGGTTTTTAAATGCAGCTTTGAGAGGTTGACAGAAATAGGAACCCAGGAAAGATGGGCTTGCATACGTTCCTTCAAAAACTGGCAGACATGCTCAATAATCTGGAAATCCATATCAACAACCATGCCGGTTTCTTCCATTAAAGACAGAAAATCAGAAGGCGGGGCAGAAAAATGAGGAGATTTTTTCCAATGAGCTAAAGCTTCAGCGCCTACGAGCCGTCCATCTGCAAGAGAATATCTGGGTTGGTATAAAGGGAAAAACTTTTTTTCTACTAGCCCCAGAGCCAGCTTTTCAATGGTTGTTTCATGATAGTAGGCGGCGTCGGATAAATGAGGCGTATAGCAGGCGTAATGGCTTCCTGTGAAACCCTTGATAGATTTTCTTGCTGCATTGGCGTAATCCAGCATTTTTGCAATTTCTGTTTTTCCCTGGGGAATAAAATACACTCCATAAGCAGTATCAAAACGGTAAATATCAGGAATCGTTCCAACAGGACGCAAGAGAGGATTGCGTACTCGGCGGCTTAAGCGCTCAATAATCTCGTGCTCTTCTTCGTAGTGGAGAAGAAGGGCGAAATGATCTCTTTCTACACGGCAGCAAAGTTCTTTTTTTCCCATAGTATTTTGGAGGGAAAGGCCGAAACGTTCTAAAATATGGTTTCCTACTCCAAAACCAAAGTTGTGGTTAAAGGTATGGAAGTTATTTATGTCCAGGTAAACCAGTGCAAAATGCTCATTTGGATTTTCTGCCAGAATATATTTCCCCTTCTTTAAAAAGTGGTGAAAGGAAGGCAGGTTTGTAATCTGGTCAATAGGAAAACTATTGCTAAAATTTTCCATACGGCGTTTTGTAGCAATTTGCTTTGCTAGGTTTCCGATAATCTGGAAGGAAGGAAAATCAAAGGCTTTCGATAGCGGGTAAGGGAAAGTAAGTCCTAAAAATCCAATGTTTTCCTGCTCCTGGTGCAGAGCGTATAAAAGGATGGTAGGAATCTGCTCTAATTGCAGACTTTCGTAAAATAAAGGAGCTTTTTCTTCCAATAAAGAAAGATTTTCACAAATCAGGCAGTTATGTTCGTCGAAGAGAGGATAACAGGCTTCCATTTCCTTTAATGGATAGCTGATGGCAGGAAAGGAAGCGGCGTTAGCGGCGTGCCATTGACTGGCGATTTGCGAGCTTTTTGAGGAAAAATGGTTTTCCATAAAAATGACATGGGTTCCATGGTAGTATTTCCCAATCATGGCGAGGAAGTCCTCCAGACTGCCGGAATGTTTTTCTTCGCAAGCAAGGGAAATTCCCAACTGTAATATATGATAGGGAAGACCTGGGGCTGCAGGACTTAAAGAAGGCTTATGGCCGGATAGGGACTTTTGGTTTTTTCCAGGTTGAAAGCCGTATATATCATAGGTCCGGTTGCCGTTTCTTTCTGCCGTATCCAAGGAGATACAAGCTTTTTTATATAGGATGTCATAATTTGAGTTGTTTTTATCTCCAAGAACTAACCCAATGTTGCAGGTAATATTGTATTCTGTCTGGCCAATATAAAGGTTTTCTAACGAAGAAAGAAAACTTTCCGCTTGCCTGGTAAGGGAATCCTTATCAGTAAAACCAGAGAAAAAGACAGTAAAGCGTCCGTTTCCTAAATGACCGATAATATTTTCACTAAAGTGCTCAAACAAGTTTAAGGAAAACTCATGTATCAGGTTTTGGCAGAAAGCGCTGCCATAGGTTTTTTTATACTCCCGAAAACGGGAAAGAGAAATCAGCATAAGGCCGCAGTTAGAATCCTCCGCCCCTTGCTGGATTGTTCGGTTGACCTTTTTGATAAAGGCCGTTTTTTCCAAAAGAGAAACCGAAGTAGCGGCTTGAATATCAGGAACTTCCAGATTTACAATCTGACCAAAAATTTTAACGGGTTCTTTTGACTGATTAAAAAGTAATTTATATTTTAATTTATACCATTTATAAATGCCAAGGTGATTTTTCATCCTTATATCTACAGACTGGAAGCCTGATTTTGGGGAAGAGATGCTGAAAATACTTTGAAACCGGGAGAAATCTTTATGGTAAATAATTTCATTTTCTTGTACATAGTGAGTCCAGTTGTAAATAACAGGTTCCGGGCTATAGGTTTGGGATAAATCGCCGTACCGCGCCATGCATTCTGTGGAAAAATTATATTCCCAGAAGGAACTGCTGCTAAGCTGCGTCACTATGCTGGAACGTTGCTGGTCAAGGTCGTGCTGTTCTTCACAGGCGTGTATTTTAGAAACATCCATAAGCAGGCATAAATAGGCGGGCTTCCCTTCATGCTCTTCTAAGTAGGCGCCGTTTAACTGGACCCAGCAGACTTCCTCATCTTTTTTGATGATTCGGAATTCAAGGGAGATAGGAAGCTTTGTTTCAGCCTTATCAGTAAATATTTTTTGGAGTTCATCCAGATCCTGAGGATGTATAAAGGCATAATGCTTTGAAACAGAGTTTTTTCGGCACTCTTCTTTAGAATATCCGGTTAGTTGGCAGAATCCATTATTAAAATAATAAATAAGAAAGTCCGGCAAGGTGGCCTTAATTAGCCCGCCGGACAAAATGCCAGAAATTAGTTCCAGTTCATCTTGAGAAGGGGACGAAGGCTGATTTTGGTTAGCGGGTTTTGTATGCTGGAAATTTAGCGTTTTATCCATAGGTACTCCTTTCATAATTGCGAACGCTTTTGTAGCTTGCATATGAATATATTATACAAGGATTTGTCAGAGTTTCAATATATGAGAAGCTGCTTTTTTGGTAAAAATGCGGAAAAATCAGTATATAGACTACAAAAGTGTGTTTGCGCGGCGCTCACAGACCTGATATGCGTAAAAGGCCGCGCAGGAATGAGGCTAAGATTGAAAATTAAAAATTTCAATCGCGAGATTTGCGCCTGCGCGCTGCTTGGCTCAAACTCGTTAAGGCGCAGAAGGCAGCGCAGAAATGAGGTTAAATATGATAAAAGAGTTTGAGCAGGAGCAGCGGCTTTGGATAGACTGCTTTTTTGATGCAGAGGAATATACAGATTACTATTTTCGGGAGAAAACCAGGGATAATAAAATATTGAGGATGTATAAAGAAAATGAACTGGTATCTATGGTTCATTTAAATCCTTATGAAATTTGCTGGAAGGGAAGAATAAGACGGCTTTATTATATTGTAGGCGTTTGTACGGATAAAAATCATAGAAAAAAGGGGTATATGAGGAAGCTTTTGAAGGAGGCTTTTAAACTAATGGAAGAGGAAGGCTGTCCCTTAACTTATTTAATGCCTGCGAAAAAGGAAATTTACGAGCCTTTTGATTTTCACTTTATCTATACCCAGAAAAGGCTGCAGGGGAGGCTCTATAAAGCAGACCTTAAAGCCGCCCAGCTTCCAAAACCAGGGGGAGAGGAGATACGAAGCGTCCCATACAAAAACCTTACAGTGGAAAAAAAAGAGGAAGCGGCGGCGTTCCAGAACCAAAAGCTTGCGGAAGCTTTTGATTTATATGCAATCCGGGACGCGGCCTATTTGGAGCGTTTAAGCAAAGAAATGAGAGCGGCGGGAGGAGAGCTCCTGGTATTTTTTAAAGAAGAGCGTATTTGGGGAACCGTGGCTTATATGGCAGAAATAAAGGGAGAAGAAGGCGTTTGTGAGGTTGCAGAGGGAATTTTTGCAG
>CATKYY010000023.1 GCA_949841225.1 uncultured Acetivibrio sp.
ATTCTTCCATGGATAAAAGCTGGAAGGTTCCCAGGTAATTTGCTAAGTCGGTACCTTTTAGCACATGCAGAAGCTGGAGCTTGACGCCATGAATGGGAAGGTGGTTCAGGTAACGTATCGTAGAAAACAGGTCTTCTCTCGTCTCATGGGGCAGGCCGATGATTATATGGGTAATCACCGGGATGTTACAGGTAGAAAGCTCTTGGACGGCAGCTTCAAACACAGGAAGCTTGTAGCCTCTTCGGATAAAGGAGGCTGTCTTGTCATGACAGCTTTGGAGTCCCAGTTCTACCCATACTGGCTTTATAGAGGAAAGCCGGCTTAGAAGATCCAGGACTTTTGCGTCCAGGCAGTCAGGACGGGTAGCGATGGACAGAGCAACAACAGAAGGATGGGAAATCGCTTCTGTAAATAAAGGTTCTAAATAGGATACAGGCGCATAGGTGTTGGTATAGGACTGAAAATAAGCGATAAATTTGCTGCCTGTTTGTTTCGCTTTCTTGATACCAGCAATCGCGCCGTCCAGTTGTTTGGTTACGCTTTCCTGGCGTTTTGCAGCAAAATCCCCGGAGCCGCCGGCGCTGCAAAAGATACAGCCGCGCGTGCCCAGGGTTCCATCGCGGTTGGGACAGGTCATGCCGCCATCTAAAGCAACCTTATAAACTTTTTCGCCAAAAGTATTTTTCAGGTAAAAATCCAGAGAATAGTAGCGTTTTTCACCCCAGATCATCGAATATGGGCTTTTACAGCCTGACTGACAGCTTCAGCGACAGCTGAGTCGAAAGGCTGCGGCATAATATTGTCTTCGTTTAAGTCCTCCTCTGCTACAAGACCTGCAATAGCCAGAGCAGCCGCCAGCTTCATTTCCTCTGTAATCTGGCTGGCATGGCCTTCTAAGGCGCCTTTAAAGATACCAGGGAAGGCGACTACATTGTTAATCTGGTTCGGAAAATCAGAGCGGCCTGTGCCGACAATTCTGGCTCCTGCAGCTTTTGCTACATCAGGCATGATTTCCGGCACCGGATTTGCCATAGCAAAAAGGATGGAGTCTTGTTTCATGGAGGCAACCATTTCTTTTGTTACAATATTTGGAGCAGATACGCCGACAAAAATATCGGCATCCCTCATGGCATCTGCCAGATTGCCCGTTTTGCCGGAAAGGTTTGTAACTTCCATCATATTGCGCTGCATCCAGTTTAAGTTGTCAGAGGATTTGGAAAGGATACCAGATTTATCGCACATTACGACATCTGTGAAGCCATAGGAAAGTAAGAGCTTAGAGATGGCGATGCCTGCGGAGCCGGCGCCATTCACAACAACAGAGCAGCTCTCTTTTTTCTTTCCGGTTACCTTAAGAGCATTAATAATGCCCGCCAGTACAACAATGGCGGTTCCGTGCTGGTCATCATGGAAAACCGGGATAGAAAGCTCTTTTTTCAGACGCTCTTCAATCTCAAAACAACGAGGGGCTGAAATATCCTCAAGATTAATGCCCCCGACTCCCGGAGCGATGGCCTTTACGATTTTAATGATTTCTTCGGTATCCTGGGTATCCAAACAGATTGGAAAGGCATTAACGCCGCCGAATTCTTTAAATAAAACGGCTTTCCCTTCCATAACGGGCATAGCGGCATAAGGGCCGATATTTCCCAGGCCGAGGACGGCGCTTCCGTCGGATACTACCAATATGGTATTAGATTTTATTGTATAGCGGTAGGCCGCTTTTTTATCTTCTGCAATGATCTTACATGGCTCGGCAACTCCCGGCGTATAAGCTAAAGCCAGGCTTTCTCTGGATTTTACCTGACATTTTGGGGTGATATTGATTTTTCCCTGCCATTCTTTATGAAGGGCAAGAGCTTTTTCTTCGTTCGTCATAAAGTTCCTCCATTTTTTATGTAAGGTATTTTAGTAATTCATAAGGTTAGTTTTTTCATATTTTAATTGCTCCTTAGGTATCATATCATTACTTAGAAATGAAATCAAGGCGAAGTTTCCTTGAGTTTTTTGCATTTTACAGATTCTATAAGAGAAAGTGCGAATGGAAAAAAAACTTGGCAATTTTTGGCTTATAGTGTATAATGCAGAGTAGAAAAAGTGAAGGTTCCATTATTCTGAACAACAATTCAAAGTAAAGTTAGAACAAAATCTGCTATAAATCCAAAAATACAAAAAGGAGAATAGGCGTTGCTCTTCATAAAAAAACATCGCAGAAATGAGGAAAAATTATGAGTGATATGTATGACAAAATGTCTTTGGTGCAGTTAAAGACGGCAGCAAAGGAAAAGGGATTGAAAAATATCTCTGCTATGCGTAAGCAGGAGCTGATAGATTTATTAAGCGGCTGGGAGGCAGAGGAAGGGAAGGAACCAAAAGAGGTGAAGGAGCTGGGAAAGCCTGGGAAAAAGGTATTTCATGAAGAGAAAAATGACAATGCTTTTCGGGGGATGCATCCAGAGTTTCGTAAGCATGAGGAAAAAGAGGACAGTATTCCAAATGATATTGAGCAGTTAGACAGCGGTGAAACGAAGAATGGGATTCTGGAAGTCATGCCGGACGGCTATGGGTTTGTCCGTTGCGACAATTTCTTGCCAGGCGCTAATGACGTGTATGTTTCTCCAGCTCAGATTAAGCGGTTTAATTTAAAAACAGGCGATATAATTGTAGGGAATACCCGTATCCGTAATCAAAATGAAAAGTTCAGCGCCCTTTTATATATTAAATCTGTGAATGGGTATCATCCGGGGGAAGCTCAAAGGAGGAAACGGTTTGAGGATTTGACGCCGGTTTTTCCTAATGCAAGAATACATCTGGAAACGCCTCAGGCCAGTATTGGTATGCGGATGATGGACCTGGTATCTCCGATTGGAAAGGGACAGAGGGGTATGATTGTTTCACCGCCAAAGGCTGGAAAGACAACGCTTTTAAAGCAGGTGGCTAAGGCGATTACCCGGAATCACCCGGATATGAAGCTGATTATTTTGTTAATTGACGAGCGGCCAGAGGAAGTGACAGATATTAAGGAATCTATTGAGGGAAAAAATGTTGAAGTGATTTATTCTACCTTTGATGAGCTTCCAGAGAATCATAAACGCGTTTCTGAAATGGTAATTGAAAGAGGAAGGCGTCTGGTAGAGCATAAGGAAGACGTGGTAATCCTTTTGGACAGCATTACCCGCCTTGCCAGAGCCTATAATCTTACGGTACAGCCAAGCGGCAGAACCTTGTCCGGCGGCCTTGACCCGGCGGCCCTCCATATGCCAAAGAAATTTTTTGGAGCAGCCAGAAATATGAGAGAGGGAGGAAGCCTTACCATACTGGCAACCGCTTTGGTAGAAACAGGAAGCCGTATGGACGATGTGGTGTTTGAGGAATTTAAGGGAACTGGTAATATGGAGTTGGTTTTGGACCGGAGCCTGTCGGAAAAAAGGATTTTCCCAGCGATTGATTTAATGAAATCCAGTACGCGAAGAGACGACCTTTTACTGTCTCAGGAAGAGGCCGAGGCGAATCTTTTGATGCATAGAGCCTTAAGCGGAATGCGGTCGGAAGAGGCTTTAGAGCGGATTATTGAGATGTTTATGAGAACAAAGACGAATCAGGAGTTTATTCAGACGATACGGAAGGTAAAAATACTGAATTAGAGCGTCTTTGAAAACTTAACTAAATACAGGAAAAGCCAGGCGGTCAAATATGATATGGGGAACAGCATATTTGGCCGTCTGGCTTTTATTATGGAAATTACTGTATTTGAGTTCACAAAAGACTTATTTTATGGTAAAGTAGTGAGAAGAAAAGAAAAGGGAGATTTATGCCAATGAAAGAAAAAAGAAAATTTATCGGTTTAACCAGTATTCTTTTAATAGCAGTTATGCTTTTAGGGGGCTGTGGAAAAAAAGAAGAAAACAATGTAAGCAGGATTGAAAACCCGGAGGCGGGTTTAGTCTTTCAAATGGAAAAAGAATATTTGGAAAAGGGCATTCAAATAGAGGGACCTTATGAGGACGGACAAGATACTGCTTCTATGGGTATTATGTGGTATTATAAGCCAGTTACCGATAAGCTTTTTGATGATATAAAGAAGCTGTCGAAAGAAGAGATTACGGCTGAGGTCCAGGAAGAGTTTTATGAAAAAATGTCTGTTCATTCTAAATGTATTATGGGCATTACTCTTGTGGAAGAAAAGAAATATGAAACGGAAATTAGCAATGGCAAAAAGCCGGAGGAGCTGTCTTTATGGGACAATGCGGAAGAATTTGGGAGAAACGAAGGCTATGTATACCTGGTTTCATTTGTGGAGAACGACACTGACGGAATGAAAGAAGAAGAAAAGGCTCAGTATGAAGAATGCGCCGCCTATATGAAAACAGTGAAAGAAAATTTATCCTTTATGGAAAAAAAGGCTTCTCTAGGGATTCCTGAAGAGATTCCGGCATTTACGGCAAAGGACCTGGAGGGGAATACAGTTACAGAAAGCATTTTTGGCGAAAAGGATCTAACGGTTATAAATATCTGGGGAACCTTCTGCGGCCCTTGTATAGAGGAAATGCCAGAGCTTGGAGAATGGGCGAAAGAGATGCCGGATAACGTGCAGCTGGTAGGGCTTATTTCTGATATAAGCGGCGATGGGGATAAGGAGCATCGGGAGCTGGCGGAGTCTATTGTA
Organism: uncultured Acetivibrio sp.; assembly: GCA_949841225.1. GTDB lineage: Bacteria > Bacillota > Clostridia > Lachnospirales > Lachnospiraceae > Velocimicrobium. The sequence continues at coordinate 4,667 of CATKYY010000023.1, forward strand.
GAAAAAGCAAACGCAGATTTTCAGCAGATTATTGTAAATCAGGATTTTGATGTGATTATGAAATGGGTCACAGGCGTGCCGACTACCCTGTTTGTAGATAAAGATGGAAAGATTGTAGGAACGCCGATAATTGGAGCAAACGTACAGGGCTATAAAGACTTTGTGGAGGAATATTTAAATGGACAATAAAAAGAAAAGGCTTGCCAGAATCATAACGATTCTGGCTGCCTGCGCCTTTATTTTATTTGGGACAATTCGGGGAGAAATTGGGATTGTTCTGAATAAGGCCGTCAATATCTGTCTGGAATGTATTGGATTGGGGTGATTGAGGTTGAAAATAGGGAATTCTATAAAGAGGAAAATATTTCAGGCAGTTGCGTTTGGATATTCTAATATGCATCTTTTAAATTTTAATGGGGGAAAGATATACGAAGGGAAGTGGAAGCAATTCTGTAATCCGGGGCTTAATTGCTATTCTTGCCCGGCGGCTAGTTTTGCTTGTCCCATTGGAGCGATGCAGGCGGTAAGCGGTTCTATAAATTTTAATTTTAGTTTTTATGTGACGGGTCTCCTTTTGGCGTTTGGCGTAGCGCTTGGACGGGCGGTCTGCGGATGGTTGTGCCCGTTTGGACTTATACAGGAATTGATACATAAGCTGCCTTCTCCAAAATGGAAATTAAAAAAAGGGTTTTTATATGCGAAGTATGTTATTCTTGTTGTTTTTGTGATTCTGCTGCCTGTGGCGGCTACAAATTATATGGGTATGGGAAAGCCTGCTTTTTGTCAGTATATTTGTCCGGCTGGTACCTTACAGGGAGGAATTCCTCTGCTTAGCGCCCGCCCGGAGCTTAGGCAGGCCATAGGCTCTTTGTTTTCTTTAAAAATGGTAATTTTGATTGGTACGATGATAGGCTGTATTTTTATATATCGGTTTTTTTGCCGTACTCTTTGCCCTCTTGGGGCTATTTATGGGCTGATGAACCGGTTCAGCCTGTATCATTTGGATGTTGATGAGAATACGTGCGTTCGCTGCGGAACATGCAAAAAGGTATGTAAAATGGAGGTGGATCCTGTAAAAAACCCGGATTCTGCAGAATGCATCCGATGCGGGGCATGCGCGGCCGCTTGTCCAAGGGATGCAATTTATGTAGGTTTTTCTAAAAAAACAGCTTGTCCATTAGAACAGAAAGAAAAAATAATAAGAATGCCGAAGCGATAGTATAAATATAGTCTGGCAATTTGTACAAAGGTTGTTTGACAAGGATTTTGTGCAAAATGCCAGATAATATTTTGCACAATTGGTTTTGAAATTTGGAATATTTTATAAAAAGATAGAAAAAATAGGGCGGATAGAGAAAAAATAACCTATAAATGTCAACTGTTTGTTGATTTTCTGTTGTGAAACCTGTATAATAGATTTGTGACAATATAAATAAATTTGAGAGACGGTGAGTTATATGAAGAAAAAAGAGGTTGATGGGACACAAAGGACAAAAGGCTTTCGGAGTTTAACAGCTATGCTGATTTCGATTATCTGTATTCTGGTTTCTATTCCTACTATTGGACTGGCATGCTTGGGTATCTATTATCTAAAGCAGTCAATGGAGGAGTCGGCTGAATTATATGAAGAATCTATGACAGATGGCTATTCTATGGAAATTAAATCCATAGTACAGGGAGCTTTGGCTGTGATACAAAGTTATTATGACAGAAGCCAGAATGGTGAACTGACAGAAGAAGAGGCGCAGAAAATGGCGGCGGAAGCAGTCCGCGCTATGCGCTACCGGGATGATGCTTCCGGTTATATCTGGATCGATGGAGAGGATTATAATTTAGTTATGCATCCAATCCTGACAGAACAGGAGGGTACGAACCGGTATGAACTGACGGATCAAAACGGCGTTAAGGTGACTCAGAGCGTCGTGGCTGTTGCAAAAGACGGCGGCGGATATAATAAATTTTATTTTACAAAATCAGACGGCGTGACGGTTGCGCCTAAGATTGCTTACGCCGAGATGTTTGAGCCTTGGGGATGGGCCGTTGCTACTGGAAACTATGTAGATGAAATGAATGAAAAAATTGATGGCAGGAAGGTATATATTCAGGAAGAATTTTCAAATATGCTTATGATTTACGGCATTGCAGCCGCTGCAATGCTGATTGTAGCCTTGGTTATATCTGCTTTGAGCGGTATTCGGATTGCAAAAGGAATCAAGATGGTAGAGGGGAATCTGCGCCGGGCGGCCGTAGGGGATTTAAGCTTTGAAGTAAGTCCTGTACTGCAAAAAAGGGCGGATGAAATCGGCACGATGGCGCGTTCTCTGGAGGACGTCCGCAAGTCCCTGACAAGCATGCTTGGAAGCGTGCTTCATACGGGAGAAGTATTAAATCAGAGCAGTGAAAAGTTTAGTGAGAAATTTGGAGATATTTCACACAGTATCCAGGATGTTAATCAGGCTATTGATGATTTGGCGCAAGGAGCTACCAATCAGGCGAATGAAACGGAAACTGTAAATGATAAGATTGTGGAGCTTGGCAGCGTTATTGAGGTTGAAAAGAGCGGCGTGCATGAATTGGAAGAGGCCGTATCTGCTATGGCAGAACATTCTATGGTTGCTTCTAAGAGTATAAAGGAACTGGATCAGATTACTAAGGTAACGATTGAAACGATTGATATAGTATCAGAACAGACAAATAGGAACAACGATTCTGCTTCAGATATTAATAAGACGATAGAAATTATCAAGGGATTGGCTGCACAGACGAATTTGCTTTCTTTGAACGCCAGTATCGAAGCCGCCAGAGCAGGAGACGCCGGCCGGGGATTTGCTGTTGTAGCAGAGGAAATCAGAAGCCTTTCTGAGGAATCCTCAGGTAATGCAAAAGAGATTGAAGCGATTGTAAAAGAATTAGTTAGCAATGTGGAAGTTTCTGTTCGTAAGATGCAGGAAGTGACAAATAATGTGCAGAAACAGCAGAAGTGTCTGGATGAAACCAGGGAAGCTTTTAGGTACTTAAGTGAAGAGGTTGCTTTGGTAGAAAAGGTTACAAAGGAAATTGGAGGACAAACAGAAATACTCAATTCTCTGAAACAGATTGTTACCGATTCTGTTAACAGCCTGGCAAGCGTAGTGGAAGAGAATGCAGCGTCAACAGAAGAAACAAGCGCAAGTATGGCGTTGCTGTCTCAGACAATCGGCGAATGTGCGGAAGATACCCAGGGCTTGGTGGAACTGAGCCATCGGCAGAATGAGCAGGCAAATAAATTCCAATTATAAAAAATGAGAATAGATTGATGAAATCAAGGTATTAACACTGCAGCGAATATGTTGAAAAATAAAGGTTTTTCCATAATATGGGGAAACCTTTATTTTTTATTTTATAGGAAATTCCTTCGGATTCCCTATAAAATAAAAAACAATTATCGCACTGCGGCGGAAAAGAAATAGGCCGCTAAAGCGACCCGCCGCAGGCGGAGAATCCTGCAGAGCAGGATTCTTTGTTCTGGGCTGTTGGTTTCTAATTGAATCATAGGAAGCAATCTGGTAAAATATAAAAAAAGGGAAAGGTGAGATTATGAAAAAGAGGACAAAAAAGAAACAGCAAGCAAATAAAAAGGAAAATATTACAGTAAATGAAAAGGCGGCGGTACAGGCTCCAGAAACCGAAAACGTTTATCAAAAACGGCTTGAAAAACATCTTGACGAGCTGCGCTGGCTTTATATGGAATTATATGGGAACAGCGCTATGTTTGCTGAACTGTGCGATAATATGGAGCGTTTTTTCCTGGAAAGGAAAGAGGAGTTAAAATCCCTGGATTTGGGCCGCGAGGAAAAAAAGGATTGGTACAAAAAAAACGATATGCTGGGGATGATGTTTTATATCGACAATTTTGCTGGAAATATGAAGGGCGTAGAGTCCAAGCTGGATTATATTGAAGAATGCAGTGTAAATTATATTCATTTAATGCCGTTCCTTGATACGCCCGAAGGCCGTTCTGATGGAGGCTATGCTGTATCAGATTTCCGAAAGGTACAGGAAAAGCTGGGTACTATGGAGGATTTAGAGAGTTTGACAGCCGCCTGCCATAAGAAAGGCATCAATGTTTGTATGGATTTTGTTATGAATCATACTTCTGAGGATCATGAGTGGGCGAAAAGAGCCCGCCAGGGCGATGGGGAGTATATGAGCCGTTATTTTTTCTTTGATAATTCCTATATACCGTCTTTGTATGAAAAAACGGTGCCGCAGGTATTTCCTACCACTGCTCCAGGGAATTTTACCTGGCTCCCTGACGTCAATCACTTTGTAATGACGACCTTTTATCCGTATCAGTGGGATTTGAACTATAAAAATCCGAGAGTTTTTAATGAAATGATGTACAATTTCTTATATTTGGCAAATAAAGGAATAGACGTTATCCGTATTGATGCGGTTCCATATATCTGGAAGGAGCTGAATACGCCGTGCCGGAATCTTTTGCAGGTTCACACCATTGTGCGTATGATGCGTATTATCAGTGAAATCGTATGTCCGGGAATTCTTTTGCTTGGCGAGGTGGTTATGGAGCCGGAAAAGGTAGCGCCTTATTTTGGCACAGTAGAAAAACCGGAATGCCATATGCTTTATAATGTTACAACGATGGCGACAACCTGGCATACCGTAGCGACCAGAGATGTGGGCTTGTTGAAAAAACAGCTGGATATTGTAAATTCTCTGCCGAAGGATTATGTATTTCTAAATTACCTCCGGTGCCATGATGATATTGGATGGGGACTTGATTATGGCGCTTTGATGACGGAAGGTATTGGAGAGCGTTCCCATAAAAAATATCTGAACGATTATTTTCAGGGTTATACAGGGGAAAGTAATAGCCGGGGCGAGCTTTACAATGCGGATCCGGTTACGGGAGACGCCAGGTTCTGCGGGACAACAGCATCTATGTGCGGCGTAGAGAAGGCAGGCTTTGAGCAGGATGCAGGAGGTATGGAAAAAGCTATTAGGCTGGATGTTATGCTGCATGCCTATATGTTTATGCAGTCGGGAATTCCTGTTTTATATAGTGGAGATGAAATGGGCCAGGTCAACGATTATACATATAAGGAGGACCCGTACAAAGCGGCAGATTCCAGATATATCCACCGGGGAGCGATGAATTGGACTCTGGCTGAGAATATTTCAGATACGGATACAACAGAAGGAAAAATATTTCAGAAACTTAAGGAACTGGAAAGGATACGGAAAAAAGAAAAGGTATTTGTATCAAATGCAGATACCTGGACGATTGAAACCTGGGAGCCTTCCGTGCTGTGTATTGGAAGGTATTTTGAAGGCGAGAAAGTTATAGGTTTATTTAATTTCAGTGAGTTTGACAAAACAGCCTGGATTAATGAAACGGACGGAGATTATGTAGAATTGATTTCCGGGGAGGAGATGAAACCTATTGGAGTTAATATACCTGCTTATGGATTTTATTATTTGAAAAAGAAACAATAAAAAGGCATAGGTACAAAAAGCCATGCGGAAATGGGGTAAAAGATGGAAGAGATTCGGGTAATAGAAAATGAATTTTTGGAAGTAAAGATAAATGATAAGGGCGCGGAGCTGTGGGAGCTTTGGAATAAGAAAACAAAGGAGCAGGTAATCTGGGATGGGCGGCCTGAGATATGGAACCGTCATGCGCCGGTTTTATTTCCTTTTGTAGGGCGCTGTTCCGGGAATGAGTTTTTATATAGGAATCAGGCCTATGCTGTAGGACAGCATGGATTTGCGCGGGATATGGTATTTTCTATGACAGAAATGGGTAAGGATTATGCGGTTCATGAGCTTTCTGCTGACGGGCAGACGAAAAAGAGCTATCCTTTTGACTTTTGCTTTCGTGTAATACACCAGTTGGAAGAAAATAATCTTTTGGTTTCCTGGGAAGTGGAAAACCGTGGAGAGGAGAAGATGTATTTTAAACTGGGAGGCCATCCGGGATTCCTGTTGCCGGAAATGGAAAAGGAGGGGAAGGAATACAGTTTGTATTTTCCAGGAAAGGAGCGGCTTGTATATCTTTTAATTGATCCGAAAACCGGGCTTGGCGTACCAGATGAAACTTATGAGCTTTCTTTAAAGGAGGGCCGCCGCCTTATTGAAAAGCATTTGTTTGATAGGGATGCTCTGATTTTTGATGATGGACAGATTACAGAGGTTTCTGTTTTACGGCCGGATAAAAGCGTTTATGTAACTCTTTCTTGCGAAGGCTTTGGAAGCGTTGGTATCTGGGCGAAGCCGGGAGCTCCTTATGTATGTCTGGAACCATGGGATGGGCGGTGCGATAATACGGGCAGCTGTAAGGATCTGGAGAAAAAACCGGGACTGAACTGTCTGGAGCCTGGCAGGATTTATAAAAAAGGCTATCGGATTGGTGTATAAATATGCGAATTACAGTTTTGTGCGTAGGGAAGGTAAAGGAAAAATACTTTTCTGATGGAATCCGAGAATATGAGAAAAGACTTTCTCGCTATTGTAGGCTGGAAATTATAGAGGTGGCGGATGAGAAAACGCCAGACTCAGCTAGTGCGGCAGAGGAGCTTCAGATAAAAGCCAGAGAGGGAGAACGTCTGAGGAAATATATTCGGGAGGATTCTTATGTAATTGCTTTGGCTATTGAAGGAAAACAGTTAGATTCTGTAGAGCTTTCAGAGAAAATAGAGAAGCTTGGGGTAAGGGGAGCCAGCCATATTACTTTTGTAATTGGCGGCTCCCTGGGACTGGATGAGACTATTTTGAAACAGGCAGATGATAAATTGAGTTTTTCCAGAATGACCTTTCCTCACCAGATGATGCGGATGATACTTTTAGAACAGCTTTACCGAAGCTATCGGATTATGAAGGGAGAGCCGTACCATAAGTAAGGGCGAAAGTATGTGCTTCTATCCACAGAAACAGGTTCACAGGATAAATGTCAGATATTAGAGGAAGATTTTCATATTAGAATGACTCAGACATTGGAAAGTGGGGTATCGCTTATGTGTAATTTGAGTAAAGGCGTGGAAGAGAAAGGGATTCAGAAAGGACTTGATAAAGGAATAACGGCTATGATATTGACTTTAAAAGAGTTACAGGTATCGGGCGATGCTATTTTAGAGCAAATCTGTGAGAAATTTGACTTGACAGAAGAAACAGCAAAAGTATATTTGAAAAAAGTAAACTGATCATTGCAGGGCAGAAAATTTTAAAGGTTTTCTGTCCGTAATCATATTATGAGATTTTTTGCATTTAGGTATGTTATGGACAGCCTTACCATAAGTAAAAGCGAAGATTTGTCATAGCGACATCGAGTCGATAGAGTTTAATGTTAGTAATCATATGGAAACATTGAGAAATGGAAAGCTTATGATACAAAGTAATACATATTAATAAGGATTCCATTGCTGAAAATCTGAAAAGGGAAAGGTAGCTATAGTGGGGATATTTGACCGGTTAAAAAAGAAAACTCAAACAACAAAGGATGTGGGAGATTTTATTGAGATTCCTGTGGATAATATTATAAAAGAGTCAAAACTAGAAATGCCTGGCTGGCGTGATAAACAATATATTATATATATAAGCCTTGGTGATTCTCGTAAGAAAATCCATATTAATACCTACTATTTATTGCAAGGAAAGAAAGTTCAATTATGTACGCATTATGATCGTGAACTATGTGATACATTAGAGGAATTTAACAGACTGCCTGTAGAGTATATTAAGGAGCAGGCATATGGTTCCTGGATGGACGGCGCGAGATAGTATTCTATTTGCTGCATAGAAAACAAAAAAGCTGAGGGTGAAGAAGCGGGGTTTTGAGGTTGGCTGTAATGTCTCTGCGGAATGCTGTAAGAATAAGCCGGTTAAAAAATATGTGTGGCTTGTTCGTGTGGAATGTGATAAAATATAGGCAGAGAAAGGGATAGTAGCTATAGTATCTACATTAAAAGAGTTATAGATAGCGGACAATATTATCTTGAATAAAATCTGGAAGAAATTTGGTTTGATAGAAGAAACGACAGAAACATACTTGAAAAGAATAAGCGAAATATTCTAGGCAGAGCATTTTTGTGTTCTGCCTGAAATAATACTACAAGATTTCATGCGAATTTAACGATGAACGAAGATATTTAGAGAACTTGAAAGTAGTAAATTTGATAAAGTAGATGGATGTTAATAATATATTTTAAGGAGGTATCCTGCACATGGAACTAACATATGGCGTAAAACTTCAGGAACTAATGGACTTTTTTTGCGAAGAGGAGCATGAAGGCTTTACAGAACAGGAGATTCAGGCAGCGGAGCAAGCTGTCGGAGCGGTTCTTCCTTCCGGCTATCGCAGTTTCTTATTAAAATATGGAAAAGATAGCGTAAACACAGCTCTTCATATGATTAATGCACCGGATGAGATTTTTACTACATATCAGGCAATTAAAGAGGAGTTAGAAGGAGAATGGAAAGAGGAGTTTGAGGAGGCGGTAGAGAATGGAAACCAAGAAAAGTATTCAGATAATGAATATTTTAGCCTTTGGCAGCTTCCTATGGAACAGTGGAATACTATCACATCGGATTACGTATTAATTTGGTGCGAAAATCAGGGAGTATGGAATGCAGGTTATTTGCGTCAAGATTTACTTGATGGTAAAACCGACCCTCCTGTCTATGTAAGTACAGAGGACGATTTTATAACCTTCCAAAAATTGGCCGCCAATACAGAACAGTTTATTTTAGATATGTTGTTTGAGGCTGCTAATAATTATGGGGAGAGTTGCACAGATATGCAGGAAATCAGGTCAATTCTTGCGGCTGCAAATATTGACCTGGAGCAGTTGAAGGCGTCTGGACGGATTGGGACTTGTATGGATATTTCCCATGAAACGCTGTATTTTTATTGTGAACATAGAGAGTATAATGAACTGATTTCCGTTAGCAGGGAAGAGATATTGGAGTAGAAATGTTCTGTCTTACAAATTCTTGCGCTTATTGTAATTTGCTGGAAGGCTGTGTATAATAGAGTAAGGAAAATAGCGCGGTTTACAGGTTGAAAGAATATGGAGGATGAATATGAAAGAATTTGATAGGGATTACAAGCTGCTTGAAGACATGTATCAGGACGGATATTTTCCTGATTTTCTGGTAGATAAGGTCAAGAGTTTGATACAGGATGTGATTATTTTTTTAGAGACCGGGGAAAAGGATTTAGAAAAAATACAGGAAAAATTTGATGAAATGACTTTGGCAATTAATGACTTGCAGGAAGAATTTGAGGATAACGACAGTGAAATAGAAACTAGCGCGAGGGAAAGCATTGCTGAAACAGTGGAATATATTCTGCGTTGGTTTGACGTTGGTATCGATGTAGAGGATGCTATTGGCGAACGTGACTGGTAAGGAAAAAGACCTGCAAATAGCCATGGAGCTTTATGAAACAGATATAGATGTTTTGCAAAGCTTTTATATGCTGGACTAGGTTTCTTTGTTTAATACTACGGTCGCTTTTAGCGATGATAATCTCCGGCAGCTATTCCTAAGAATTTTTAATGGTTCCTTAAGATTAAAATATATTTTTTTTCAATATCTGTTCATCCTTCTTTTTAAGGAAAGCGACAATCTGTTTGCTATGAATGGAACAAGGGGGTATTGGACGAGCGATATATGGAACTTTGACGATGGATATTTTTCAAGAACATTTTTCTGGAGTAATGCTGCTGTTGGATTTTTTGATAAAGAAATCAGCAGGAAACGGGTGGAAGCCTTACTTCAAGAGGTCAAGCCTTTGATTTATAATATTTTTGAACCGGAAATTAGCCGTCTGTTTTGTGAAGAAATGGAGAGAAGCTTTTCCAAAGGTATATTCCATAATAGAAAAGCGGAATATCTGAAAAAAATAAGTTGCGTATCAGAAAAGCGTTTCTATTGGGACAGAACTTTTTGAATATTGCGGAGAGGAGGAATAGCGGTTGCATGGGTAAGTGGACTGGATTCCGGCGCGAGGTGGCTGAATATATGACAGAGCATAAAATATCTGAAAATGATTTCAGGTTTTTGGGTATGTATGAATGGCAGAATATTTATAATCAGGTGTTGGAGCGTTTTTTAGACGGTCAATATGCAAGGGACTATGGACTGCATTGGTCGAATATTCAAAATGGATTCCAAAAAGGTATTGGCAGAATTTATGATTTTGCATACCAAAATGAAAATTTCTATAAGTGGCTGCAAAGGCTGCCTGAAATAGTAAAGTGCGACAGCGTATATCTTTTGTTAGAAGACGATGAGCGAGATACAAAATACTGGATTGCAGAATGTAATCCCGCTGTGGTTTATCTTGTGATTTGCGATACCTATTTATCAGCAGATTATTATATAACAGATAAAAAATTTAACTGGCTTATTACGGAAAACCACCATGAAATTGTTCATATCATTGGAGAAGGACTGGATGTAGGGACTATAGAAAAGATTTGTGCAGAGATAGGAAGCATACGGGTGTCGGAGGGCGTTTGAAAAATAAATATTGCACAGCTTTTGTATGTCAACGTATTATATAATCAGAAGCGCTTTTATACATTGTTTTTATAAAATACAAGCAGTTATAATTCTAAAGTTTGTTTGAAAGAAATTTAAAATAAATAATATAGTATTTATATGAATTTAGTTGGACAAGGAGGAATTTTGTATGGCTACTCAATTTGAATGGCGGGAGGAGTATAACATTGGAATAAGCGCCATTGATAAAGAGCATCAACAATTATTTAAAATTATCAATAAACTGTTTGCACTTAAAGAAGAAGAGATGGATAGTGAATGGTTGTGCCAGGAAGGTATTAAGTTCTTTAAAGGACATATTTTGAAACATTTTAAAAAAGAAGAAGCTTATATGGAATCTATCGGCTATGATGGTTTGGAGCAGCATATCCGAATACATAGGGGATTTCAGGAGAATACGCTTCCTGCTCTGGAAGAAGAGCTGGAACAGACGAAATACAGCCATGAAGCAGTAGAGCATTTTTTGGGCGTTTGTACTGGCTGGCTGATGGGGCATACTTTGACAGAAGACCTTGCTATTACTGGAAAATGTGTTGGAAGATGGGAAAAGCTTTTACCGGAGGATGAGCTTGAGGCTATAAAAAAGATAATTACCAAGCTTGTGTTCGATATGTTTCATCTTGAGGCTCAAATGGTTAGCAGCGCTTACGGCGGGGAGAAATTTGGAAATGGGGTATATTACCGTCTGACTTATGAAAGGCGGCAGGATAAGAAAAAACAAGAGATTCTTCTGGTTTTTGAAGAAAAGCTTTTAATTAATACCGTGGGAAAGGCCATGGGACTTCAGATAAATAAGTTAGACAGTATGGTGATTAATGCCGCCAGGTATATGGCGCGGCAGTTTGTAGGGCGTATTATGGAGCACTTTTCAGAGATGGAGGCCTATGAATTTAAAGGGGAAAATCTTCTGTCCTATGAGCAGTTCCAGAAAGTATTTAAAAGAGAAAAAATGCGGATCAGCTTATTGTTTAATACGGGGGGAGCAGGATATTTTGCTTACTGCGCCGTTGCATCCCGATTGCCTGAAAAGGGAGTTGGGATTTCTATCAAGCCTGAAAATGCTATGGACGAGGTAGAAAAGTATTTGGAGAAACGCAACGTCCAGAAGGAGAAAGAGGAAGCGGAGCACAAGAAGAAAGTACTTATTGTAGATGATTCCAAAATGATACGGCATTTTATGAATGAGCTGTTGCGTAAGGACTATGAGATTGGATTGGCTGAGTCAGGAATGGGAGCGATCCGGGCGATTAGCCTGGACAGGCCGGATTTGGTTTTGATGGATTATGAAATGCCGGTTTGCGACGGCAGTCAGATATTGAAAATGATACGTTCGGAGAAAGAATTTGCAGATTTGCCGGTTATTTTCCTGACCGACAGGCGGGACCCAGAGAGTGTGAAAAAAGTAATGAGTTTAAAACCAGAGGGATACTTGCTAAAGAATTTAAAACCGGAAGATATAAAGAAAGAAATTGATAATTTCTTTCAGTAAAAAACAGAGTTTTATTTTATGAGAGGAGTTGCTTACTGTTGGATGACACCAAAACCAGAATTATTTTTGCAACAATGAAGGCTGTGCGGCAGTATGGTTTAGAAGGGGTGCGTATCCAGAACGTCAGCGATTTAGCGGGAATTTCTCCTGGAGCGATCTACCGCCATTTTGATAGCAAGGATCAACTGATAGTAGAGTGCTTTACTTATGTAGACAAGAAAGCGGAGGAGATTTTTGAACATTTGAGGTTCAATCCCCTGACCATGGTCATTGATCCTATGGGCGCAGTGAAAAGTTTATGGCTGCCTTATTTCCGGTTTTGGGTGTCTCATCCAGATGAAACGGTATTTTATCATCGGTTTCGGGACAGCGCTTTTTTTCCAGAATATGACAGGAGCCGGGATGTGAGTTATTTCCATACTTTTATTGGAATGGTTCATGCTTTTCAAAAGGTGTTTCCCAGCTTGAAGAGGATTAATCAGGATTTACTATGGCTTCATGTGCTTACTTCTACGGTGATGTATGCTAAATATGTGGTGGAGGGAATACTTCCTAATAATCAGGAAACGGAGGAGACCGTATTCCAATTACTGACTACCGGCCTAAGCGGTTATTTGAAGCCGGAGAAGTCCAAAAAGAGAAAAAAAGAATAAAAACATACTGCCAAAAGGCGCAGCGTTCATGGGCTGGGAACCTGGAAACAGGTTTCCGGCTTATTTTTTTGTTTTAAAATAGGAATACTTTTTGAGTTTACTAAAAAGTGCATTAAAAAATCTCTTAGATTTGCTGGGTTATAGGAGTTTTTAGAAAGAAATTTCAAAAATATAGTATTTTTTTAGGAAAAAGTAACAAGTTTTGAAACTAAAATCTAAAGCCTTTTAAAATATTGAATAAAAGGCATAGGTGTTGTAGAATGAACGCAGTTAAAGAAATTTTAAGGAGGAGGATTTGTAATTATGTTAGAAAAATTGAAGGGAAAATTAATTGTTTCCTGCCAGGCGCTACCGGACGAGCCGTTACATTCCAGTTTTATAATGTCCAGGATGGCTTTGGCGGCAAAGCAGGGGGGAGCGGCAGGTATCAGAGCTCAGTCGAAGGAGGATATACTGGCGATTAAGGAAGTAGTGGATTTGCCAGTAATCGGAATTGTGAAAAGAAATTATTCGGATAGCGATATTTATATTACGCCGACAAAAAAAGAGATAGAAGAGCTTTTAGAGTGCGGCTGCGAGATTATCGCTCTGGATGCCACGTTAAGAAAGCGCCCCAATGGAGAGAGCCTGGAAGAGCTTGTAGAATTGATTCATAAAAATAATCTTCTTGCAATGGCCGACTGCTCCACCTATGAGGAGTGTAAACATGCGGAAGAAATTGGATTTGATGCGATTGGAACGACTTTGTGCGGTTATACGCCATATTCTGAAAATTTGGACGGTCCAAATTATAAATTGCTGAAAAAATGCGTAGAAGAATTACAGACGCCAATTATAGCAGAAGGAAAAATTAATACGCCTCAGGAATTGAGAAAGGTGTTTGAAGATTGTTCTGTGCATAGCGCAGTGGTAGGCGGGGCAATTACCAGGCCGAAACAGATTACAGAGAGATTTGTCAGGGAAATCAGCAATGAGAAGGGGATGTGAGGTAAATTATGTTTAAGACGTTACAGAAAATAGGTAAATCCTTTATGCTGCCGATTGCAATTTTACCGGCGGCCGGCTTGCTGCTTGGAATAGGAAGCGCATTGAGCAGCGAGGCAGCGCTTATTAGTTATCCTATGCTAAATGTGCCGTTTTTACAGGCTATTTTCAAAATTATGGCGGCGGCAGGAAATACAGTATTCTCTAATTTGTCGCTGCTATTGTGTATTGGCTTGTGCGTTGGATTAGCTCAGAAGGACAAGGGCGTAGCCGCTCTTTCAGGCGTAGTAGGTTTTCTCATCATGAATGGGACGACTGCTGTAATGCTGTCTATTTTTAACCCGGAGGGTTCTGCTATTGATACGGGAGTTATTGGAGCTTTAGTTATGGGCGCAGTTGCAGTAAAGCTGCATAATAAATACAGAAGCGTCCAGCTGCCTCAGGTACTGGGATTTTTTGGCGGTTCAAGGTTCGTGCCGATTATTACCTCAGTAGCTGCTATTTTAGTGGGCGTGGCGTTTTATATTGTATGGCCGCCGCTTCAGAATCTGTTGGTACTGGCGGGAGAAGGAATTGCTTCTACAGGAGTAATTGGTACTTTCTTATACGGATTTTTAATGCGGTTATGCGGAGCCGTTGGCCTGCACCATATGATTTATCCTATGTTTTGGTATACGGAATTGGGCGGCGTGGAGGTAGTTGCCGGCGAAGCTATTGCAGGCGCGCAGAAAATCTTTTTTGCCCAGTTGGCAGACCCAAGCCATGTTGGATTATTTACAGAAGGAACCAGATTTTTTGCAGGCCGTTTCAGTACCATGATGTTCGGACTGCCGGGAGCCGCCCTGGCTATGTATCATTGCGTAGATAAGGAGAAGAGGAAGAAATATGTCGGAATCTTTTTAAGCGTTGCTCTTACATCGATTATTACCGGAATTACAGAGCCGTTAGAGTATATGTTTTTATTTGTTTCGCCGATATTATATGTAGTTCATTCGTTTTTTGACGGCGTATCCTTCTTAATAGCGGATTTGCTGAGTATAAGGATTGGTAATACTTTTTCAGGCGGGCTGATTGATTTTCTTTTATTCGGCGTATTACAGGGGAATGGGAAAACAAACTGGATCTTGCAAATTCCATTTGGACTTTGTTGGACGGCGTTATACTATGTGACTTTTAAATTTGCTATTTTGAAATTTAATTTCATGACGCCTGGACGGGATGATTCTGAGGATGCAGAGGATGCCCCTAAAGTAGATGATAAGTCTTCTATTGTAGAGGAAGCGAAGGCTATATTGAAGGCTCTTGGCGATGCAGCCAATATTGAAGATGTGGACGCCTGTATTACCCGGCTGCGCGTTAGTGTGAAAGACCCTAAGGCAGTAGATAAGGAATTGCTCAAAGAGATGGGAGCAGCCGCCGTGTTTGAGATAGACGGGGGGATTCAGGCTATCTATGGAGCGAAGGCCATTCTTTATAAAAATGCGATTAATGATATGTTAGGCGTTGACGATTAGAAAAAAACACCGGCGCGGGTTTTAAGTAAGGAGTGCATAGGATGTATACGGAAGATATTATTCCTACAATTATTGACCGGTATGAATGTTTTACAAAAGGGGAGCAGGTGATTGCGGATTTCTTTGTTGGCAATAAAGAAAAGCAGGATTTTTCTATTCGTGCAATGAAAGAAAGATTGTACGTTTCGGAGGCGTCTCTTTCCAGATTTGCTAAAAAACTGGGATTTCGGGGTTATCGTGAATTTATTTATCAGTATCAGCAGACTTTTGTGAATATCAATGACAGAATATCGATCTCATCCCAGATGGTGCTTAATCGTTATAATGATTTATTGCGGCGTTCCTCTAATATTGTGGACGAAGAACAGATAAAAAGAATCTGTCAGATGATTGGAGAAGCGAAACGGGTTCTGGCGGTAGGGATTGGAAGCTCAGGACTGGTAGCAGAAGAGATGAAACGGAGGTTTGTCCGGCTGGGAGTATTGATGGAATCCTGCGACCAAAGAGATATGATTAAGATGGCGGCTATTTTCCAAAACCAGGATAATATGGTAATAGGCATATCCTTGAGCGGAACAAAGGAAGAAGTGCTTTTTGCTTTGGAACAATCTCATCAGCGCGGAGCTAAAACAGTTTTGATTACAGGCAATCCGGCCAAGCATAGCTTCGTTAATGAACGGGTGATGGTAGCGGCATTAAAAAATCTGGATTATGGGAATCTGATTTCTCCCCAATTTCCGGTTTTGGTTATTATTGATTTGCTGTACGGGTGCTTTCTGGATGCAAATCAAAATAAACGTATGCTGCATCAAGAAACGGTCGAGATGCTGGAGAAAAATTAAATCATATATGATACATGCGGTAGAGGCTGCTGTAAAACAGGATTTTTAAGTTTTGCAGCAGCTTTTGTTTTTTTATCTGCAAAGACTGACCAGAGATAGAATAAATTTATTTATATTATGGAAATATAGTGATGAAACAGATAAAATTTCAATTTGCAGACATAAGCTTTGCTGTGGGCAAAGGGCTGTGCGGAAATGAGGTTAGAGATGAAAAGAGCAGTTATGGCGTTTTTAATAACATTGGTATTTTTGAATCTGCTTGGTTGCAGTAGTAAAAAGAGGCTGCCGGAGGCGGACCAGAGCGAAGAAAAAGTGAAATATACGGATGCTCTGGAGGTGTGGGATATAGTGCTGGAGGCTTACGATGAAGAGGATCTGTTCGCCATTTGCGGGGGAAATCAGGAAAATGCGGTTATGGATGCGCCAGGCAAATTTGACATCAGCAAAACAGAGGAGCTTACAAATACCCTGGGATTGCCAGAGAGCCAATTTGAGAATATTGATGATGCGGCGTCCATGATGCATCTGATGAATGCGAATACTTTTACAGGCGCTGTTTATCATCTGAAAGACGGCGCAGATATAAATACATTTTCTGATGAAGT
>CATKYY010000024.1 GCA_949841225.1 uncultured Acetivibrio sp.
TAACCTGAATGTCAGGACTATTTTTAAGGTGCGCTTTGATAAATTGGTAGGTGGGCTGGACTGTTTCAAATCCATTCAACGGAATAGCATTCTGAACTCTTGGGTCATGAGCATCAAAGGTAATGATATTGTCCACGCCCATATGAGAAAGCTCCTGGAGAGCAAGGGCGCAGTCTAAGGATTCTCTTCCGCTTCTTTTATGTTGCCGGCTTTCATAGAGGAAAGGCATAATAACCGTAATGCGGCGCGCTTTGCCTCCAACAGAGGCGATAATCCTTTTTAGGTCCTGATAATGGTCGTCTGGGGACATATGATTTGTGTGGCCGCAAACCGTATAGGTTAGGCTGTAGTTACACACATCCAAAAGGATGTAAAGGTCTGCTCCACGGACAGATTGATAAATCATGCCCTTTGCTTCGCCAGAACCAAACCGCGGACATTTTGCATCAATCAGATAAGAATCCCGTTGATAGCCTGAGAAAGAAATAGTGCTTTTGTGCTCGCTCTCCTTAGAACGCCGCCAGTCAACGATATAATCATTGACCTTCTGTCCAAGAGATTTGCTGCTTTCCAGGGCGATAATTCCGAGCTTCCCTACAGGAATAGTTTCAATTTGCTTGTCTTGTGCTGACATAATCAAATTCCTCCATAAAGTATATATGTAAAGTTTATAAGGTACGAAGCCAAGTCTTTTATATCATTTCCGACTTATTT
This sequence comes from uncultured Acetivibrio sp., assembly GCA_949841225.1. Lineage (GTDB taxonomy): Bacteria > Bacillota > Clostridia > Lachnospirales > Lachnospiraceae > Velocimicrobium. The sequence continues at coordinate 715 of CATKYY010000024.1, forward strand.
CGTCAAGAGAAATTCAGGAAAAAGCTTTTTTTAAACGTATATCTGTCCCGGTTATTTTAAGGAGACGATAACTGCTTATAATCCGGGAAAACACTCGTTCGCTATAGAGTTTGTTTAGGTCGTCCACAGACAGGTTAGTAGAAATAATAGTAGATTTTTGCTTTAAAAGCCGTTCGTTAACGCAAAGATATAATTGGGCTGCCAGGAAGCTGTTCGTAGACTCTGTTCCCAGATCGTCGATAATAAGAAGGTCTGAGTCCAGAATGTAGCGAACCTTTTCTTCTAGCGCCGGATATTCCTCTGGAACCCGGTTAAACTTATATTTTTCCAGAATGTCAAAAAGCTGGAAGGCCGTCAGATAAACTACCGTATGGGAGGTATCTAAAAGCTCTTTTGCGATACAGTTACATAGGAAGGTTTTTCCTACGCCTGTGTTGCCATAAAGCAGAAGGCTGTCCCGTTTTTTGTCGAAATCCTGAATAAAAAGGCGGCATTCTGCCAAAACCCGCAGGATGTTGTCACGGGGAGTAAGGCCGGTGCTTTCCTCAGCCCAGTCGTTTGGATAATAGCCCGTTTGGAAGGTGGAGAAATTTTCCTCTTTCAGAATAGAGCTTAGGTTGGACTGGGAATAGAGAAAGTTTACAATGGCCTGCTTCAGGCAGTGGCATTTTTCACTGCCTATATAGCCGGTATCCTGACAATCCTGACAGGCGTAGGCCGGTTCTAAATAATCCCTGGGAAAGCCGTGTTTTAGTAAAAGCTTTTCTTTCTGTTGGATAATGGAAGCATTTTCCTGAATTAGCTTGTCCATAGAGCTAGTGTTTCCAGAAAGAGCCATTTTAGCATAGGAAATGCTGTTAGAAGCCAATTTTTCCTCCAAAGCGGCATATTCAGGGATAGCTTCTTTTATTTCGCCGTATCGGACCAGGGCATCGTGCCGGGCTTGAAGACGGCGTTCTTCATAGGTATTCATTATTTTTGTATAAGGAAGATTTTTTAACATGGAAATAAGCCTTTCTTAATATCAGGTCATACTTTAAGCTGGCGGCGCAGAAGCTCTTTTTCTATATGAGAATAGTCTTCTTTAGAATAGCTTCTTTGAGGAAAGGCATGAAAACGGTTAGAAGTTTTTGCCTGTACCTCAGAAGGGGCGGTTCGTACAGTTTTGGAAGCATTGAATTCGCTGTCCAGCTTTTTTATATCAGCAAGGGAAGCAACATTTTTTTTACGCCAGTTTGTTAAGATACGGTCGGCATACTTAAAATCCGGTTTCTGGGTGTTTAGCAGGGTGCGGTTGCAGGCCTCGGTAATAATCTCGATAGAGAAACCAAACCCGGAAAGCCAGCTGTCAATATAGCGGCGTTCAGCAGCCCCTGGCATACGGTTCAGTCCAAAAGCTTTTGTGACGGCCGTATAGCCGGAATTATACTGAATAGAAGCGTTTTCTGCTTCCTCTACCGTAGTAATCCCCTGATTCGCCCAGGAAAGAGCGACTGCTTCTATATAAGAAGAGCTTTTTTTGCCTTTTGAAATACAATGCTCATATAAATAAAAGATAAGTTCTGCGCTAAAGTGGAGAGAGTCGTACAGGTAGAGGACTAAATCCAAATCCTTTGGCCGCAGCGGACGGGAGAGGTAGTTTTCTATAATGGTAGCAATCCACTTTACTTCTTCGTCATTGGAAAGCGCAGTAATCTGTTCCGCTGTGTATGCCGGACGCTCTGGAAGGGAAACCTTCGGCAGGTCGGCCTGAACAGGCGAAACAGAAGGTTCAAAGACTGTACTTTGTTGTACAGGCTTGGCGGGGGTCAGAAGTGAAATAGAGGACACCATGCCGTCTTCATCTGCCTGAAGCTTTAAAATTTTTACCTTTTCCCAGTATTTTAGGGCGCGGAGAATATCCTTTTCCGTTTCTTCTAGCTGGTCGGCCAGGTAAGAAATAGAAAGGGACTCTGGACTTTGATACATACAGCGCAGCAGATAAAGGTAAACCTTAACAAAGCTTCCGCTTGCAGCAGGCATGTAGTAGTCGATAAATGTATTAGAAACAGAAGTAGCCGCAAAGCTTTCTTCTGCGCTTAGATTTAATTTGCCCATAAAACATCGCTCCTAGTTTATATGTAAGGTTGTCAAACGATAAAAATTTTCTTATTTTTTTAAGTATAACATAGAAAAAAACTCTTGAAAATAGGCTATTTTTTGGGCCTTTCAGAAAAATAAAAAAAGTGGATAGTGTGGAATTTGTGGATAAATATATTATATATAGAACAATATGGGAAACCGCAATAAAAGAGGGGGCAGAAAATTCGACAAAAAATCCACACCTCGTTTACCAGCAAAATGTTGATAAGGGTGTGGATAATGTGGATAACTATAATCCAAGAAGGTCTTCGCCCACAGTTACAATGTTTCCAGCGCCCATAGTTATCAACAGGTCGCCGTTGGAACAATTTTCTAATAAAAAGTTTTCAATTTCATCAAAGGATGGAAAATACCACGCGGTTTTTCCCAAAGCCTCAAGCTCTTTTTGGAGGTCCTGAGAAGAAATCTCGCCTGTGTCGACTTCTCTTGCGGAATAAATATCAGCCAGGACAATTTTATCTGCAAGAGAAAGAGCCTGAGCAAATTCTTTTAAAAAGGCTTTGGTTCTGGAGTAGGTATGAGGCTGGAAAACGCACCATACCTGTTTCGACTCCAACTGCTTTGCAGCCGTAAGGCTAGCGCGGATTTCTGTCGGGTGGTGGGCGTAATCGTCGATAATGGTAATTCCCTTTATGCAGCCTTTGTGCTGGAAACGGCGATCTGTACCGTGAAAGGCAGAAAGTCCCTCTTTAATATGCTCCATATCAATATGGAGAGAAAGAGAAGCGCCAATAGCTGCCAGCGCATTGGATATATTGTGCCTGCCTACGACATGAAGAGAAACCCGTCCCAAATTTTTTCCATGGTATATTACATCAAAGCTTCCAAAGCCCTGTTCATCATAGGAAATATTGGAAGCGAAAAGGCTGCAGGAGCTGTCTGTCAGGCTATAGGCGAGATATGGGCAGGAAATATCTTTACAGATTTCTTGATAATTTTTGATTTCACCGTTAATAATAAGGACACCGGTTTCCGGAAGCCGTTTGGCAAAAAGCTGAAAGGAACGGCGTATGTCTTCAAGATCTTTAAAAAAGTCTAAATGCTCTGCTTCAATATTCAGGATAATGCTTAAGGTAGGATTGAATTTTAAAAAGCTGTTGGTATATTCACAGGCTTCTGTCAGGAAATTGCCGGAGTCTCCAATTCGGATATTGCCGCCCAGAGCCTTTAGAATGCCGCCTACAGATATAGTAGGGTCCATATTTCCGGCAAGAAGGATATGAGAGAGCATAGAGGTAGTGGTAGTTTTTCCATGGGTACCGGCGACCGCAATGGCAGTTTCATAGTTTTTCATGATCTGGCCAACCATTTCCGCACGCTCCATCATAGGAATACCGTCTGCTTTTGCCTTTGCAAATTCAGGGTTATCTGGATGAATGGCGGCAGTGTATACGATAAAATCAATGTCAGAGGTAATATTGGAGGATGTCTGCTCATATATAATATGGATGCCAAGCTTCTCCAAATGCTCGGTAATATGACTTTTGGTATGGTCAGAGCCGGAGACGGTAAAACCAGCGCTATGTAGCAGTTCGGCAAAGCCGCTCATGCTGATGCCGCCAATACCAATGAAATGAACATGGCACGGATGGGAAAAATCAATTTTATACATAAGAACACTCCCTATTCTTTAATTTTCTATACTGCTATTATACCCGTTTTTGTAGGAAAAACAAACAGAAAATTAGAATAGGACGATAGAACTGTGTGTCTTTGTCTATTTTGTTGAAAAAAAATACAAATAGAATAAAATATTTAGGAAAAATGATTCACTTTTTTAGAAAAGAATGGTATAATAGCAGTATTAAATTGACAAGAGGTGATTACGTGATAAGGAAAGAAATGATCGCCATGCTTTTAGCAGGTGGACAAGGGTCCCGTCTGGGAGTGCTGACTGCCCAGATTGCAAAGCCAGCAGTAGCATTTGGCGGCAAGTACCGTATTATTGATTTTGCATTGAGCAATTGTATTAATTCCGGTGTAGATACCGTAGGCGTATTGACCCAATATCAGCCGTTACGTCTGAACACGCATATTGGTATTGGAATCCCTTGGGATTTAGACCGTAACGTTGGAGGCGTATCTATCCTTCCGCCATACGAAAAGAGCACAAACAGCCAGTGGTATACCGGAACGGCAAATGCAATTTTCCAGAATCTGGAATATATGGAATATTACAATCCAGAATATGTGCTGATTTTAGGCGGAGACCATATTTATAAGATGGATTACGAGGTTATGCTTAAATTCCACAAGGCAAATAAGGCGGATATTACGATTGCAACAATTCCGGTTCCAATGGAAGAGGCAAGCCGTTTTGGCGTTGTTATTACCGATGAAACAAAGAGAATTCAGGAGTTTGAGGAAAAGCCTCCGAAGCCAAGGAGCAATTTGGCATCTATGGGAATTTACATTTTCTCATGGCCGGTGCTGAGAGAAGCTCTGATTACATTAAAGGATCAGAAGGGCTGCGACTTTGGAAAACATATTATTCCATACTGCCATGAGCGGGGAGACCGTATTTTTGCTTATGAGTATAATGGATACTGGAAGGATGTAGGAACTCTCGGCTCTTATTGGGAGTCTAATATGGAGCTTATTGATCTGATTCCTGAGTTTAACTTGTATGAGGAGTTCTGGAAGATTTATACCAAAACCGATCAGATACAGCCGCAGTACATTTCTAAGGATGCAGTAATAGACAAGGCTCTTATCAGTGAATCCGCGGAGATTTACGGCGAGGTGTATAATTCTGTTATTGGAGCAGGGGTATACATTGGAGAAGGGGCTGTAATAAGGAACTCTATTATTATGGACGGTTCCTATATAGGCGACAGGACAGTGATAGACAAGGGTATCCTTGCTGAAAAGGTAAAGATTGGAAACGACTGTCAAATCGGTATTGGCGAAGAGGCAGAAAATAAATGGAAACCCGATGTATACGCATTTGGTCTGGCAACCTTTGGAGAAGGTTCTGTTGTACCAGGCGGTATAAAGATTGGAAAGAATACGGCTATCCTGGGAGAAACCATTCCATCGGATTATCCGGGAGGAATGTTAGAGAGCGGTGGATCTATAATAAAGGCAGGTGATATAAAATGAGAGCGATAGGAATTGTTTTGGCTGGAGGAAACAGCAACAGGATGAAGGAACTGTCCAATAGAAGGGCAACAGCAGCGATGCCTATGGTAGGAGGATACCGCGCGATTGATTTTGTACTCAGCAATATGTCTAACTCTCATATTCAGAAGGTTGCCGTACTGACGCAGTACAATGCAAAATCCCTAAATAGCCATCTGAATTCTTCCAAATGGTGGGATTTTGGACGTAAACAGGGAGGCTTGTATTTGTTTACTCCTACGATTACTCAGGATAACGGCTTCTGGTATCGGGGAACTGCCGATGCGATTGCGCAGAATCTGGAGTTTTTGAAAGATAGCCATGAGCCGTATGTAGTAATTGCCTCTGGCGATTGCATATATAAAATGGATTTTAACGAGGTTTTAAGCTACCATATTGCAAAGAGGGCGGATATTACCGTAGTGACAAAGCAATTGGGCAAGGAAGAGGATGCCACCCGTTTTGGTACAGTAAAGACCGCTGCCGATGGAAGGATTGTAGAGTTTGAAGAAAAACCAGTAGAGACAAGTGAAACTATGATTTCTACCGGTATTTATGTAATCCGCAGACGTCAGTTAATTGAGATGATTGAGCGGTGCATAGAAGAAGAACGTCATGATTTTGTAAAGGACATTCTGATTCGGCATAAGAATGTTAAGAAAATTTATGCTTATGAGATGAACAGCTATTGGAGCAACATTGCTACTGTAGATTCTTATTACAGGACAAATATGGACTTTTTAGAGAAGGAAACCAGGGATTATTTCTTTAATGAGTATCCGAATATTTATTCTAAGGTAGAAGACCTGCCTCCAGCAAAATATAATATGGGCGCAAATGTAAAGAACAGCCTGGTAGCCAGCGGCTGCATTATTAATGGCGCAGTAGAGAATTCCGTATTGTTTAAAGAGGTATTTGTAGGGAATAACTGTACCATTAAGAATTCTATTATTCTGAATGATGTATATATTGGCGACAATGTGTATATTGAAAACTGCATCGTAGAAAGCAGAGGTACAATCCGCGCTAATACAAGCTATAAAAATGAGGGGGAGCCGATAAGGATCGTTGTAGAGAAGAACGAAAGATATGTATTGTAAATAGGGGGATTGCTATGCAGGTTACAGATGTGAGAGTAAGAAAAGTAACAAAGGAAGGCAAGATGAAAGCAATAGTTTCTATTACTTTGGATGATGAATTTGTCGTTCATGATATTAAAGTAATTGAAGGGGATAAGGGACTGTTTATTGCTATGCCAAGTAGAAAATCAGGTAATGGTGAATACCGTGATATTGCCCATCCGATTAATTCTGAGACCAGGGACCGCATTCAGAGAATTATTTTGGAGGGTTATGAAAAAGCGGCAGTAGAAGAGGAAGAAATTGCATAGTTTAAAGTACACAAAAAAAGAAGCTGTTGCGAAAGTAGATGAATAATCTACTGGAGCAACAGCTTTTTTATTTTATAGGAAATTCCTTCGGATTCCCTATAAAATAAAAAACAATTATTCGCGCTGCGGCGGAAAAGAAATATGCCGCTAAAGCGACCCGCCGCAGGCGGAGAATCCTGCAGAGCAGGATTCTTTGTTCTTGCCTATTACAGTCTTATAAGAGGTGTAGTTTTTTTGAAATTTTGACTAAAAGTCCTCCTTTTGGAAAGCGGGAAAGCTCATCTTCTGTAATTGCCTTTGTAGCCAGAATCGCCATAAAATAAACGACGACAGAAAGAGGTACGGATAAGGCTAATGATGTAACATTACCGGCTCCGGCAATGCGGGCCAGATAATAGGAGCCCCAGGTGGCGATCCCCATAATAGTGGCCGAGAGAGCTGGCAAAAGGAAGGATTTTTTAATATCCAGTCGGAAGCTTAGGTATTTTCTTACGGAAAGGTCGTTTAAAATGCACATGGACAGGGAGTAGGTCATTGTTCCAATCAGCAAGGCGTACAAATCAAGCTCTGTATAAACCAGGAGCGGGACAAGTACCGCCAGATGCACAACGAGAGCAATAGCAGCATTTCGCATAGGGATGTTAACCTTGCCGATACCCTGGAGAACGGCGTTCGTAACTGTGGATAAGGCGTAAAAAATAACGCAAATACAGCCGATTCGTAGCAGGTCGGAGGCCAGTACGATGGTTTCCGGCTGTGGGAATAAAAGGGCCATAATAGGATAAGCCAATACGCCAATGCCTACAGTAGCAGGGATAGCCAGAAGCATAGTAAAGCGAATGGCTTCGCTGATACGCAGCCGGGTAGCTGTAAAATCATCTGTTTCATAACTGGCTGATACGCTTGGTATCATAGCGGAGGAAATGGACGAGGCTAAAGCGATGGGGATATTTATAATGACGGTATATTTCCCGGAAAAAACGCCGTATTGGACAGCGCTTTGTTCCTCCGTCCAATGTTTCATATACATAGTAATTTTATAATACAGGGTTGAATCGATGGCGGTAATACTGTTATAAATAAAGGTGCTGAAAATAACAGGCGTTACCATTAAAAGGATTGTTTTGAAAATGGTTTTGTAACTTTGGAGGGAGCTGGACTGATCCCTTTCCAGCCGCTTGGAAATAAAGGAGCGGTTGAGAAGGTAAACAAAGGCCATAAATAAAAGACCCGCCAGCACCCCGGCGCCGGTGCCTAAAGCGCCTCCCGCCGCGCCTTCGATAGGAATCAGGGCCGCGTTTTCCGTCCCTATATAGGAGCGGGTTAAAAACCAGGCGGCCCAAATGCTTATAATGGCGTTGATCAGCTGCTCCATAATTTGGGAAACAGAGGTTTGAAGCATGGAGCCATGAGCCTGGAAGTAACCCCGGAGGACGCCTAAAATGCCGGAAAAAAGGATCGTAGGAGCCAGCACCCTAAGGGCGGGCACAGAGTTTCCCTCAACAAGAAGATCTGCGGCAAACCAGGTAAAAAGGCTTGCAGTCGTTCCTATGATAATAACGTACCACATAGCGCAGATAAAAACCCTGTGGGCATTTTTATATTCATGAAGGGCCAGCTTGGCCGATATTATTTTAGATATTGCCAACGGTATGCTGTAGGACGAAATCAGCAAAATAATGGTATATATATTATAAGCGGCGCCATAATAGCCGTTCCCCTCATCGCTAATAATAGCAGTCAGGGGACTGCGGTAGAGCATGCCGATAATTCGCACAATAATCCCTGCTGCGCCGAGAATAGCAGCCTGCTTTAAAAAGCTGTTCTGTTTTTTATTAGACATAAATATCCTCAATCTCATGTTTATTTATAGTATATATAAAGACAGATTTTAAAGTATTCTATGATTTATTATTTTACCCTATTTTTCCAGAAACTGCAATATTGGACTTGAGTTTCCGCGTGTTGTAAATAGTAAGTCTGCCAAGAGGGAATTCAAACAATATTGAGGGAATATAATTATGCCCCGGTTTTTATGAGATTTATGTTATGGCGCGCTGAATCAGCAAAAGCTAATGGAACTTAAAGTAAATCTCATACAAAACGGGGCATATTTTAAAATTGAATCTTATAGGTCGCAGTTATTTACTGTTCTTGGGAATGGGATAACATCCCGGATGTTGCCCATTCCGGTCAGATACATAACGCAGCGTTCAAAGCCAAGGCCAAAGCCTGCATGACGGGTAGAGCCGTATTTTCTTAAATCCAGGTAGAATTGGTAGTCCTCTGGATTCAGTTCCAGTTCCTTCATACGGGTAAGGAGCTTTTCATAATCGTCTTCTCTTTGGCTTCCGCCGATAATTTCGCCGATACCAGGGACTAAGAGGTCCATAGCGGCAACCGTTTTGTTATCGTCGTTCATTTTCATATAGAAGGCCTTAATGTCCTTTGGGTAATCGGTTACAAATACTGGTTTTTGGAAGATTTGTTCCGTCAGATAGCGTTCATGCTCTGTCTGCAGATCGCATCCCCAGGATACCTTATAATCAAAATTATCATTGTTTTTTTCTAAAAGGGCAATAGCGTCCGTATAGGTAATGTGCCCAAAGTCGGAGCTAACTACATGATTCAGGCGTTCTAACAGCCCCTTATCGATAAACTGATTTAAGAAATTCATTTCCTCCGGGGCGTTTTCTAAAACATAATTGATAATAAATTTTAGCATACCCTCTGCCAGTACCATGTCGTCCTTTAAATCAGCAAAGGCAATTTCCGGTTCAATCATCCAGAATTCTGCTGCATGACGGGTAGTATTGGAATTTTCTGCACGGAAGGTTGGACCGAAGGTATAAATATTTCGGAAGGCCTGGGCGTAGGTTTCGCCGTTTAGCTGGCCGCTTACAGTAAGGTTTGTTTCTTTGCCGAAAAAGTCCTGGGCGAAGTCTATTTTTCCGTCCTCTGTTTTAGGAAGGCTGTCCATGTCCAGAGTGGTGACGCGGAACATTTCGCCCGCGCCTTCGCAGTCGCTGCCAGTAATCAGCGGAGTGTGGACATAAACAAAATTTCTTTCCATAAAGAAGGTATGGATTGCATAGGCGATCAGGGAACGGATTCGGAATACAGCCTGGTAAGTGTTGGTTCTTGGACGAAGGTGTGCGATTGTCCTTAAATATTCCAGGGTATGCCTTTTTTTCTGAAGCGGATAACTGGCATCAGACGGGCCTTCAATCAGAACCTCTTCTGCCTGAATCTCAAAAGGCTGCTTTGCATTTGGAGTAGCTACCAGCTGGCCGGCGACAATAACGGCGGAGCCTACATTTAATTTAGTGAGTTCCTGGAAGTTGGAAAGCTTGTCCTGGCTGTATACAACCTGAAGAGTCTCAAAAAAGGTTCCGTCGTTTAAAACCATAAAGCCGAATGCCTTGGAATCCCGGTTGCTTCTCAGCCAGCCGCCGACCTTTACGGATTTGCCGATATAGTTGTCTTTGTTCCGGTATAAATCTCTTATTGTTATTAAATCCATTTTTAACCTCATTTCTAATTTCCAATTTTATATTTTATATTATAATAGAATATTTTTTCCAAAAACACAAGGAAAATTAAGATTGAACTTAAAATATGATTTTCTAGGTATAAAATGCCTTCACTTACAAATAATAACTATACAACAGAAGAAAGAAAATCTAGGTAAATGGAGGACAGAGGAAATGAAGGCTACAGGCATTGTAAGGCGGATTGATGATCTTGGAAGGGTGGTGATCCCGAAAGAAATTAGAAGAACTTTAAGGATCAGAGAGGGAGATCCGCTGGAAATCTTTACAGACCGGGAAGGAGAGGTTATACTAAAGAAGTATTCTCCTATCGGAGAGCTGGGGCAGTTTGCCAAGCAGTACGCAGAATCACTGGCTCAATCTACCGGCCATATTGTATGTATTTCTGACAGGGACAGCCTAATCGCAGTAGCTGGAGGCGGGAAGAAGGACTTGCTTTCTAAACCAATCAGTAAGGAGCTGGAACACAGCATTAATGAGAGGGAAAGTATTTTGGCGAAGGGTGCAAGCCGGGATTTTTTGAAGATTACGGATATAGACGACGATTACGGCTATGAAGCTGTAAGTCCTATTATAAGCGCAGGGGATGCGATTGGCGCGGTAATTATATTGGCAAAGGATGGAAAAGAGGAATTTGGCGAAGTAGAAGCAAAATTGGCGGCTACTGCCGCTGGATTTTTGGGCAAACAGCTGGAGCAGTAACGTTTCAGCTGCTTTGTGCTTCATAAAAATACTGGAACTGCCGGCAGCTCAGGAATGGAGTTAAAGCTGAAATTTTCAATCTATGCACAAAAAGCCGTGCAGAAATGGAGTAAAAAATGACGTTTGATGAATTTATGGATATTATCCGGCAGCTCAGGGCAGAGGACGGCTGTCCCTGGGACAGAGAACAAACTCATGAAAGTCTTAGAGGCTGTATGCTAGAGGAAGCTTATGAGGTGACGGAAGGCATCGACAATAACGATATGGAAAACCTGCAAGAGGAGTTGGGAGACGTCCTTTTGCAGGTTGCTATGCATTCTGTAATTGCAGAAGAGGAAGGATCGTTTACGATTCAGGATGTGGTAAATGGCATCGGGGAGAAGATGATATGCCGCCATCCTCATGTGTTTGGGGAGGGAAAGGCAGACAGTCCAAAAGAGGTGCTTGCCAACTGGGAAGAAATTAAAAAGGAAGAGAAAAAGGAAACTACGGTATCAGAGGGCCTTTTAAGAGTGCCAAAAGCTCTGCCGGCGCTTATGCGGGCAGAAAAGGTACAAAAGAAGGCGGCAAAGGTGGGATTTGATTTTGCAGATTACGAGGGGGCTTACCAGAAGGTGGAGGAGGAGCTTTTGGAGCTTTCAGAGGCCAGAAAGACGGGAGATTTGCAGAAAATAGAGGAGGAGTTTGGCGATCTTTTATTTTCCATGGTGAATTTATCAAGGTTTTTACAAATAAAAGCAGAAAATTCCTTGACAAATGCGACTAATAAGTTTATAAATAGATTTGTAAGTGTCGAGTCCCTTAGTGCGGAGGAGGGTCGGCGATTAAGAGACATGACCATAGAGGAAATGGATGGCTTATGGAATCGTGTAAAATGATCAGAATAAAAATTCTGATACATAAAAATACTATAATTATTCAGAGGAGGAGTTAAATCCATGAACAAAGCAGAGTTAGTTACAGCAATTTCAGAGAAGACCGAATTATCAAAGAAGGATTCAGAGAAGGCTTTAAAGGCGTTTATTGATGTTGTAACAGACGAGTTAAAGAAGGGCGAAAAAATCCAGCTGGTTGGTTTTGGCACCTTTGAGGTTTCTAAAAGGGCTGCAAGAGAGGGAAGGAATCCTCAGACCGGAAAGACTATGAAGATAGATGCTTCCTTAGCTCCAAAATTTAAAGCTGGCAAGGCTTTAAAGGATGCTGTTAACGAATAATAGAGACTGGATAAAAGCTGCTCTTGGATGGGTAGCTTTTTTATATTGCGAGGTTAAGGTATGAGACTAGATAAATTTTTAAAGGTATCCCGCCTGATTAAGCGGCGTACGGTAGCAAATGAAGCCTGCGATGCGGGAAGGGTGCTGATTAATGGAAAAACGGCCAAGGCATCTGTGAACGTAAAAGAAGGCGACGTTATAGAAATCAATTTTGGGAATAAGGCGGTAAAGGTAGAAGTAGTGGACGTGCAGGAGACCGTCCATAAGGAAGAGGCAAAGGACCTGTACCGTTATTTGTAGTTTGGAAAAATAGACTGTATGTACTAAAAGTATCCCCCGCTGAATATATTGTTTTAAGATAAATTCAGGGGGGTTTTATTTTGGAAGATATGAAACGGACGCAGGGCGCGCATAAGATTGTTCTGTCTGGAAGGAAAACGGCAGTTGTTTCAGGAGTTTTAGATGTGCTTTCTTTTGATACAAAGGAGGTGCTTTTGGAAACAGAAATGGGCATGCTTCTTTTAAAGGGGGATGATCTTCATGTAAACCGTCTTACCTTGGAAAAGGGAGAGGTAGATTTGGATGGCCGGATTGACAGTATTGCTTATTCGGAAAACAATCATTTGAAGGGGGAAGACGGCTTTTTGAAAAAGCTGTTTAAATAGGCTTTATGAGCGAGATGATTGCGCTGGAAGTCCATTTTTTTCTGGGAAGCTTTCTCAGCGGCGTTCTGCTGCTCGCCGCCTATGATGTGCTGAGACTTTTAAGGAGGATTGTGCCTCACAGCAGGGCTTTTGTGAATGGAGAGGACATCCTCTTTTGGATTGGCGCCAGTATTTTCATTTTCCGGGTAATTTATACGTTAAATGATGGAAGCATCCGCAGCTTTGGAATTTTTTGTATGGCGGCGGGAATGGGAATGTACCATTTTTCCCTGAGCGATATGCTGGTTGGGATTTTATACCGGATTTTTGGGGTTTCTATATTAAAGCTTGTGAAATTTATTAAGAAAATATTGAAAAAAATTGCAAAACCAATTAAAATGGGAATACAGAGATTAAAAAAGTTTGTTTGGAGGAAACATGAGGAAAAGCAAAAGGGCGAGAAGGACAGTTAGAAAAAGCAGGAAGAATCTTTTGCTGGTAGCAGGCGTTACCCTGGTGCTTTGTTTAGTCGTGTCCTATAGCAGAATGAAGCTGGAAGCCCAAGAAAGAGCTTGCGAGAAGCGGGTAGAGGAGCTTGAGAAGGAGCTGTCCAAGGAGGAAAAGCGGGCGGAAGAAATAGAAGAATATGAGGCCTATGTAAAGACGAAAAAATATATCGAAGAGGAAGCCAGGGAAAAACTGGGGCTTGTTTATCCAGATGAGATTATTTTTGAGGCTGAGAGATAGCGTTGAAAATTAGGCGAAAGGTCTTGACATAAGAGTATTATGGCAGTATAATATGGACATTGTGTTTGGCGGGATAGCTCAGTTGGCTAGAGCACACGGTTCATACCCGTGGTGTCGGGGGTTCAAATCCCTTTCCCGCTATGATATAAAAGCAGAGGAAGTCCTTATGGGGGACTTCTTTTTTTATTTTATAGGAAATTCCTTCGGATTCCCTATAAAATAAAAAACAATTACCGCACTGCGGCGGAAAAGAAATATGCCGCTAAAACGACCCGCCGCAGGCGGAGAATCCTGCAGAGCAGGATTCTTTGTTCTTTTATAGGAAATTCCTTCGGATTCCCTTATATAGACTTATGAGTAAAAGCCCTTTCAAGGGCTTTTTTGAGATTCTTAATCTGCGACAATTCCGTCGAAACCCCTTAAATTTCCATAGAACCGATATTTTGTCTAAAACTTTTTTTCTGCAGAGCCATTTGTTTGACAAAAAAGGCGGCCTGGGAGAAGGTATAATGGGCGTCAAAATGAAAAATGGCGAGGAGAGTTATGGGCGATGAATGAGAAAAGAAGAAAGATATTGGCGGATGTGTTGGGGCTTCTGATTGGAAGGGGCTGTATGCTGGGAATGAATCCTATCGGCATGGGGTATTTTTTAAGCGTGTATGTCCAGGAACCCAGGGGGCTTTTGTTGGGAGCCTGCGTGCTGCTTGGCATGTCTACGGCGATGGAAGAGACAGAGGTGATAAAGTATGCTCTTTCTATGCTGGTCACAGCCGTTGTACTTCATCTGGCAGAGCATACAGGAAAAAGGCTGTCTACAGAACTGAAGTATGCCGTGGGCAGCGGCATAGGAGCGGTTATGGCGCTGACGGGCGGTATGTTTACCGTACATTATGGAACATACATAGTTATGGCTGTATTGGAGGGGATTTTAATTTTTGTATTTGCCAGGCTGCTTCAAGGTGGAATCGGATATTTTCTTTATCATAGAAAAAAAGAGGCTATGAGCAGCGAGGAAATGGTAAGTACAGGAATTTTACTGGGAACGGCGGCTTATTGTATGCCGGATATGGGGCTTACGGCAATTTCCGTAGCGGCGGGGCTGTCCTATTTCCTGGTGCTTTTTATGGGGTATAAATATGGGCCTGGTCTGGGGGCTATTTCTGGAGCGGCATGTGGAATCGCACTGGCTTTTCAAGGGGAAGCCGTAGTGATTGTCGGAATTTTGTGCGTTCTTGGTATCGGGGCGGGAATGTTTCAGGAGACTGGAAAATGGTGGACGGGCCTTGCCTTTATGGTGACGGGAATTTCCATTGGTTATTTATATGCGGATACTCTGATAGAGATGGAGAGCGTAAAGGCTCTTTTGCTGGGGTGCCTTGGATTCCTTTGTATTCCTGGGAAGTATTTGAAGCCGGTATCCTGGAATAGAGAGGAAGAGGGGGATAGGTATGTGCGGCAGAATATACAGCTTTTAACGAAAAATAAGGTGCAGGAATTTTCAGATTCTTTGCAGAGGCTTTCAGGCTCTTTTTCTAAATTAGCAAGAGAGAGACAGGCGGTAAGTTATACGGATGTTAATGAGATATTTGAGGATATTTCAGGAAGGTTTTGCAGAAGCTGCGTCCGGCGCCAGTGTTGCTGGGGGGAGGAATACGACTATACCTATGCGGCGGCCCAGGATATGTTCCTAGCGGCGAGAAAACAGGGGTATGTGGCCATGGAGGACGTACCTGAGAAATTCAACAGCCAATGCGTCCGCGCGGGGGAATTTGTAGAGGAGACGAATTATCTGCTTCAAAGGATGCGGGAAGGATTAAGCTTTGAAAACCGGCTGGCAGAGAGCAGAGAGGCAGTGGCGGGACAGTTGGGAGAAATGGCGAGGATGATGAAAAGCTTTGCTTCCGACCTTTATGAAATGAAGGAGGTAAGAACCAAGCTGGAGGAAGAGATGATTGAACGGCTGAGAAAAAGCCATATTGATGTACAAAAGCTGGTAATTATGGAGCGGAAGGAGAAACGGAAGGAAATCCACCTGATGGGGCGGATGCGGCTGGGACGCTGTGTAACGGCAAGGGAAATCGCCGTGATGCTGGGACAGGTTATGGGACGAAGGCTTAAGCCTGCAGAGCAGACGAAAACAGTTTTGGGCAGGGAGCTGGAGGTGATGGTATTTATTGAAGATACCCCCTATAAAACCCTGACCGGAGTGGCCAGGGCAACAAAGGAGGGGGAAGAGGTTTCTGGAGATAATTTTTCTACTATTTCCCTGGACAGCGGGGAAGAAATTCTGATTTTGTCTGACGGTATGGGTTCGGGAGAGCGGGCGAATGAGGAAAGCTGCTTGGTCATTGAGCTTTTGGAGCATTTTTTAGAAGCGGGATTTGATAAGGAAGCGGCCGTCCGTATGATAAATTCTACCTATGCGCTGCAATCCGAAAGCCAGTCTTTTTCTACGATTGATTTGGGCAGTATTGATTTGTACACAGGAGAGGCAGAATTTTTAAAGCTGGGAGGAGCGGCCAGCTTTATTAAACGGAAAGGAAGCGTTTCATGTATCTATGCGGATGCTCTTCCGGTTGGAATGTTCCAGCAGATTGAATTAGTGCGGCAAAAGGAAAAGCTGGAAGACGGGGATTATATTGTTATGCTGACAGACGGGATATTGGACTGTTTTCAGGAGGAGGATAAGGAGGAAGCCGTTGCGCAGGTTTTAGAGGAAATAAAAAGCCTGAATCCACGGGAGATTGCCGCCTGTATTTTGGAAAGGGCATTGGAAGCAGGCGAGAATAGAAATGGAGACGATATGACTGTTTTGGTGGCCGGGCTCTGGGAAAAGGCTTGAAATGTGGAAAGGGCAGAGGTACAATAAAGGCTGGGAAACCTTTGAAACAGAAACGGAGAACAGTCATGTTAGAAAAAATAAGAGCATATATAAAAGAAAACGGAATGCTGAAAAGGAAAGATAAGATTGTAGCCGGAATCTCAGGGGGAGCGGACTCAGTCTGTCTTTTCTTTGTGCTTTTAGAGCTTTGCAGGGAATACGAGCTGGAGCTTTTTGCAGTTCATGTAAACCACGGCATCCGGGGAGCGGAGGCCTTTGAGGACGAGGCATTTGTAAAAAGTCTGGCAAGAGAGCATAAGGTAGCTTTTGAAGGCTTCCATGCAGACATTCCCGCTATGGCGAGAGAAAGGGGCGTTGGCGAGGAGGAAGCAGGCAGGATATACCGTTATAAGGTTATGGAAGAGGTCAGAGAAAGGTATGGGGCGGATAAAATAGCAGTTGCTCATAATCAGAATGATTGTGCAGAAACGGTGCTGCTTAATTTATTCCGTGGGACAGGGCTTTTAGGGATGTCCGGTATTCCCCCGGTGCGGGAACGCATTATAAGACCTCTTTTATGCGTTAGCCGGAAGGAAATTGAAGAATGGCTTTTGGAAAGGCAGCAGCCTTATCGGACAGATTGTTCTAATTTTAGCGATGGATATACAAGAAACCGAATCCGGCTCCATCTTCTGCCTATGGCAGAGAGAGAGGTTAACGAAAAGGCTGTGGAGCATACGGCTAAAGCGGCTTTTTTTCTAAGGGAAGCCTCTGATTATATAGAAAAGAAGATAAAAGAAGCCTTTGAAAGGAATGTATCAGAAAGAAATGGTGCATACTCCATAAGGAATGGCATTTTAGAAGAAGAGCCTGTGATTGTAAAAGGCGCAATCCGGCTGGCTTTAGAAAGGCTGGCGGGCAGAAGGAAGGATTTAGAGAGCTGTCATATAGATGGGGTGCAGAACCTTTTTTCAAAGCAGACGGGAAAGGAAAGCTGTCTTCCTTACGGAATGAAGGCCAGGCGGGATTACGATGGAGTTTTGCTTTTGAAAGAAGGCAAGGAGCCTGTGCTTTTAGAAAACGGGTTTGCTGTTTTAGTTCCTGGAAAATATCCTCTTCCAGAAGGAGGAGAGGTTTGCCTGGAACTTTTTCCAGTGGAGGAAAAAGTTGCTGAAATTCCCAAAAACGACTGTACGAAATGGTTTGACTATGATAGAATAAAAAATGGTCTTTCGCTAAGACATAAAAGAACAGGCGATTATTTACAGATTAGAGAAGATGGCGGAAGAAAAAAATTAAAGGACGATCTGATTGACCGGAAAATACCCAGACAGGAAAGGGAGCGGCTGTGGCTTTTGGCTGACGGCAGCCATATCATGTGGGTTTTGGGAGGCCGTACCAGCGAAGGCTATCGGATAACAGAGGAAACAGTTACAATACTAAAGGTAAAGTGGAGCGGAGGTAAACAGGATGGAAGATAAAATCAGAGTTATGCTTTCAGAGGAAAAGGTGGAAGAAAGAATTAAAGAGCTTGGAGAGCAGATAAGCAGGGATTATGAAGGAAAAACCGTACATCTTATTTGTATTTTAAAGGGAAGCGTTTTTATTTCCTGCGAACTGGCAAAGCATATTACCTGCCCGGTCACAATGGATTTTATGTCTGTATCCAGTTATGGAGATGGAACGGAAAGCTCCGGCAGGGTAAAGATTGTAAAGGATCTGGATGAAAACGTGGAAGGAAAGGATATTTTGGTAGTTGAAGATATTATTGATTCCGGCAGAACTCTTGCATTTCTTTTAGATATGCTGAAAGCAAGAAAACCAGAAAGTATAAAGCTGTGTACGCTTTTGGATAAGCCGGACCGCAGAGTGACTGAGGTAAAGGTAGACTATACCGGTTTTGTTATACCGGATGAATTTGTTGTGGGCTATGGCCTGGATTATGCACAGAAATACAGAAATCTGCCATATATTGGTGTGGTGGAGCAATAAGGAGGTTTCATATTGAAAAGACAGATGAAAGGGCTGGGCTTTTATTTTGCTATCCTGCTGATAATTTTTGCAGCGATTTATTTTTCTGACAGCCTGCAGCTGGCAAATTCAGATCGGTATAATTACGCTGATTTTGTAAATGAGCTGGAAAATAACAGCGGTAGCATGGAAAGCATAGTTATTTATCAGAATGAAGAGGTACCTACGGGAGAGGTAGTTATCCGGTACCAAAACGGGGGAGAAAACAGCTTTTATGTTACAAATACCCAAGCGGCAGAGAAGGAGCTGGTAAACCGCGGTATTACAGATTACCAGGTAAATGATATAAGTAAGCCAAGCTGGATTATCACCACATTGCTTCCGTATTTGTTAGGATTTATTGTTGTTATGGTTTTAATTAGCTTTATGACGAACCAGGCCAACGGCGGCGGTGGCGGCAGCAAAATGATGAATTTTGGGAAGAGCCGCGCTGTTATGACAACAGATGAAGCCAATAAAACGACATTTAAGAATGTGGCGGGCTTAAAGGAAGAAAAAGAGGCTTTAGAAGAAATTGTAGATTTTTTGAAAATGCCAAATAAATATATTAAGGTCGGAGCCCGGATACCAAAGGGCGTACTGCTGGAAGGGTCTCCCGGAACTGGTAAAACCCTTCTTGCAAAAGCCGTTGCCGGGGAAGCAGGAGTTCCGTTTTTCAGTATTTCCGGTTCTGATTTTGTTGAAATGTTTGTCGGCGTCGGCGCTTCCCGCGTAAGGGATTTATTTTCAGAGGCAAAGAAAAACTGCCCTTGTATTGTATTTATTGATGAAATTGATGCGGTTGCCAGAAGAAGGGGAACCGGTCTTGGCGGCGGCCATGATGAAAGAGAGCAGACCTTAAACCAGTTGTTAGTAGAAATGGATGGTTTTGGTATTAATGAAGGAATTATCGTAATGGCGGCGACAAACCGCGTGGATATTCTGGACCCGGCTATTTTGCGTCCGGGACGTTTTGACAGGCGGGTTACCGTAGGGCGTCCAGACGTCAAGGGAAGAGAGGATATTTTACATGTCCATGCAAAGAATAAGCCTTTGGGCGAGGATGTTGATTTAAAGCAGGTGGCTCAGACTACCGTGGGCTTTACCGGGGCGGATCTTGAAAACCTTTTAAACGAGGCGGCAATCGTAGCGGCTAAAGAGGGCCGGGCTTATATTGAGCAGGAGGACATTAAGAGATCCTTTATTAAAGTAGGTATCGGGCCGGAGAAAAGAAGCCGCGTTATTTCAGAAAAGGATAAAAAAATTACGGCTTATCATGAAGCGGGCCATGCAATTTTATTCCATCTGCTGCCGGATATTGGCCCGGTTTATACGGTTTCCGTTATTCCAACCGGACACGGCGCGGCGGGCTATACTATGCCTTTACCAGAAAAGGACGAAATGCATTTGACAAAGGGAAAAATGCTCCAGGATATTATGGCTACTTTGGGCGGACGTATTGCTGAGTCTCTGATTTTTGACGACATTACTACAGGGGCTTCCCAGGATATTAAGCAGGCAACCGGGCGGGCCAGGGATATGGTAACCCGTTATGGATTTTCTGACGCCGTTGGTATGATAAATTACGCCAGCGATGACGACGAGGTCTTTATTGGACGGG
>CATKYY010000025.1 GCA_949841225.1 uncultured Acetivibrio sp.
CCCTGTATTGTGTGAATTTAATGGAGGCTGTGAATGGGGAGCTTTATAGCTGCCAGAGGGAGGCCGGACATAAGGAAGCCTTTGCAGCTCCGGGAGCAAGGGTTCTTTTGGTGGATGATAATGCAGTAAATTTAAAGGTAGCGGCGGGGCTTTTAGAGCCGTATCAGCTTCAGATAGATACGGCGGCCGGCGGAGAGGAATGCTTGAAGCTTTTGAAAGAGAGGCCAAAATACCATTTGGTGTTTTTAGACCATAGAATGCCAGGTATGAACGGCGTGGAAACCCTGCGGCAGATTAGAAAATTAGGCGGCAGGTATTATGAGGAGCTTCCGGTAATTGCTTTTACAGCTAATGCATTAAAGGAAACAAAAGAAATGTTTCGGCAGGAAGGGTTTCAGGGCTTTATCTCTAAGCCTGTAGATGTGGGAGAATTGGAAGAAAAGCTGAGCCAGTATATTCCAGAGGAGCTAAAGGTTAGGACAATCGCAGAGGATACGCCAGAACAAGAGCTAAAGCTTTTGATAGACGGAATTGACACAGAAACCGCCTTGAAGCAATGGAAGGGAAAGACAAAAAGGTATATTGAAGTTTTGGAAGTTTTTTACCAGGATGGGAAAAACAAGCTGCCAAGGCTGAAAGAGTATATGAATCAGAAGGATTATCAAAGCTATAGGATTGAGGCGCACGCCCTTAAAGGCGCGGCGGGAGGGATTGGGGCTACCTGTTTATCGGCTATGGCAAAGGAGCAGGAGGAGGCCGCCGGAGAGAAGGATACAAAAAGACTTAAGGCTTCCCAGGCAGTATTTTGGGACGCTTATGAAAGACAGATAAAGGAAATTGGAGCTGCATTAGGGATAGAAGAAAAAGAGGAAAAGAAAAAGGAGGAAGAATTGGAAGCGATAGGCTTTGAGGAGGCTGAGCGCTATGTAAAAAGGATACAAAACTTTCTTGAGGTTTACGAGGATGAAGAAGCGAAGGCTTTGGCTTTCGAGCTTTCAAAATACCAGTTGCCTTATTATATAGAAGGCTTTGCTGCAAATTTGATAGATAAATTGAGCTGGCTGGATTATAATGGAGCTAAGATACTATTGGAAAACAGGAGGCGCGCGACGAATGAAGAAAATATTATCCATAGATGACAGCGTTTCTACGCTTACTTTGGTCAGGGAGACTTTGCGGGAGGAATATAAGGTATATGTGGTGACGTCAGGGGAGGATGCTCTTGCTTTTTTGGAAAAGCAAAGGCCGGATTTAATTTTGCTTGATTTTTATATGATGGGACTGGACGGAGTAGAAACGCTGGAGAAGATGAACGAGCTGCCGGGCTTTGATATTCCAGTGGTTATGCTGACGTCCATTTCTACAAAGCCTCTGGAAGAAAACTGCAGGAGGTTGGGAGCGGCGGCGTTTCTGCCTAAGCCCTTTTTGCCAGAGGAATTGAGAAAAACAATCCAGGAGATTTTTGAGCAGAAACTTGGGACGGAAAAAAGTTGACGAACAGGTAAGACTTCTATATAATAAATAGGGATTATCCAAAACATAGGAAAGCGTGTGGAAAAAGATGCTGAAAAGTATGACGGGCTTCGGAAGAAGCGAGATAGTAAATACAGAGCGTAAGTTGGTTGTAGAAATGAAGGCTGTAAACCACAGGTACTGTGAAATTTCTATTAAAATGCCAAAAAAGCTCAGCTTTTGTGAGGCGGCTATCCGCAGCCTTTTAAAGCAGTACATTGGGAGAGGAAAGGTAGATGTTTTCATTCTCTATGAGGATTATACGGAAAAGACAGAATGCGTAAAATACAATAAGGAAATAGCGGCAGAATATCTGGGGTGTTTAAGGCAGATGTCCGAGGATTTTGGATTGGAAAACGATATTAAGGTTTCCAACCTGTCGCGTTATCCAGATGTGTTTACCCTAGAAGAAAAGTCGGCGGATGAGGAAAAGCTTTGGGAAATTTTGGAGAAGGGAATCCGGGAAGCGGCGGAGCAATTTGTAGAATCCAGGCTTTTAGAGGGCGGACGTCTGAAAAAAGACCTATGCAAAAAGTTAGACGGGATGCTGAACGGAATCCGCTTTATTGAGGAGCGTTCCCCGGCGATTATCGCAGAATACCGGGAAAAGCTTACAGAAAAGGTTCGGGAGCTTCTAGGGGATACGAAGCTGGAAGAGAGCATTCTGGCTACAGAAATTATTATTTTTGCCGATAAAATTTGCGTAGATGAGGAAACCGTCCGGTTTCGGAGCCATATTGCCAATATGAAGGAAACTCTGGAATTATCAGAAAGCATTGGGAGGAAGCTGGATTTTATAGCCCAGGAAATGAACCGGGAGGCGAATACCATCCTTTCCAAGGCCAATGATATTGAGATTTCTAATTGTGCGATTGATTTGAAAACGGAGGTTGAGAAGGTACGGGAACAGATTCAGAATATTGAGTAGGGAGAACTATGGGTCATTTCATAAACGTAGGCTTTGGGAATATTGCGAATGCAGATAAAATTGTAGGGATTATAAGCCCGGAGGCCGCTCCTGTGAAACGAATGGTACAAAGCAGTAAGGATAGCGGTATGGCGGTTGATGCAACTTGCGGAAGAAAAACGAAGGCTGTTTTGGTGATGGAAAGCGGACATCTTATGCTGTCGGCCCTCCTTCCTGAAACCATAGCAGGAAGAGCGAACCAGACGGCCGTCAGGGAGGAAGGGCATGAGTAAAAAAGGGATTTTGACTGTTATTTCTGGATTTTCCGGCGCGGGAAAGGGAACTTTAGTAAAAGAGCTGGTAGAAAGGCACGGCTATAAGCTGTCTGTTTCGGCGACAACCAGAAGCCCCAGGCCGGGGGAAGAGCACGGAAGAGAATATTTCTTTTTGACAAGAGAAGAATTTGAGAGTATGATAGAAGAGAATCAGTTCTTTGAATGGGCAGAGTATGTAGGGAATTATTACGGTACTCCAAAGGCTTATGTAGAAGAGCAGCTAAGGCTTGGAAACCATGTAATTCTGGAAATAGAAATCCAGGGGGCGCTAAAGGTAAAAGAACAGTGTCCAGAGGCGCTTCTTTTGTTTGTTACGCCGCCGTCGGCTGCGGTTTTGAAAGAACGCCTGGTTAAAAGAGGCACGGAAACTATGGAAACCATACAGAAGCGTCTTTTTAGAGGAGCTGAGGAAGCTGCTTATATAAAGGATTATGATTATATTATTGTAAATGATGATTTGGGGACCTGCGTAGAGGAAACCAATTCTATCATTATAAATGAAACAAACCGGACTATACGGAGACAGGATTTTATCCGGGAGCTCTTAGAGGGATTTAAAGAATTTCAGGAAGGAGAATAAAGCATGCTGCATCCATCATATACGGATTTAATGGAGGTTGTAAACAGCGGAGTAGAAGAGGGAGAGGAAAAGGTAGTAAATTCCCGTTATTCTATTGTACTGGCCACGGCGAAAAGAGCAAGGCAGATTATCAGCGGCAGCGATCCGATGGTAGCGCCAAAATGCCCGAAGCCGTTATCTATTGCAATCGATGAGCTTTATGAATCAAAGGTAAAGATTGTAAGCGATGATGAAGAAAAATAAGTAAAATGGCTGCTATAGCAAATTTTTTAGAATGGAAGCCGCTGTTTCGCCTTAGAGCGGGAGTATGCTTTCAATTTGAAAGGGTTTGTTATAGCGGTCGCTCTATTTGAGGAAGTAATCGTGCAGAAATGGGGACAGTTATGGAGAAGGAGAAGATTTTGGGGATACTAAAGGAAGGCATATTGTATTTATTATTAATACTTTTATGTGTTTTTGTTGTTCCAAAATATGTTGTGCAGAGAACGGTTGTAAGCGGCGGTTCTATGGAGGATACCTTGCATAACGGAGAGAGCCTTCTGGTGGAAAAGGTGAGTTACCGTTTTACCAATCCCGATCGGTTTGATGTGGTGGTTTTTTATCCAGATGAGGAGGACCGCTCGGAATACTATGTGAAGAGAGTTATTGGATTGCCGGGAGAAACGATTCAGATTACCGGCGATGATGTTTACATTGATGGAGAGCTGCTACCAGAGGATTATGGGAAGCAGGCTATGGTTTATTCTGGAATTGCAGAGGAACCCCTGCTTTTAGGAGAGGATGAATATTTCCTGATGGGGGATAACCGTTATGTAAGTTTGGACAGCCGTTATGAAGAGGTTGGTCCGGTACATAAGGATATGATTGCAGGCAAAGCTTTTGTGAGGATTTGGCCATTGAATAAAATGGGAACCTTCCGCTGAGAGGAAAACCAGAGAAAGGAAAAGAAAGAAAAGGGGAATGTTTATGATAACCAGAATTCAATATACCGGACAGGCAGAGACAGCAGGGACAAGATTGGTAAATAAACAAAAGAGCGCGTCTGGAAAGATGGCGGGGGCGCAGACCGTACAGGGAAAGTTAGATGGCGAAACCGGAAAAGCAGATTTTTCAAAGCTTTTATTTGACGCTTTCCGGGAGCAGAACAGAACCTTTTTTGGAGGAGCTGCGAATCAAAGCGCCGCGGCTGGCGCCGGAGGCGTTAACGCTTCTTCCCTTTGGGGCAAACAGGGGGTTTCCGTCAGCGATACGGAACTGGACCGGATTTTTGAAGAAGCATCAAAGAAATACAATGTTCCTTTGGCTTTACTAAAGGCGGTAGCGAAAGCAGAATCAAATTTTAATCCCAACGACGTATCTTCGGCAGGAGCGATAGGAATTATGCAGCTTATGCCGGAAACAGCGAAAGGACTTGGCGTAGATAATCCTTTTGACCCAGAGCAAAACATTATGGGCGGAGCAAAGTATCTGGCAGATAAGCTTAAAATGTACAACGGCGATGTAGAGCTTGCTTTAGCAGCGTATAATGCAGGAAGCGGCAATGTAGAAAAATATGGAGGAGTACCTCCATTTGCAGAAACAAAGAACTATATTAAAAAAGTATTATCTTATATGGAGAGTTAATCATGGCTAAATTATATTTTCGCTATGGTGCGATGGGAAGCTCTAAAACGGCCAATGCGCTGATGGTAGAATACAATTATTATGAAAGAGGGAAGAAGGCTCTTCTTGCCAAGCCTAAGCTGGATGCAAGGGACGGGGAGTATGTGATTAAATCCAGAATGGGTCTTTCTAAGGAATGCCGGTTTGTAGAAGAGCTGGTACAGATGGAGGATGCGCAAATTCTGGAATATGATTGTATTATTATAGATGAGGCGCAGTTCGTGACAAAGGAACAGGTACGTTTTTTTGTACATATTGTAGATGATCTGGAGCTTCCGGTTATCTGCTACGGGCTTCGGACCGATTTCCGAAACGAGCTGTTTGAAGGCTCTATGTGGCTTTTAGCCTGGGCGGACAGCATTGAAGAACTGAAAACCGTATGCTGGTGCGGTAAGGGCGCCAGCTGCAATGCAAGAATTTCCAATGGACAGGTAGTTTACGACGGAGAACAGGTAGTGCTGGGAGGAAATGAGAGCTATATGGCTCTTTGCCGGAAGCATTATTATGAAGGAAATTTAGGGGGCGCTTTTTCGATATAGCATATAAAAATGCCGGTCAATAAACAATGACCGGCATTCCTTTTGTAATAAGCTGAAACATTTTAGCGGCTTTTTTCGGCGGCATATTGACGCAGCCATGGGAGCCGGATTTTTTGTATATATCTTTTCCGAATTTAGAACGCCAGGAGGCATCGTGAAAGCCGATGTTTTTATTAAAAGGCATCCAGTATTTTACCGGAGTATTGTAGTCTTCTCCAACCAGGGCGGTATCTCTTTCTTTGTAGGTGATGGAGTAGACGCCCTTTGGGGTGCCGTAGTTCCGGCTTAAGTTTCCTGTAACAATATCGGAATCCATAGCGAGCTCTCCATCAATGAAAACCCATAGCTTCTGCTTTTTCAGACTGACTTCAATATAAGAATTGCCAATATCGTCCAGTTCTCTGGAAGCGGCAGTTTGGAAATAAACGGGTTCTCTTGTAACATCCTTTCCCTTTTTAATAACAGAAAGCAGCTCCTTAGCCTCTGCAGAGCGGTTAATCCACCAGCCGTAATCGCCGCCGCGGATAGTAATGGTTTTGCCGTTTTGCTTGGTAAATTGTCTGGAAATACCAAAGGTAGTATAGTGGTAATTTAAATAACTGATATATTCCTTTACCTTATCTTCGTTAATGGAAACATGGAAATCCTCATCAATGGAAACCCATTCATGGAGGGTGCTGCGGTCCAGGGTTTCATTGCGGCTGCCAAAATCATAGGTAACAGTAAGATCCGTATATTTTTTTGCCTTTTTTAAAGCCTTTTGTATTTCAGGAGAATCCGAATGGTAGGCAGGCTCTTCATAGCAGCCGTAATCCTCCAGGTAAATAGAAGAAAGTCCTGTTTCCAGACTGTCTGTAATAAGTTCTTTTAACACATCTTCTTTTATCAGGCTGTTTTCCTTTTCAGGCCGGATAACATAGCCGTCCTCTTCTGTATAAATAATGGAAGCATCCTCTGGAGCAATATTTACCTTCGGGTCAAAAAAGGGAAGGGCGGCGATAGCATCTTCAAGCAGCTTTTTATCATAGTCCGTGGTAGCTTCCATGGCAAGGTCCGCCGGATGAAGCAGAGCCAAAGGCCATAAAAATGCATTCTGTTCTTCTTTTAGCTTTGTAATCTGATCATCCTTTACATAGTGGTAACCAATATCTTCGGCAGAAAGCTTGGCGGATATAGAATTACGACCAACCAGGGTAAGAGAATAATCGCTTATTTTGCTTGCGATGTCGTTTTCCACCTGTTCTACAGTTTTACCAGAATAAGGGATGCCATTTATAACAGAGCCGAAGAAAAAGCGGCTTTGATAATAAAAGGCAAGGGAAAGATATAGGAAAAGAAGAGCCGAAAAAAGGACGGCTGATCCGATTAGTATTTTTTTTCTGTGCTGTTTCATAAAATTATCCTCCTAAAACATATCTAAGTATAACATACAATTTAAAAATTTAATACCCTATTTTACAAATGGTGGGGCTGCCAGGGCGGAGCGAATGGTTATTTTGCATTGATATGCACCGTTAAAAGCACAAATTTGGCATACAAAACCGCAGATTTGTACTTTGCTTCGGTGTGTGAGAGCAAAATAACCATTCGCTCCGCCCTGGCAGCCCCACCATTTGCAAAATGCGGAAACTTAATGGCGCTGCTTGCGTTTGACACTTCATAGGAATTCGATTATAATATAGTGTTAAAAGAGAACGAAAACTTTGGAGAGAAGGGGAAGAAAATATATGAAATTTACGAAAATGCATGGCTGTGGGAATGATTACGTTTATGTAAATTGTTTTGAAGAAACGGTGGAAAATCCAGAGGAGACGGCCCGTTTTGTCAGCGATAGGAATTTTGGCGTGGGTTCGGACGGGCTGATTTTAATTCGTCCGTCTCAGATAGCGGATTTTTGGATGGATATGTATAATTCCGACGGCTCCGGCAGCGAGATGTGCGGAAATGGAATTCGCTGTGTGGGAAAGTATGTGTACGACCATGGACTGACGGATAAAAAGGAGATTACGATTGAGTCCGGCGGCAGAGTAAGAAAGCTTTCTCTCCAGGTAGAGAAAGGAAAGGTAACGACGGCTACTGTGGATATGGGAGAGCCAGTGACAAAGCCAAAGCTTGTTCCCGTAGCGTCGGAAAAAGAGGCTGTGGTGGCGGAACCCGTCTGCCTGGGAGGGGAGACTTATGAAATGACTTGTGTTTCCATGGGAAACCCCCATGCAGTGGTTTGGGTAGAGGATACGGCTTCTGTGGAGATGGAAAAAACAGGACCGTTATTTGAAAACCATCCATGGTTTCCAAAAAGAACAAATACGGAGTTTGTAAAGGTTGTAGACAGAAAAAATATTAATATGCGGGTATGGGAGCGAGGGGCCGGGGAAACCCTGGCTTGCGGAACGGGAGCCTGCGCCAGCGCTTACGCGTGTATTTTGAACGGAAAAACAGAAGATGAGGTGACGGTGCATTTATTGGGCGGAGAGCTTCAGATTCGTTACGACAGGGAAAGCGGGCATATTTTTATGACGGGACCGGCGGTTACTGTGTTTGACGGTGAAATTGATTTGGATAGGAAATGAGGGTAAAGATGAAGTTAACAGAGCTTTTAGCAGAGGTTTCTTATACTTGTATCCAGGGAAGCCTGGAGAGGGAAATTACAGAATTGGCGTATGATTCCAGAAAAGCGGTGGAAGGCAGTATTTTTGTATGCATTAGCGGCGCGGTCAGGGATGGCCACGAGTTTGCCGGCGAGGTTTGTGAAAAGGGAGCTGCGGTTTTAGTGGTAGAAAGGGAGGTTTTAGTACCAGAGACGGTTACGGTTCTTTTGGTAGAAAACAGCCGTTTGGCTCTGGCGCAGTTGTCGGCGGCGTATTTCGGGCATCCGGCCAGGGAGCTGAAAACCATTGGTATTACTGGGACAAAAGGAAAGACGACAACTACTTATATGGTAAAATCCATATTGGAACAATCCGGTTTTAAAACGGGCCTGATTGGCACAATAGAAACGATTATTGGAGAACATAGAATACCGGCGAAAAATACTACGCCGGAGTCTTATGTTGTTCAGAAAACCTTCCGGGAAATGGCGGATGCCGGCTGCGAGGCCGTTGTTATGGAGGTATCCTCCCAGGGACTTATGCTTCACCGGGTAGGCGGTTTTGTTTTTGACTATGGTATTTTTACAAATCTGGAGCCGGACCATATCGGACCAAATGAGCATAAAGACATGGAAGATTACATTTCCTGCAAGGCAATGCTGTTTCAGCAGTGCCGGCAGGGCATTTTCAACAGGGACAGCGAATATTTTGAACAGATGCTAAAAGGGCATACCTGTCTTGTAGAAACCTTTGGCTTCCATGAGGAGGCGGATCTCCGGGCAAAAAATACCAGACTGATTCAGCGGCCGGGGTATTTAGGTATCGCTTATGATGTGGAAGGCCTTAGCAGCTTCCATGTGGAAATTGATATTCCAGGAAGATTCAGCGTGTACAATTCTCTGACGGCGATTGCTATTTGCCGCCATTTTAAGGTAAAAGAGGAGACGATTTGCCATGCGTTAAACGAGGTGAAGGTAAAGGGACGGGTAGAGCTTGTGCCGATTTCTGATAAATTTACCTTGATGATTGACTATGCCCATAATGCTATGAGCCTGGAGAGTTTGTTAGGGACGCTTCGGGAATATGAGCCGAAGCGTCTGGTATGTCTTTTTGGCTGCGGCGGGAACCGTTCCAGACTCCGGCGGTTTGAAATGGGTGAAATTTCCTCCAGGATGGCCGATTTAACAGTCGTTACTTCTGATAATCCGAGGGACGAGGAGCCCCAGGCGATTTTGGACGATATTATTACCGGTGTGAAAAAGGGGCCGGGGAAATATGTATCCATTATTGATAGAAAGGAAGCCATCCGCTATTGTATTGAGAACGCTAACGAAGGGGATGTGATTGTTCTGGCCGGGAAGGGCCATGAGGATTATCAGGAGATAAAAGGGAAAAAGTATAAAATGGACGAGCGGGATTTAATCCGCGATATTGTTGAGGAAATAAAGGTTCTTGGATAGCCGCAGAATAGAGGAGGAGCAGGATGGATTTATCAATTAAGGAAATCTTGGAAGCAACAGGGGGAATACTGTTAGACGGCAGGGAAGACATGAGAGTGACAGGAGCTGCTACGGATTCCAGAAAAGTAACCCAGGGAGATATTTTCGTACCAATCATAGGGGAGCGGGTGGACAGCCACCAGTTTATAAAAAGCGTGTTGGAAAGCGGAGCGGCAGCAACCTTTACTTCCAGCCGGGAGGCTTATGAAAAGGCAGGGGACTGTGGAAAGGCCGCGATTTTGGTAAAGGATACCTTAAAGGCGTTACAGGATATGGCGGCCTATTACCGGAGCCGTTTTTTGGCGCCTGTGGTAGGGATTACGGGAAGCGTAGGAAAAACAACCACGAAGGAAATGGTAGCGGCGGCTCTGGAAACCAAGCTCGCTGTTTTAAAAACAATTGGAAATATGAATAGCCAGGTAGGCCTTTCCCTTATGATGCTTAAGCTGCTTCCTGAGCACCAGGCGGCTGTGATTGAAATGGGTATCAGTCAAAAAGGGGAAATGGAGCGGCTTGTAAGGATTGCAAAACCGGAAATGGCAGTGGTAACGAATATAGGCGTATCCCATATTGGGCAGTTGGGAAGCAGAGAAAATATCCGGGAGGAAAAGCTGCATATTGCCGATGCTTTTTTGGAGAAATCCGGGAAATTATTTTTAAATGGCGATGACGAGCTGCTTTCTCAGGTAAAGCCTGAAAAGGGAAGAGGTATTTTTTACGGGCTTTCTGAAGGCTGCGCCCTTAGAGCTTCTCAGATCAAATCGGTTGGAGAGGAAACACATTTTATATTCCATTATCCCGGCGGAGAGGAAAAGGTTATTTTGCAGGTTCTGGGCGTGCATAATGTACGGAACGCCCTGGTAGCTTTGGGCGTTGCAATGGAATTTGGCATTTCTCCTGCAGAAGCAAAAAAGGGCTTAAGGGAGTACCGTCCAAGCGCTATGCGGGGACAGATTTATGAGAAAAACGGCTGTAAAATTATAGATGATACCTACAATGCCAGCCCGGATTCTATGGTTAGCGGCATCAGTACTCTTTTAGAGCGCAAGGAGCTTGTAAGACGGTTTGTTGTGCTGGCGGATGTACTGGCGCTGGGGGAATTGTCGTATAAGTGCCACTATGAAGTGGGAAAATATATTGGTACGGCCCAGGCGGAGGGCAGAAGGGTAGATGAGGTCATAACCGTAGGCCAGGAGGCCAGAGCTATTGGAACAGGCGTAATCGAACAGAATCCGTCTATCCGGGTGCATTCCTTTGATACCAACGAGCAGGCGGTTTCTTATTTAAAGAGGAATTTAAGAGCCGGGGACGGCTGCTTTGTGAAGGGCTCCAGAGGCATGCATACAGAAGAAATTGTAGCGGCATTAATTTAGGCGGGAGACAAAGAAAAATGTTATATGCGGATGTGATTGTAAACATTTCCCATGAGAATATAGATAAAGCATATCAGTACCGGGTACCGGAGGAGATTCAGGAGCTTGTGTCCTATGGCGCTCCGGTACGGATTCCCTTTGGGAGAGGCGGCCGCATAATAAAAGGCTATGTGGTAGGGCTTTCCAGGGAGCCCTGCTTTCCAGAGAGCAAGATAAAGGATATACAGGGAATTGTAGAGGGAGGCCTTGCTATTGAATCGCAAATGATTGCCCTGGCCTGGTGGATAAAGGAAAATTACGGCTCTACTATGAACGACGCCTTGAAAACCGTGTTACCGGTAAAGGAGGCAGTGAAGAAAAAAGAAAAGGTGTGGATTTCCCTGGCAAGGGGCAGGGAGGAAACCGAAGATTTTTTAAGGGAAAGCCGACGAAAAAGCAATCGGGGGCGCGTCAGGCTTTTAGAGGCTTTGCTGGAAAAAGAGCCGATCGAGCTTAGTCAAGCCGTTTCGGTTCTTGGCATCGCCAGGACAACGCTGAAGGATTTAGAAGGCCTTGGCTATATCTGCCTTGACCGGCAGAGAGTTTACCGGAATCCGGTTAAGGCAGGAGAAAGGGAAGCGGGAGGCCACGTTTTAAATGAAGAGCAGAAGAGGGCTGCCGATACGGTAATTCGTGATTTTAAGGCGGGATACAAGAATACCTATTTGCTCCATGGAGTTACGGGAAGTGGAAAGACGGAGGTTTATCTGGAGATTATCGCTGCTGTTTTACAGGAGAAAAAACAGGTTATTATGTTAATTCCAGAGATTGCCCTGACCTTTCAGACAGTAATGCGGTTTTACAGGCGTTTGGGGGACCGGGTTTCTATTCTTCACTCGCGTATGTCAAAAGGAGAGCGGTACGACCAGTATATAAGGGCGAAAAATGGGGAAGTAGACGTTATAGTTGGTCCCCGTTCAGCCCTTTTTGCGCCTTTTCCCAATTTGGGCCTTATTATTATCGACGAAGAGCATGAGGGCAGCTATAAAAGCGAAGGCGTGCCTAAATACCATGCCAGGGAAACCGCGTTAGAACGGGCGAGGCTTCAGGGGGCTCTGGTTGTTTTAGGCTCGGCAACTCCCTCTTTGGAATCCTATTATAGGGCGGAAAAAGGGGAGTATCAGCTTCTTTCCTTAACCAGGAGAGCTTTGGGAGGACAGCTTCCAAGGGTTCATATTACGGATTTAAGGGAAGAATTAAAAAAAGGGAATAAATCTGTTTTTGGGGAGCTGCTTCGGGAAAAGCTGTCGGAACGGCTGCTTTTAGGGGAGCAGGCCATGCTGTTTATTAACCGGAGAGGCTACGCGGGATTTGTTTCTTGTCGAAGCTGCGGATATGTGGTAAAATGTCCTCATTGCGACGTATCCTTAACCTTCCATTCTGCCCAAGGAAGAAAGGGAGGGAAGCTTTTATGCCATTATTGCGGCTATGAGGCGATGCCGCCAGAGCGATGCCCGGCGTGCGGTTCTCCTTATATTGCTGCTTTTGGGACAGGAACCCAGAAAATCGAGGAGATTTTAAAAAGAGAATTTCCCCAGGCGAGAGTGCTTCGCATGGATACGGATACGACCCAAGGAAAGGATGGACATGAAAGGATTTTGTCTGCTTTTTTAAATCATAAGGCAGATATTTTAGTAGGAACCCAGATGATTGTAAAGGGGCATGATTTTCCAGATGTAACCCTGGTGGGGGTGTTGGCGGCGGATTTGTCCCTTCATGCCGGCGATTTCCGGTCTTCCGAACGGACTTTTCAGCTTTTATGCCAGGCGGCGGGCAGGGCCGGACGGGGAAGAAAGCCGGGAGAGGTCGTTTTTCAGACGTACAGCCCGGAGCATTACAGCATTCAGGCGGCGGCGAAGCAGGATTACCAGGAATTTTATGGAAAGGAGCTTTCCTACCGGAGTTTAATGGAGTATCCGCCGGCGTCCCATATGCTGGTGGTTTTTGCCGCCTCTGAGGATGGAGAGCTTGCCGGACGGGGGCTAGAAAGCTTAAAGGAGATGGCTCTTTCTCAGCTTATCCCAAGGGACAGGGCTGCTTTTATCGGTCCCTCCAGCGCTACGGTGGGAAGGGTAAATGATATTTACCGCCGGGTTCTTTATATAAAATCCGCAGATTATGAGATTTTGAAGGAAATAAAAAATTTTATGGAAGGCTATATCAGTCTTTCCGGGAAGTTTAAAGGGATAAGCATACAATTTGATTTTGACCCGATGTCCAGCTATTAGCGTATAGCCAGGTACGGGAGAAATGAGGATAAGGAATGGCGTTAAGAAATATTAGAGAAATCGGAGATCCGGTTTTAGAAAAGAAAGCAAAAGCAGTAAAAGAGGTAAATGAAAAAACGAAAATTTTGATTGGCGATATGCTGGATACCATGTACGAGGCTTACGGCGTGGGCCTGGCGGCTCCGCAGGTAGGTATTTTAAAACGGATTGTGGTAATCGACGTATCCCAGGAGGGAGATAGCCCGGTGGTTTTGATTAATCCTGAAGTAGTAGAGACCTCCGGCGAGCAGACCGGTTATGAGGGCTGCCTGAGCGTACCGGGAAAATCAGGTATTGTGACGCGGCCAAGCTATGCAAAGGTAAAGGCTTTGAATGAAAATATGGAAGAAATTCTGGTAGAGGGAGAGGGGCTTTTGGCTAGGGCCCTGTGCCATGAGGTCGACCATTTGGACGGACATCTTTATGTAGAAAAGGTGGAAGGGGATTTGGTAGACAACAGCGAATTAGTAGATAAAGAGGATGAGGAGGAAGCAGAGTGAGGGTTATTTTCATGGGAACGCCAGATTTTGCTGTTCCTACGCTCCAGGCGGTTTATGAGGCGGGCCATGAGCTATTAGCTGTAGTATCTCAGCCAGACAAACCGAAAGGGAGAGGAAACCAGGTACAGTTTCCTCCGGTAAAGGAGCAGGCGTTAAAATATGGCGTGCCAGTTTATCAGCCAAAGCGTGTAAAAGAGGAGGATTTTGTTCACACTCTTAGAGGAATGGAGCCGGATGTAATTATAGTAGTTGCATTTGGACAGATTCTTTCAAAAGAAATTTTGGATATTCCAAAATACGGCTGCATCAACGTACATGCTTCTTTGCTGCCGCGTCTTAGAGGCGCGGCGCCTATTCAGTGGGCTATTATTCTTGGAGAAGAGAAAACCGGCGTCACTACGATGTTTATGGATGTGGGTTTGGATACCGGCGATATGCTTTTAAAGGAGGAAACGCCGATTTCCCCGGAGGATACGGGAGGAAGCCTTCACGACAGGCTGGCAAGCCTTGGAGGCCCTTTGCTTGTCTGCACTCTTTCTGAGCTGGAAGCAGGGACTCTTGTCCGTATACAGCAGAAGGAGGAAGAGTCTAGTTATGCTAAAATGCTGGATAAGGCGCTGGGAAATTTAGATTTTACAAAATCAGCG
The DNA here is from genome assembly GCA_949841225.1 of uncultured Acetivibrio sp. GTDB lineage: Bacteria > Bacillota > Clostridia > Lachnospirales > Lachnospiraceae > Velocimicrobium. The sequence goes on from CATKYY010000025.1 coordinate 14,449, forward strand.
GCAGAGCTGGAACGGCTGGTTCGGGGGCTTAATCCATGGCCGAGCGCTTATACCCATCTGGACGGGAAAACTCTGAAGGTATGGAAGGCGGCTGTTTTAACGGAAGACTTTGAAGGAGAGGCCGGACAGGTTTGTAAGGTAGAGAAGGACGCCATTCTAGTAAAAACAGGGAAGGGAGCCCTGGCTATCTTGGAGCTTCAGTTGGAAGGAAAGAAAAGAATGAGCGCAGAGGCATTTTTGAGGGGGTATGAAATCAAGGAGGGAACTCTGTTACAATAGCGATTGGAGGGATATTATGTTTTGGTATGACTCAACGTATATTTTAATTATCATTGGCGTTGCTATTTCGGCGATTGCTTCCGCCAGAGTAAATAGTACCTTTAAGAAATATTCTAAGGTTCGGAGCATGTCTGGAATCACAGGAGCCGAGGCGGCGGAGAGGATTCTTCATACGGCTGGAATTTATGATGTGCAGGTGGAACACATTAAGGGCAACCTGACGGATCATTATGATCCAAGAAGTAAGGTGCTGAGGCTTTCTGATTCCGTTTACGGCCAGGCTTCTGTGGCTGCCGTAGGGGTCGCAGCTCACGAATGCGGCCATGCGATTCAGCACCAGGTAGGCTATGCGCCGTTAAATATCCGCTCTGCCATTGTTCCGGTAGCCAATTTTGGCTCCCAGCTTAGCTGGCCGCTGTTTTTAATTGGTTTATTTATTAATGGCAGAACAGGGTATAACTTGATGATTGGAGGAATTGTTCTTTTTATGGGGGCGCTTTTGTTTCAGCTGGTAACTTTGCCTGTGGAGCTGAATGCTTCCAGCAGGGCGGTCAGGATACTGTCGGAGACGGGTATCCTGCGTCAGGATGAGCTGCCTTATACGAAAAAAGTACTAAAGGCCGCGGCGCTTACTTATGTAGCCGCCGCCTTAGCTTCTGTCCTTCAGCTTCTTCGTCTTATTATATTGGCAAACGGCAGAAGCAGGGATTAATTTGGAGGTTTCATGGGAGCAGATGTAAATATGAGGGAGATAGCGCTTTCGGTGCTTTTAGAGGTATTGGAAAACAATACCTCTATGAGCCGGGCGCTGTCTTTGGCTCTTGAAAAATACCAGTATTTAGATAAGCCCGACCGGGCCTTCCTTTCCAGGCTGGTGGAAGGCGTTGTTGAGCGGAAGCTGACGCTGGATTATATTATTGACCAGTATGCAAAGGTAAAAACAGAAAAAATGAAGCCGGTTATCCGTACTATTTTACGGATGGGGGTTTATCAGCTTCAATATATGGAGCAGGTGCCGGACAGCGCCGCCTGTAATGAGGCGGTAAAGCTGGCGGTAAAAAAAGGCTTTGGAGGCCTCCGGGGATTTGTAAACGGCGTTCTCCGGGCTGTCGCAAGAGGCGAAAGCGACTCTTTCCCAAATCTTTCTATCCAGTATTCTATGCCGGAATGGCTGGTGGAAAAATGGGAAAAGGCGTATGGAGAAGAGAAAACAAGGGCTATGCTGGAGGCCTTTTTAAAGGATAAAAAGACCCATATCCGTTGCCAGGAGGGCGAGGAAGAGCGGCTTTTGGAAAGTCTTGCCCTAGACGGGGCGCAGGCAGAGCCGGGAGCTTATCTTTCTTATGCCTTTACCATCAGCGGCTACAATTATCTAAAAGGGCTGAAAAGCTTTCGGGACGGCCTGTTTCAGGTACAGGATGAAAGCTCTATGCTCATTGGAGAGTGCGCCGGAATAAAGCAGGGTGATCTGATTGCGGACGTATGCGGGGCTCCTGGCGGGAAAGCGTTGCATGCGGCGGAAAAGCTGAAAGGAACAGGACTGGTCAGCGTAAGAGATTTAACAGAAAAAAAGACCCTTTTAATAAAAGAAAATTTAAAACGCCTGGCTCTTCCGAATGTAGAGGTAAAGGAATGGGATGCCCTGACTTTGGATGAGGAATGGAAAGGAAGGGCGGATGTTGTATTAGCGGATCTTCCATGCTCGGGCCTTGGCGTAATCGGCAAAAAGCCGGATATAAAATACCGCGCTTCTAGGGAAGGCATTGAAGAGCTTCGGGATCTGCAGCGGAAAATTTTATCGGTAGTACAAGAATATGTAAAGCCAGGGGGAATTTTAATGTATAGTACCTGTACCGTATGCCCGGAGGAAAATGAGGAAAATGCAGCTTGGTTTTCAGAAATTTTTGATTTTGAAAGGGTTTCCCTAAGGGATACGGCGCCAGAGGCTTTAAAAAAGGATGTATCAGAAGAAGGGTGGCTTCAGCTTTTTCCTGGAATTCATTCGTGCGACGGTTTTTTTCTGGCAAAATTCAGAAAATGCTGATGGCTATTAAAAAATAGCGCGGGCGCAAAAGGCAGCGTAGGAATGGGGTAAAATATGGAAAAACAGGATATAAGGGCATTGGAGCTTTCGGAGCTTACGAAGGCTTTGCAGGAGCTTTCAGAAAAGCCCTTCCGGGCGAAGCAGATTTACGAATGGCTGCATAAGAGGCTGGCCGTTTCCTTTGATGAAATGACCAATCTTTCTAAGTCTCTCAGAGAAAAGCTTTCAGAGCGGTTTGAAATTATTTCGGCTGTATTGGTAGATAAAAGAGTATCAAAAAAGGATGGAACGATGAAATTTTTGTTCCGTTTGAAAGATGGAAGCGTGGTAGAGAGCGTTTTTATGAAATATAAGCATGGAAACAGCGTTTGTATCTCTTCCCAGGCAGGCTGCCGGATGGGCTGCCGCTTTTGCGCTTCCGCCCTTGGGGGGCTGGAACGGAACCTGGAGGTTTCGGAGATGCTGTCCCAGGTTTATGAAATTCAGAGGATTTCAGGCCAGAGGGTTTCCCATATTGTAATTATGGGGACAGGGGAGCCGCTGGACAATTATGATAATTTTTTAAAATTTATACATAGGATAAGTGATGAAAAGGGCCTGAATATCAGCCAGAGGAATATTACGGCCTCTACCTGCGGGCTGGTAGATAAAATAAGGGAACTGGCAGAGGAAAGACTGCAAATTACCCTGGCAATTTCCCTTCATGCATCCAATGATGAAATGCGAAAGGAGCTTATGCCGGTGGCAAACAGGTATACAATAGCCCAGGTTTTGGAGGCCTGCCGCTATTATTACCAATGTACCGGAAGGCGGATTACTTTTGAATACAGCCTGGTGGAAGGATTCAATGACAGCGCCGGGGCGGCGGAGGAGCTTTCCTCACTTTTAAAAGGCTTTAACTGCCATGTGAACCTGATTCCGGTAAATCCCATAAAAGAGCGGAATTACAGGCATTCCGAGGAAAAATATATACAAAAGTTCAAATTAATACTTGAAAAAAACAGAATAAATGTTACCATTAGAAGAGAACTGGGCGGCGATATTGACGCGGCCTGCGGACAGCTTAGGAAAAGCTATATGGATAAAGAAGCTTTGGAGGGATGAGAATGAAGGCATTTTCCATAACAGATGTTGGTGTAAAACGGAAAATTAACCAGGATAGTATTTATTGCGAAGAAAATGCCGTAGGAAATTTCCAAAATCTATTTATCGTAGCTGACGGCCTGGGAGGCCATAATGCGGGGGATTATGCTTCCAGGACCTGTATTGACTGTGTAGTGGAAAAAATTAAGGAAAGCAGCAGGAAAACGCCGGTGGGTTGTATGGAAGAGGCGATTTCTTATGCTAATGGCCAAATTTATAGGATGGCACAGGAGCATATTGAGCTGGAAGGAATGGGAACCACCTTTGTAGGCGCTACCCTGGCGGGAAGCAGCCTTTATGTGGCGAATATCGGAGATTCCAGACTTTATATCATAGACGATAAAGAGATACGGCAGATAACAGAGGATCATTCCCTGGTGGAGGCTATGATTCGGAATGGAGAAATTGAGCGGCGGGAGGCCCGTTTCCACCCAAATAAGAATATCATCACAAGAGCCATCGGCACTTCAAGACAGGTAGAGCCTGATTTTTTTGAGGTGGAGGTAAAGCCGGGCAATTTAGCCCTTCTTTGCTCGGATGGGCTTAGCAATATGATGGAGGATGAAGATATGATGTACATTATCCGCCGTTATAATGGAGACATAGAGGCTGCCGGAAAAAAGCTGGTAGAAAAGGCGAACGAATGCGGCGGCAGAGATAATATATCGCTTATCTTAATACAATTTTAAAGGAGAGGTGAGAAATGGTAAGTATAGGAACATTTATCAGCGACAGGTACGAAATCCTGGATAAAATAGGAACAGGCGGCATGGCTGATGTATATAAGGCCAGATGCCACAGGCTAAACCGTTTGGTCGCGATTAAAATTCTGAAGCAGGAGTATAGTGAAGACAAGAAATTTGTAGACAAATTCAGGGCGGAAGCCCAGTCTGCGGCAGGCCTGTCTCATCCTAATATTGTAAATGTATACGACGTAGGCGAAGACGACGGATTGTATTATATCGTAATGGAGCTAGTAGAGGGGATTACCTTAAAGAGCTTTATTGAAAGAAAAGGAGGCCTTGAAATCCGGGAGGCAACGGGGATTGCGATTCAGATTGCCCAGGGCATGGAGGCCGCCCACGATAACCATATTATTCACAGGGATATTAAGCCGCAGAATATTATTATATCGAAGGAAGGAAAGGTAAAGGTAACGGATTTTGGAATTGCTAAGGCAGCCAGCTCCAATACCATTACTTCAAACGCTATGGGAAGCGTTCACTATATTTCGCCGGAGCAGGCAAGAGGCGGCTATAGCGATGAAAAAAGCGATATTTATTCCCTGGGCGTTACGCTGTATGAAATGCTTTCTGGAAAGGTGCCGTTTACTGGAGACAGCACTGTGTCGGTAGCCCTGGCTCATATCCAGGAGGACGCGATTCCCTTGCGGACGCTGAACCCGGAGGTACCGGCAAGCCTTGACCGGATTGTGCAAAAATGTATGCAGAAAAAGCCGGAGAGACGATATTTGTCAGTGTCTACGCTGATTGCGGATTTAAAGCAGTCTCTGGTAAATCCGAACGGGGATTTTGTTAAACTGGTTCCGACGCTGGTAGATGATTCTCCAACCATTAATTTGTCAGAGAATGAGTTAAACACAATAAAGAAAAATGTGCGCCATACGGCGACGGAAGAGGACTATGGACGCAGAAGGGAAGAAGAGAGCCTGTCTGCTCTGGACAGAGAGGAGACGGGAAATGAAGAGGCTGAGATTGATCCAAAGGCAGAAAAGCTTTTGGTCGGCGGAGGAATTGCAGCGGCCGTAATTTTATTCCTTTTGATTGTGTTTATGATAGGAAAGTTTTTTGGGCTTTTTGGAGGCGGCGGAGGAAGAGAAGAAGAGCCGGTTCCTTCAGAAACTCCTGTAGTGACGGAAACGCCTGCGGTAGAGGATGAAAAGTTTATGCCGAAGGTAATCGGCCTTACAAAGGAGCAGGCGCTGGCAGCCTTGGAGGAGGTTGGCGTTACGCCGCAGATTGAAGAGGACGCCTCCGAACTTTACGACGAAGGAATCGTTTGCGACCAGAGCCCTGCAAAGGGAGAAGAGCTCAATGACAATATGATTGTAAAG
>CATKYY010000026.1 GCA_949841225.1 uncultured Acetivibrio sp.
AAATTCACAAAATTCTTGACATTTAAAAAGCGACAGAGATTTCTGATATGCCCCTTGTCAAGTAGACAGGTGAAATATCACATTCCCATTTCATCCATTTTTTGATATAATCAAAGAAAAAAGGATAGATTTGTTTATAAAAGCGCTTTTGGACTATGTAAGTATAGTGTTAGATAGAAGACAGGAAAAAAGGTTTTGCATAAGATGATGGATATTATTATGCTTGTCTTTTTTGCAATGCTTGCAAATGCAGACGACTGGGTGGAAATGGAAGTGTTCGGAAAAGAACGCGAAAAGCTCCTGCGGAATTATCTGGAACTCCCAGTATACGTCAAAGGCATTCGTGGAATTCTGTGAATCTGTACAAGTTCCAGACAAACTAATTTTATTAACCATATGCGTTACAAAAATGCTTGACCACAACAAAATATTGAGATAGGAGGATTTCAAAGTGAGTATAGATTTAAATTTCTGGAAATACAAGGAAAATGCCGTCCACGATCACGCAGCAATATATCAAATGGCATGCTGTGATGGTAAGCGGATGGAAGAATTGGAGGCTTTGCCAATCGATGAGATTTTAAAGAAAATTTCTATTGTCTTTTTTGATTGGACTATTCAAGGCTATGGAAAGGATTTTGAAAAAGAAGGACATGGGGCGTTTCAGATTTTTACAACTCCCCAAATTGTAAGATTTGATTGCTATGGTATGCAGGAAGATGATATGAACATGCTAATGGATATTTTAATTGATTTTGGCTGTCCTCTATATGATCCGCAAATAGCGACAAGGTTTGATTCCTGGACAGATAGATGACAAAATCCTGTTTGGTGAACAGCCAAAGCTGCAAATATATATTGAAGGTTTTGGAAAAGCAGATAGTTGGCGCTTATGAAATCTATTCTGCAATTCTTAAAAGATAAAGGGTATAATTTAAGGAACCTTTTGCATTTTCAGTTGTAAAAGGTTCCTTTTTCTTGCGGTTTTTATCTGCGTTTCATAATATTGGATTTGGATAGGTGATTTTCCCTAAGATTGCTCTTTCCTTCGCTCCAGTTGCGCTTGGAACATTCGAGAACTGTTTATGCAGGGTTTCGTTTCCTAAGATAACAAAGGCGACCGCTTCCTTTGCATCGCTGGAATATCCCTTATCTTCCTGTGTACACACTCTGATTTTGGGAAGTCTATCCTGCAAAATGGCAATCAGCGTCTTATTGTGGGCCCCACCGCCGCCTAAGATTACCTCTTTTACCTGATCTTTTGGAAATACATACGTTTCATAATTTTTTGCAATCGTGTATGCCGTGTACCATGTAAAGGTATAGATGATGTCCTCAGGCTTTTCATTCTGATATTTTTCCAGCAGCTTTCTTGTTATAGGAGCGCCAAACAGCTCTCTCCCTGTCGTTTTTGGGGGAGTCCTATGGATATACGGATGATTTTTTAATTCGTCTGCAAGCTCTTTTATAAGCTTACCCCGCATTGCAGTTTTTCCATTTTCATCGTACTTCTTTTTAAAAAGGACATGCATCGCCTCATCAATCATCATATTTCCTGGACCAGTGTCGAATGCATACACCCCGTCGATAGAACAGTTTTTTGGAAGAACCGTCACATTTCCAATTCCCCCGATATTCTGCAGCGCTACTGCATGCTGCGGGTTACGGTACAGAATATATTCGCTAAAGGGAACCAGCGGTGCGCCTTGGCCTTTGCACGCTATATCCATTTCTCTGAAATTAGATATGACAGGGCATTTACATTTTTGTGCGATTACTGCGCTTTCTCCGATTTGCAAGGTGCTTGCTGCATAACAATCATAGGGCTTTGGAATATGATAAATGGTCTGCCCATGGCTGGCAATGAATGCAAGACTTTCGCAAGCTACCCCCGCTTTTTTACAAATTGATTTTGCTGCGCTGGCGAACAATTCCCCCAACTCAAAATTTAGAGAGCAGATTAAGGAAGTGGTAACGCTCTTTTCAGCACAACAGCATTTAATTTTTTCCTTTATGTCATCAGGCATGTCGTAGGTTTCAAAAGCGATTTGCTTTACCTTTGTGTTTTCTGCAGAACCGTCTACTTCGCAAAGAACCGCATCAACGCCGTCTAATGACGTTCCAGACATTAATCCTACCGCTAACATCCTAAAATCCTCCCATCAGTTCCTAAGCAGCCCTTTTTGCTCATTTTTCTGGCAAGCAGGTAAGCCCCGTAAACCGGCGTGTGTTCTGGGGCAATCAGCTGGATTTTTTCATCCAGATACTTTTTTAGCGGAGCTATGATATATTCGCCCGCCCTCCATACGCCGCCTGCATAACTTAGCTTACATCCGTCCGGGTAGTTTTTGGAAAGCGCGTTTACAATATCCGCAAGCTGCTTTGCCGCTTCCTCATAGATTTCAAGAGCTGCCGAATCTTTTTCCTCAGCCAAAGCAAATGCAAGTTTTGCCAGTGAAGCGACGCTTGTTCTGTCATGGGTCTGCGTAATGATTGGAATCAAATTATAGCTGTCCTCCAGCCCGAAATGTTCAAGCAACGTATAAAACAATTTCGTCTTTTGGGAACGTCCGTCGCTTTGGCGGCAGAATTCTCCTAATAATTTTTTGCCAATCCAATACGCGCTTCCTTCATCCCCCAGAAGGTAGCCCCAGCCGCCGCAGCGTTTCATTTCATCTTTCACCTTTGCAAGCCCGATAGTTCCGGTTCCGGCAATGATAAGGATTCCGTCCTCACCGTTCAGAGCGCCGTATAACGCAATTTCTCCGTCATTCTTTACAGAAAAATTCATGTTTCCAAAGCTGTTGGAACAGATGGTCTCAATTCTTTGGCGAATTTCCGCGTTTTTTCCGTATCCGCCAAATCCTGCGCAGATAAAAACATCCTTTTTGGCTGCGGTTTCAGGGAGAGTTTCCTCTATTCCCTGTTTTAGGATACGAACAGCCTCGTCATCATCTACCTGCATGATATGCACTGTGGAAAGCGTTGTTTTTCCTGCCGCGACTCCGTTCTCGTCAATGCAGAGAAAATCTGTTTTTGTACCGCCTCCGTCAATTCCAATGAAATAGTTCATTTTATGCCTTTCTCAATTTGAATTTTTGCCATGGTTTGATATAATCCAAAAGGAACAATTCATCCTCTCGCACATGACCTACCACATTGGACATACCGCTGTTTTTCATCTCCTGAAGCGCAATTTGCAGCTCGCCTGCATAATGTCCGTATTCGCTGGATTCAATGATAATGTCGCCTTTGTGGATTTCCTGGGGCGCATGGAACAGCGCAAAATGATGCCCTTTATATTTTACACGGGATTGTGTAGAGCGGATCATGCAGGCGTTCTGGTCGCCCCTGTTGAAATGAAGCTCTTCATAAATAATCTTTTGTTCAATTTCCGGCACATTGTCCGCAAGTTCAATATCAAAGGTTACAAGACTTAAGTCAAGACCCGCTACTTTCTTTAATTCTTCCTCTGACGGATAACAATTGGAAACAATAATATCGTCAATGTAGTCTAAGGCAATCATATGCTTCACCTGTACATCCATTGGCAAAAAGCGGTGCATTTCCAGCGTTGGCAGACCTTCTGTCACCGGCCATGAGCCAAAGGTATTTTGATTCTGGCTTGTAACAAATGCCGCGCTTCGCAGACCATATTTTTTAAATCGTTCGCTGCATTTGATAAAATAATCCAGACGAAGGCCTGAGTAGCCGTGGGGATAAAAATTATGGCACGCGTACAGGTTTGCACAATTAGGCTGGTAGTCCATAATCGTGTCAATGGTATGCACATTGTTGCTCATATTAATTTCGATTTTCAAACCATAGGGATTAAATGTCATTAAAGACTCTTCCAAACCGGTAAATCCGGCATCCAGCCTAAGACCGTCTGCGCCGATCTCGTGAAAATAGGACAAATCGTTGTAGCTGATTCCTAGTTCTGAAAATACTCTTGGAGAAACGTCTACAATGATTTCAAATCCTTTCTTTTTGGCATAGGCGTTCACTTCAGTAAAGTCTTGTTTGATTTCTTCTTTGTCTTTTTCCACTGATAATAAGCAGGAAAAAATCCTTGAAAAACCATAGTCTGCCGCTTTATCAATATATTTGATGATTTCTTCTTTTGTAGATTTTTCCGGGTAAACAGAAATTCCCAAACGTCTCATTATGCTCCTTCTTTCTTGTCTAAAATGCCCTGTTAAAAAACAGGGCATTTTATTTATATGTACGGTCGTTTTTTATTAAGCTTCTTCATGTTCCTGAACTTCCAAATCTTTATCATACATTTTAAAGAATGGATAATAAATAGCTACGGATAAGATAATTAGAAGAATGCTGAGAACCGCCGCCCTCCAATCATTTCCTGTTGCAAGGAAGGCTCCGATAGGTCCCGGAAGAGTCCAAGGCGCGCTTGCTACGACTCTGTTAATAAGACCAAGGGAAGTGGCGAACCATGCAATCGTCGCATTTACCATTGGAGAAATGATAAAAGGAATGATTAACATCGGGTTCATGACGATTGGAGCGCCAAAAATCATCGGTTCATTAATATTGCAAACTGCCGGTATGAAGGATGTCTTTCCTAACGCTTTTCCGTATGCAGATTTTGCAAAGAATGCAAACAGGATTGCAAGACCGATGGTAGAACCGCTTCCGCCAATCATTACGAACCACTGATAAAACGGTTCTGCCGCTGTATTCATAACTTCTGTTCCGTTTACAAGAGCCGTTGTGTTCTGTTCTAACAAAACCAACCATAATGGACGAGCCAGGGAACCAACGATGGACCATCCATGGATACCAAATGACCAGAAGAACTGGCTTAAGAAAATAATTAAAAGTACCGATACCAGACTATCTGATGCAGAAATCAATGGCGTCACAAGCTTTAATACAATACTGTGCACATCAATTCCCAAGAATATTGTAATAATTGAAACAGCAATCAGTACAACAGCCGTCGGAGTTAACGCTTCAAAAGATCTTGCCACAGAAGAAGGTACCTGCGGCGGCATGGAAATTTTAAAGCCGCTCTTTTGTGTAAAACGATAAATTTCCACTGCAAAGAATGTAGCAAGAATACCGATAAACATACCTGCAGAGCCTAAGTTGCCCATTGGCATCAAAAAGCCTCCTGGAAGTGATGAAAGATATTCCTGTAATTCTGGAGTCTGAGCCGCTAATTCTGTAATCGCTTCGCCTGCCGCCGGAATCGTTTGCGGCAGTATTGTTAATAAAAATGCAAGTTCAGAAAGAATACCGCCGGAAAGCGGGTCTAATTCATAGGAATTCGCCAGAGAATATCCCATTCCAAATACGGCGTACAATGTCATAATGTACATAGATACGCGGTACGGTAATAAAATTTTAAACTGATGAAGCATTAAGAACTTTGTAATTCCCCATTCCGCCGGCATGGAGTTGGGTAAGAATGCGATTACCATGAACATGGATGATACAATTATTAATGGCAACGTAGCGATAATACCGTCACGGATGGCGCGTAAATGACGTTGTTCTGCAAGTTTTGCCATTGGAACTGACAATTTTTCATCCATAAAGGTTGTAATTTTGTCAAACATAATTTTCTCCTCTCGTTAATCAATTCATTACTTAATTTCGCCAAGCGCTTCCTCAATCTGAGCAAGCAGCTTTGGTCCGCCAAGCGGCGTATAGCCCTGCGGTTTAATTAAAACGCAAGGAATCTGTACCGCATCAGCCTGCTGCTTTAAAACATCGAACCGATGACGGATTTGCGGCGCTACCATGCCGATGGCATAACCGTTTTTGATTTCTTCTGCAAACGCCTGCGTGCTGCATTCCGTTACCGTTACATCTAACCCCTTTTTCTGAGCCGCCTCCTGTAACGCTTTCGCTGCGATAGCGCTTGACATTCCCTGGGAACATACAAGTAATACTTTCATTTTTTCTCCTTTCCTGTCTCTTTTGACACCAAATATTTTTTAGCATGTTTTTATAGCAACCATCCTGTATAGACTACAACCATGATAATTACTCCTGCGCATACGGATAAAAGCGATCCTATCAGCCAAAAGGTTTTACAAAAGCCTTTATCCCTTTCAATAAAAAACTGTGAATAGCTGACCGAAAACCCGGAAGCAAGCCCTCCGAACAATACGGTAAACGGACGGGCGTCGACGCCCAGTCCATAACAAATCCATGGAATCATCAAGATTGAGCCAAAGGTTGCAAAGAAAATAAGGAATGCGCTTTTGTAACCAAACATTGGAATATCATAATCCGTCGTTCCCAAAGACGTCCTGTATTCCTTTTTCTGTTCTGCATTTTTTACCTCCCATTTTCTAAAGCCTCTTCGTTTGAATGATTTTTCCATAAAAAGCTCCTATTTCCTTTCTGACAATCTCTGTAAATTTTGTAGAAGAGTAGCAGTGGTCTGCTCCCTCAACCAGCGTTGTTTCACACTTTGGAAAACATTTCCTGAAATTTTCCAGACTTTCCATAGAAACATACGGGTCCTTTGTTCCCTGTATCAGCTTTACAAGATTGCAACAATGTTCGATTCCTTCAAAGTATTGGAAGCTTTTTGCTTCCGCTATCAGTTCTGGATGAATTCTAAAGCCGTTTACCTCTGGGATTTCATGGACATCGCCGCACATTTTTTCAAGAATCTCTGAAAAATTCCCTGCCGGCGATAATAGGAGCAGACTTTCTATCTTTCTGTCCTTTGCAGCGTGGGCGCATATCACCCCGCCTAGAGAAAATCCCATGAAATGTACATGGTAGCCTTCCTTTTGAAATTCGTCCGCCAAATAAAGCAGCTGCTTAATCTGACGGGCGATTCTCTCTTCTTCAAAAAAGTCTCCGTCGCTGTCTCCGCTTCCAAGAAAATCAAACCGGTAAGCGGCGTATCCACAGGCTACCGCCTCTTCGGTAAAGGTCTTTAGCATTCTGTGATGATCGACTTTATTTCCAGTAAAGCCGTGAACCGTTATGACAAGATCCCGACCTGTACCTTCATAAAAAAAGCCCCGGATAGTCTGATTTTGATAGACAAATTCTCTATATTCCATCTCACTTATTTTCTAATGCGAAAAGACGTTTATTCAGCTTGATAAATGTTTCCGCCAATGTACGGACCTCGATTGCCGTCATTAAATGATCCTGCGCGTGTACAAAAATCACATTTACCTCCGTGTGATTACCGGCGGCCTCCTTCTGAATAAGGTCCGTCTGAATATGATGGGCGCGTAATAAGCTTTCATCAGCTTCCTTGAGAAGTTCTTCCGCTTTTTCAAACTCGCCCTTTTCTGCCGCTGCAATCGCTTCATATGCAAGACCTTTTGCATCCCCGCCGTTGCTGATAATTTCAAATACAATCATTTCCATATCATTCATTTGTCAATCCTCCTGTTCTGCTTTGATGCTCTGTTTTGATAAAATTCTGATACCAGGCAAAACTGTCCTTCTTTATACGCCGATAGGTTCCGTTCCCATGATTATCTGCATCCACATAAACGACCCCGTACCGTTTCTCCATTTCGCAGCTTCCTGCCGACACAATGTCGATGATTCCCCACATGATATATCCAAGAACGTCCACGCCATCCTTCTGGGCTTCTTTGATCTGCTGGAAATGCTCCTTTAGATATTCAATTCTGTATCCGTCGTGAACGCTTCCGTCTTCTTCCAAAACGTCCCTGTTTCCCAGACCGTTTTCGGAAATAAACACCGGCTTCTGATACCGGTCATAGACTTTGTTTAATGAGGTTCTCAAACCAACCGGGTCAATCTGCCATCCCCATTCGTTTGCTTTCAAATAAGGGTTTTTGGTTGTAACGACCAGATTTCCGGCCGTCTTTTCTTTTTCCTCTGTAGATACCACGCAGGATTGGTAGTAGGAAAAGCTTACAAAATCCGCTGGATTGTTCCGCAACACAGCCCTGTCTTCTTCGGTAATTTCAAATGAAATGTTTCGTTCCTCAAAGAAGCGGTTCATATAGGAAGGATAATAGCCTCTTGCCAGCACATCGCTGCAAAACCACTGATTGCTTTGTTCTTCCCTTGTTTGCTTTAAATTATCCAATGGATTACAGGAATACGGATAATAGCAAAAACATGCGATCATGCATCCAAATTTTCCCTTAACGGTCCGGCGGCCAAGCTCTATTACTTTTGCGCTTGCCACAAACTGGTGATGCAGCGATTGAAATACTAATGATTCATCGTAGGGTTTTTCATTTTCCCGTACAAGGGCCACTCCATTGTATGGTGAAAAGTACCCTGCGTTAATCTCATTAAACGGCAGATAAAAGTCTATCAGGTGGCCCCAATGTTCAAATACGGTTTTAGCATATCTTAAATAGAACCCTATCAGCTTTCGATTTGTCCATCCGCCGTAGGCTTCCACCAGATAAAGCGGAACGGCATAATGATTCATTGTGAGAAATATTTTCATTCCTGCCTGACGTACTGCCTGAAAAACTTTGTCGTAATACGCAATTCCATCCTGACTCGGAGTCTCCTCATCGCCTCTGGGATAGAGCCTTGACCAGCTGATAGACAGTCTGTAAATATCTAGTCCCAGCTCCTTTAAAAGACCAATGTCCTCTTCCAGGTGATGGTATCCGTCGCTTGCTTTTCTGAACGGATATTTTTCAATTTCCATAGATTCCTTTGACTTTTCTATGACATCTTTTGTTAAAAGTCTCGTTTTTGTGGTTGCATTGGAAGTACGCGGTATATACGGCCGGCAATCCTGCGTATCCAGCCCGCGGCCTCCTTCCTGCCATCCTCCTTCATACTGGCTGGCAGCCGTTGCGCCGCCCCATAGAATCGAAGGAACCGATGTTTTGAATTTCGTTATCATAGTTTTCTCCATTCCTGCGCTGCCTTCTGCGCGTTAACGAGTTTGAGCCTGCGCAATCTGCTTAATGGCTTTCTTTACATGTCCCTTAGACATCTTCAGCAGCTTAGAAGCGGTCTGCGCATCGCAGTCGACAAGAATCATTGTGACAGCAAGCTTGCAGCTTCCCTGGGCTTCATTGATGCAGCGTCTTGCCACCTCCCTTGCCACGCCCGTTGCTTCCATAACGATATTTTCTGCACGCGTGCAAAGTTTTTCATTGCTCTGTACCACATCAATCATTAAATTTTGATAAGATTTCCCAATGCGAACCATAGAAGCCGTTGTAATCATATTCAGAATCAGCTTCTGGGCAGTGCCGGACTTTAATCTTGTAGAGCCTGTTAATACTTCCGGCCCCACCTCTACTTCGATCGCAATTTCCGCCGCCTGTCCAATGGCGCAGCCTTTGTTACAGGAGATCGCCGCAGTGTGGCAGCCGAGGCTCTTTGCATAATCAAGTCCTCCCAAAACATATGGCGTGCGTCCTGAGGCTGCGATGCCTACAACGACGTCGTCTTTGGTAAGCTTTTTTTCTTCTAAATCTTTTTTTCCGAGCTCTCTACTGTCTTCTGCGCCTTCAACCGGGTATCTTAATGCGATGTCTCCGCCTGCAATAAGACCTATAACCATCTGATCTGTTACCCCGTAAGTAGGCGGACACTCGGATGCATCTAAAACACCCAATCTTCCGCTTGTTCCAGCGCCCATGTAGAAAAGCCTGGCGCCCTTATTAAATGCTTCTTCTACCAACGAAACCAATCTAGCGATTTCCGGCAGTACCTTTTCAATAGCCGAAGGTACGTTTTTATCTTCTGTATTCATTGCCGTAATAATCTCTAAAGGCGTCATTTCATCAAGATTTATCGTATTCTGATTCCGCGTTTCCGTTGTCATTTTCTGAAGTTCCAATGTCTCCTATCCTTTCTTGTTTTCGGATTGTCTTTCTGTATCCATACACTAACTTTTTTGAACAAATATGTCAACATTTTTTAAGTATTGTGGTACAATGTTTTATATAAACGGTGTATTTTGGTATTATTACTATGAAGTATAAAACAAAAAAGGAGAATTTTATGAAAAGTGCACTATTAAAATTAAAATCTTTGGAGCCGACCATGAGCAATGTAGAAGCAAATATTGCGAGATATATTCAAAACAATTCTGAAAAGGTGTGCACACTGACCGTAAGACAGTTGGCAGAGTATTCTTATTCCTCTCCCTCCAGCGTCATTCGTGTGTGCCGTTCCATCGGATTTAAAGGGTTCCGTGAATTTCGGGAAGCGCTTATTTTAGAATTAGCGCTTCTGGGAAGAGAATATAATCATGTAGAAAAAGACGTTCTTATGGGGGAGTCCATGGATACTATTATAGACAAGGTTACCCACAACAATATCCGCTCTCTGGAGGATACCCAGCATCTTTTAGATGCAGAAACCCTGGTTTCCTGCGTCAATCTTTTAGTTGAATGCCGCTGCGTTCTGTTTTTTGGAATGGGTTCCTCTCTTTGCGTAGCAAAGGACAGTTATTTAAAGTTCTTTCGTTTAGGAAAGCAGTGCACAGTAAATGAAGATTGGCATTCCCAGCTGCTTCAGGCAAAAAATTCCTCACAGGAGGATGTGGCAATTATTATTTCCTACAGCGGAAAAACAAAAGAAATGATTGAATGCCTTGAATCATTAAAGAAAAATAATACTCCTGTAATTGCAATCACCCGCTATGCGCCTTCTCCTATTGCCAAAGGCGCCGATTACCGTTTGTATACCGCTGCAAACGAAACCTTATTCAGAAGCGGCGCCATGTCTTCAAGACTTTCCCAGCTGAATGTCGTCGACATCCTTTATACAGGCTTTGCTTTTGTACAGCATGATTATTCCATGAAGCAGCTGGTACATACGCACATTCAAAAAGAGGATCACTTTTCTTAACGCATGAACCGGCATAAGGATCTAGCGTCCGGTGCAGACGTTGGAAGGCTAAATTGACATTGTGTAAATGAAAGGGTATAATTCAATTTAATATGAAAAAGAAAAAAGTTAAAGCGACATATTTTGTCATAGACATGTTGTATTGTTATGGAAAAAAGAAATGTGGACAGGATAATGCATATGGAAGAAAAATACAGTATAGAATTGCTTGCTGAACGGCTGGACTCCATAGAAAAGCTACTGAAAATGCTAGTGGTTAACAGCCTGGCAGATGATTTGAATGATATAAGTAACGGAGAGCCTTGCGATAATAAATGCGAGCTGTCTTCGGAATTGAAAAAGTTTTTGAAAGACCATAACCTGATTGCTGTTGATACAAGGCTGCAAAATGGTTTTACCTTGGTATATATAGAAACTGAGGAGTTCGTGAAATACAGAATAAAGGATTATCAAACGCTGAATTGTAAAATTAAGGATACTTTTTACGGGACAATTCCTGTTTTTAAATTTACGTTTCTAAATACAAGGCGGAGAAAACGATTTATGGAAGAGGATATTTCGTTTTGTATTCATGAAAAAGAAATACATATCTGCGCGAGGAAGGCTTAATTTGTCAATGAAGGATGGGTAACGATGAAAGGGATCGGTTTAGTTTTTGCAGGCGGCGGAGGAAAGGGCGCGTATGAAATTGGCGTATGGAAATACCTTCATGAGATAGGATTAGATCCGTACATCAGAGCAGTTTCCGGCACTTCCGTCGGAGCTTTAAACGCAGCGTTGTTTGTTGGGAGCAGCTATGAGATGGCGGAGTATTTGTGGCTGAATATAAATCAGGACAAAATATTAACTCCGAAAGAGATTTCAGCGAAGGATATTATGAAATGGCTTGCTGCAAATGGCCTTAATATTGCCGCGCCAATAACGATGGGTTTTAGTAAAGTTGTTTCCGGTGCAATTATGGGAACGGAAAAGATAGCGCAAACTCTGTTGATGAATGTAAGGAGAGAGCATATGTTTTCAAGGGACGGAATTGTAGATATGATTTCTGAAGGCTTGGATTTTAATATGCTGCGAACCTCTGATATTCCATGCTATGCGACATGCGTTTGCTGCCAGGGATTCGAGGTCGAACGCTTCAAGCTTAATGAGTATTCTGACAGCGAGATTACGACCTTGCTTTTAGCGTCGTCGGCTATTCCGGTCATTTTTGAAAATGAGCAGTTTCGTGGAAGAAAATATTGCGACGGCGGCATTCCTGTTGTGGGAGATAACGTACCAGTTAAGCCGGTTTATGACGCCGGAGTTGAAAACATAATAGTAGTTCATCTTAGCCAGGATACAGTTGTTGACAGAGAACAGTTTCCTGGCGCCAAAATTATTGAGATAGTACCAAGCGAGGATTTGGGCAATGCTTTGACTGGTACCCTTGATTTTTCACCGGAGGGAGCTTCTTATCGTTTGGAGCTGGGGTATAAAGAAGCAAAAAGAGTCATGCAGCCTATGGTTGAAATGCTTATTATGGCGGTTGCAAACCAAAGAATGCTAAAGGCAGCGCGGCAAAAAAATATAGAGTTTGAACAAAAAAGGCAGGAGCTTTTGAAAAAAGAAGCGGAAATAAAAGAAAAAATGGAAAATGATGGATTTGGCGCTGTTTTTTCTGAGCTGATAAAGGAGAAGTAGATATGGCTGAAGAATTGAGCATTATATCATCTGATTTATTAACTGATGTTAGTAAAACCGAGGTAAATGAATTAATCGAACAGATGGTTGAGAAATCAAAAAATAATATGGAAGAAATCTGTGAATTAACGCTCGAATGCACGACGTTTTTGTCTTCGGCGGAAGGCAGGTCGACAGCCCTTAGCAGCCAGGGAGTATTTAAAAGACTGGTCGGCAGTATAACAGGTAAGAACCAAAAGCTGCAAAATGCCATATTGCAGGATAATACCAATGCTTTATATGCGGCTCAGAGTGTGATTAACAGGGTTATGCTAGAATGCACAAATAACAGAAAGCTCTTATTAGCAGTAAATGGCAGAATAAGCAATTTATATCTTGAGTTAAAAGAAAGTCAGAATGATATTGCCGCTACCGTATTGATGACCAGACAGGCGATAGTGGCTTTTTATAAGAAGTATCAGCAAGAAATTAAGGCTCAGGATGAAAGAATTAGCCGGGTGGAGGAACATGTAAAGGATAGATGCCCTGAGTGTCAAAGCGAGCTGCTTTCCTGGCAGAGGGTTTGTTCTTATTGCGGATGTATTCATCCGTTGAAAATAGACGGCGCAAGTGAAAAAACGAGACAAGTATTATCTAAGATTTCTGAAATTGTTCAGGATGAGAATTTATCTGAAGATATTGTATGGGATTTGACGGCCCAAAAAACAGAACGGGTGCTCCGCAAGGTGAAAGCATTGGCAAAAATCGGCAGGCTGCCGGGATATACGGAAGAATTAGAGGCGGATGTGGAGCAGCTTATAAATAAATGCCAAAATGCAGAGTTTCAAATTGCAGTGGTAGGAGTTATGAAGGCGGGGAAATCGTTTTTAATGAACGCTTTGATTGGAGCTGAAATTGCTTCGGTCGAGGTGAATCCAGAGACGGCGGCCCTTACAAAATTCCGCTCTGCAAAGGGCTATTATGTTATTGTTAAATTTCATAATAGAACTCAATGGGAAAAACTGAAGAAGAGCGCTATAAACAGTAAAAAAACAGGAAAAGATAGTCTGGCATCGCGTTTGACCAGCCAGGAAACAGTTAAAATGGAAGCAGGGTGGGTAGGCCATAAGGATTTAACTATTAATTGTAAAAATCTTAAAGATTTGCAGGAAACGGTAAAGAAATATACTTCCTCCCAGACAATAGAGCATTTGTTTGTGTCCGAGGTTGAGGTAGGGGTTGATAAGAGTATCTTTAATATGCCGAAAGAGGTTGTATTCGTTGATACGCCGGGACTTAAGGACCCGGTTAAATACCGCTCTAATATAACTAAGAGATATATTAAGAAGGCGGATGCGGTTCTTATTGCATTAAAACCAGGACCGTTTACTGCCGAAGGCCTGGAGATTGTAACAACAGTACTGGATTGTACCGAAACAGGCAAAGCGTATATTGTAGGTACGCAAAAGGATCTGAATAACGAAGCGGAGTGCGAGAAATATGTATCTAATTGGGTCGGCCATTTAGTGAGCGCAAAGAGATACAGCGATAAAAGAAAAGTTAGGAGCAGAATAATTCTTACATCGGCAAAGATGGATCTTCTGGTGAACAAATGGGCTTCTCTGTCTGAAGAAGAAAAGGAAGATGAAGATTGCTTTAGTATGAATGATTACAATGATTTAGAAAGCTATTCTGGGAAAACTATCAGGAAACGTGGATTTAATCTTATGCAGATGTCGCAGAAGGATTATAGTATTGTTTCGGAGTCCACTGGTATTCCGGCCTTAAGAGATAAACTGGAATCGTCGTTAATTGCGAATTACAGAAAATTAAAGATAGAGGATATTGAGAAAGCATTTATCAGATGCAAAAAACAAATAACCGTATTGAGCCAAAATGCCATTGAACAGCAGGAACGCTCTATAAAACTGGCTATGGCGGGAGCCGAAGCGTTGAGAATTCAAATCGACAGCATGGCGTCGGAAAAAGAAACGCTGAAACAGAAGGGTATCGATTTGAAAAAAGAAGTAGAAAAGCTTGAAAACGCCGTTAGAAGTAAAATAGAAATGCTTGAGAGAAAGGGGCGGTAAGTATGGGATTCTTTAGCTTTTTTAGAGATGCCGTCGATTGGGTGTGCGAAAAGGTTGAAGATGCTGTCGATTGGGTAAAAGACACGCTTTCAAGAAAAACATATGATGAGAACGACATAGAGGATCATGTCGACGTGGATGCCGTGCTGGCAGATTTTAGGAAAGCGATAAAGGACGATGTAAAGGCGGCTGAAAATAGTTGTATGGCTTCTGTTTCTACGCTGTTTTCAGATTTGACAAAAAAAACGAGAGCTAAGTTTCCTGATTTGGTTGCAATCATTGAAAATGAGCAGAAAAAAGCCAAAGACGAGTTAAAAGGTACGGTTATAAAATATGTGAAGGAGCATCTTTCAAAAAATGATCCGCAGTTTCTTAAGGTATTGAAAATGAAACCAGGAGAGGCTAAAAAGGCGGCATTGGACAGAGCTACAGAGAGGGTTCTTGAAGAGGCTGAAAGCGCGTTTTATGTTGAGCTTAAAAAGTATGCAGAGCATCTGCTGGAAGAGTTTTCAGGCAGATTGAATATCAGAATAGCCGACCAGGAAGAGCAGATGAACAGACGTATAAAAGAGCTGGAAAAGCTTCAGGCAGAGGCCGAAGAAGGACAAATTGATATTGACGCCGTAAAAGAGAACTGCGCGCCTGTAATGGAAGCGGCAGAATGCATAATACAAGTATTGGGAATAGGAGACGCAATATAAATGAGTTTTTGGTCATGGATTGGGTTGGCTGATAAAAGAGAAATATCGGCGCTGCCTGCCTGGATTCGTTGAGGCGCAGAAGGAAGCGAAAGAGCGGGGTAAGGTATGGAAAAAGAATCAAAAAACTTCCGTATGCTTGATATGTATGTGCGATTATGTGAAGGCAAAATAGTAAATAAGGCAGAAGAGTCGCGAAAATCAGGCGTTGACGAGCGTTCTATCCAAAGGGATATTGACGATATAAGGGCTTTTTTAGAGGAACGCAATATGAATAATGGCGATGGGCGCGAAATAGTTTACGACCGTAATAAAAAAGGGTTTATTATGCTTGGCGACGAGCCCTCAATGATGACAAACAGCGAAATATTAGCAGTTTCCAAAATTCTTCTTGAAAGCCGCGCGTTTACAGCGCGCGAATTAAAAACAATTCTGGACAAGCTGGTAGAAGGGTGCGTCCCTCTGAAAAATATGAAGCTTGTAAGCGAGCTTATTTCCAATGAAAAGTACCATTATGTGGAGCTGAATCATAAGGAGTATATCCAGGATAAGCTTTGGGAAATTGGATCTGATATACATGAGCATAATCTTGTGGCGTTAAGATACGCCAGGGCTAATGCGCCAAGGGAATCCATAAAAAGAGTGGTAGAGCCGCTGGCAATCCTTTTTTCGGAATATTATTTTTATTTGAACGCCTATATTGTTGAAAAAGACGAGTTGGGAAAATATAAGCATAAGTATAGCTATCCTGCGACCTTTCGGATTGACAGAATAAAGAATTACAAGAAACTTAATGAAAAATTCAGGGTGTCGTATACCAATCGTTTTGAAGAGGGAGAATTCAGAAAACGGGTTCAATTTATGTATGCCGGAAAACTTCAAACTGTAAAGCTCCGGTTTTATGGAGAGAATCCAGAGCCGATACTCGACCGATTACCAACGGCGAGGATTATCGGGCAATATGGTAATGAATATACGATAGAGGCCGAGGTTTATGGAAAAGGAATTATTATGTGGCTATTAAGCCAGGGCAGCAGGGTGGAGGTTTTAAAACCTGAAAGCATGAGGAAAGAAATGAAACAGACGCTTCTTGATATGCTTAAATTATACGGATAAGATGGGAAGGATAAAATGGTAACATTTATACCGCCATATATGGGTGAAGAAATAAAAAGTAACGCTGAAAAAAAGATGTATGACGCGTTGCAGAAGCTGGATATGGAAGATGCGTATGTGCTGCATTCCTTGGGCCTTCCAAGACATCAGAGCAAAATATATGGCGAGATTGATTTTGTTGTTGTGTGTAAGAGAGGCGTTTCCTGCCTTGAGATAAAGGGAGGCCGCGTAGAATGCAGGGATGGCAAATGGTTTTTCACCGACAGGTACGGTACAGAACGCCAAAAGCCAGAAGGCCCGTTTGCACAGGCGACGGGGAATATGTTCAGCCTTTTGACAGAATTAAAGAACAGATTTCCTGGGAATCCTCATATGAAAAATGTTTTGGCGGCTTGCGGCGTAGTATTTCCCGATATTGAATTTAAGTCGGTATCGCAGGAAATAATACAGGAAATTGTGTACGATAGCCGGACGGATAATATAACAGATTATATAAATAAGGTTTTTGATTACTGGGCAAATCGGCAGCACAGAGAACCGGCAAAACTATCAAAGAAGGATGTAAAGGAAATTGTAAATTATCTCAGAGGAGAGTTTTCCTTTATTCCTGCATTGAGAGACCGGCTTAATCATACGGAGCGGCGCCTGGTACGGCTTACGAATGAGCAGGCGCAAATAATGAATGCCCTTGGAATGAATTCTCATTTGCTTATTGAAGGAAACGCCGGAACCGGAAAAACGTTACTGGCAGCCGAATATGCCAGGAAAAGGGCGGAGAAAGGCGATAAGGTGCTATATCTGACGTTCAACAAAAACCTGGCGAATAATATAAAGCTGCAAATAGATCCGCAGGATAACCTGAAGGTAAGCAATATTCACGCGCTGTTTGGCGAGTATGTAACTGTAGATGTTACTAAAATGAAAGAGGACCCTCAAAAGTATTTTGGCGAGGACTTACCAGAGCAGTTTTTTGATTGGGTAAATGCTTTGCCTTCAGAAAAGTTAGAAGATTTGAAATATGATCTTCTTGTGATGGATGAAGGACAGGACATAATTAAGCCCGCCTATTTGTATTCTCTTAACGCGCTTTTGAAAAATGGCCTTGAAAAGGGCGAATGGGCCGTCTTTTATGATGAAAAGCAAAATATATATAATCCAGAATATGCCGACGGGATGGAAATTATTGAGAGCTGCTCCTGCACCCGGTTTAAGCTGTTTGTAAACTGTCGTAATACGGTGCAGATTGGAACTTATAGTTCAAAGGTCAGCGGAGTAGAGATTAATGATTTCCTGCATGAAAACGGCGAGGAGGTTCAAAAAATTTCATATGCCGGTTTGTCCGATTTTAAGCAACAAATAAAAAATATAATAAAAAATCTTCGCGCTGAAAAGATTGATTTGGCGGATGCGGTATTTCTGGCTCCTAAGAAATATTCAAATTCTATTCTTAATGAAATCGGGTTTGAGGTAAACGAGCTTGGGGATAGATTTGATTATAAAAGCCCTCTCCCGCGATACGCCACAATTCAGGGATTTAAGGGTTTAGATGCGAAGATCGTAATACTTGTAGATGTTGATAATATAACGAATAAGAATTTTTCAAGATTTATGTATATAGCAGGAACAAGAGCAAGGACGCTGCTATATGTGGTAGCCTCAGAAAGCTTCTGGAATAAGCATAAGGACTGATAAGAGAAGGTAATGCTTTCAGAGGGATTACGAATTATTTGAGGCCTGCGAAGCGTTGAGCCTGTGACTTGATTTTTCTGAGAATGACATATAGTGTCATTTATGAATGATAAAATAAGAGTACATTCAAGGAAAGGAGACAGGCAGGATGGTATTAAATACTATAAAGACTTTATGGGAAAGACATAAGCGCACAGAGAAAATCAGAAAACAGATGAGGATGACCAGACGATGCAGCAGGGAATTGGATATTTTGTTAGGAATGATAGGGGTAGATTATTCAACTCTTGAACCGTGCCCATTCCCTGTGGAAATGGAAGAAAGCAGCTATGACAATGATTCCTGTGTTTAAGAAGTGTTCCAAGTGTAAAAGAAAATATTTGTGGAATCCCGGCGTGGGCCAAATGTGGTGTCCGTACTGCGGGCTGTTGGGAATGCCAGGGACAGGGGATATTCTATGGAAAAAGCATAAGGGAATCACTCCAGCGTCTAAGCTTGGCAGGTACTGGACGGACTTGTAAATTTTATTATAAAGGGGGCTTGCTTGTGGGAAGAAAGACGGTGGAAGTTAATCCGGGCGGTATTTTTATGATTCCTCTTTTTCTGCCATCCAACCCAATGGATGAATATAACCTTAATTATAGTAAATAATAAATTTCATATGAACGACGTTTACGGCTTTGGGAGATTGATTGAAATACAGGCGGGAAATGTAGATTTGATAGAGGTGTTTTCTTATGTTGGACAGATACCGGAAAATCCTGAAAAAATAATATGCTGGGAAATGGGTATGATTGGGAAAGGGTTGCATCAGCGTTTATGGAAAAGCAGGGAATAGATTCTGATAAAAAATTCAGCTTTGATTGTGAAGCGGATACATTTTCCATAACTTCTTCTTCTAAAAAGACATTGAAGGAATTTTCTGTTTCTTTCTATAAATTTGTTATGGATATAAGCGCCTTTGAAGAATTTTTAAGTCAGCTTCCTGCATATATCCGTTAGCCTGTGCGGTTATCTGCGTTTTTTTTAGCGCCGCTATTTCTACAGAGCTTATAATAGAATATTGCTGATTTTAGAGTCCTTTCATCATGCGTGTGGACGTCTGGCAGGTTTCTCCATTGGTAAAATAGATGGTCCGGTTTTTGGCGTCCACTTCTTTTATGTTATTTTTGTTTACTAGAAATGACCGGTGGCAACGCACAAAGCTACCGTCCAATGCGCCTGCCAGTTCTTTTATAGTACCGGAAAATTCAATTTGACGGTCCTTTGCATGAAGAATGACTTTATGGATATTATTGGAGGTTTCAAAAAAGAAAATATCATCGTAATCTATGCTGATTTTTCGTCCGCCGACCTGGATGGTATAGACCTTATGCGTTTTGTTCGTCTGGAGCGTATAGCGTTCCATTGCATTTAACAGGCATTCTTTAATCTTCACCTTCGCTTCGGCAGGGTTGTCTTTTAATATAAAGTCCATTGCTTCTACCCGGTACTGAAAGGTCATGTAGCTTAGTTCAGAATGCGCGGTTATGAATATAATGAAACCGCGCGGGTCGAACAATCTGATTTGCTGCGCCAGTTTCATTCCGTTCATGCTGCTGTTCAGGTCGATGTCAAGGAAATAGATACCTGTATTTTGGCTGGTTTTGACCTTTTCCAGAAGCACATAAGGGTCTTTTGCATCTAAAATAAGCTGCATATCCAATTCTTCTATCAGAACGGTATTTTGAATGATTTGTACGATAATTCGTCGCTGTGCGTCGTTGTCTTCACACACAAAGATGTTTAGCATATTATGTCGCTCCTTTCAAGCGGCAAGCTCCATATGTTGCATGA
>CATKYY010000027.1 GCA_949841225.1 uncultured Acetivibrio sp.
ACGTTGTGCATGAAAACCATGGCCTTGGTATTTACAGAGGGATTGAAAAAATAGAAGTTGACAAGGTTATTAAGGATTATGTAAAAATCGAGTATGGAGGCGGGGGCGTTTTATATATTTTGGCAACTGGTCTGGAGGTACTCCAAAAGTACGCCGGGGCGGAGGCGAAAAAGCCAAAGCTGAATAAATTAAATTCAATTGAATGGAAAAATACAAAGACCAGGGTTAAGGGAGCGGTAAAGGAAATCGCAAAGGAGCTGGTAGAGCTGTACGCAGAACGGCAGTCCAGAAAGGGCTATCAGTTTGGGGCGGATACGGTGTGGCAGCGGGAATTTGAAGAAATGTTCCCTTATGAGGAGACCGAGGATCAGCTAAATGCGATTGAGGCAGCCAAACGGGATATGGAAAGCCCGAAGATTATGGACCGGCTGATTTGCGGCGATGTAGGCTATGGGAAAACAGAAATTGCTATCCGGGCGGCATTTAAGGCGGTATCAGATGGGAAGCAGGTAGTGTTTTTAGTGCCGACAACCATATTAGCCCAGCAGCATTATAATACGTTTTCTCAGAGGATGATGGATTTTCCAATCAGCGTAGATATGCTGTCCCGCTTTCGGACGGCGGCAGAGCAGAAAAAAACTCTGGAACGGCTAAAAAGCGGACAGTCGGATATTGTGATAGGAACTCACCGGGTTTTATCGAAAGATGTGGTTTTTAAGAATCTGGGCCTTTTGATTATTGACGAGGAGCAGCGGTTTGGCGTCGCCCATAAGGAAAAGATTAAACAGATGAAAAAGGATGTGGATGTTCTGACCCTGTCTGCAACGCCAATTCCAAGAACTCTTCATATGAGTTTGATAGGTATCCGGGATATGAGCGTTTTAGAGGAGCCGCCGGTAGACCGGGTGCCGATACAGACCTATGTGCTGGAGCATAATGATGAAATTATCCGGGAGGCTGTCAACAGGGAATTGGCGAGAGGCGGACAGGTGTACTATGTCTATAACCGGGTAAAAAATATAGATGAGACGGCGGCGGCTATAGCGAAGCTGGCGCCGGAGGCTAACGTGGCTTTTGCTCATGGACAGATGAGCGAGAGGGAGCTGGAAAAAATTATGTTCAGCTTTATCAATGGGGAAATTGACGTGCTGGTTTCTACTACGATTATTGAAACCGGTCTTGATATTTCTAATGTAAATACAATGATTATTGAGGATGCAGACCGGCTTGGGCTTTCGCAGCTGTATCAGCTAAGAGGCCGGGTAGGGCGTTCCAGCAGGACGGCTTATGCTTTCCTAATGTATAAGCGGGATAAGATGCTAAAGGAAGTGGCAGAGAAACGGCTTCAGGCGATTAAAGAATTTACAGAGCTTGGCTCAGGCTTTAAGATTGCTATGCGGGATCTGGAAATCCGCGGAGCGGGTAATCTTTTAGGGGCAAAGCAGCATGGGAATATGGAAGCGGTAGGGTACGATCTTTATTGTAAAATGCTGAATGAGGCGGTAAAGACTTTAAAGGGTGAAGAAGTTATTACAGAAGAATTTGAAACGAACGTAGATATTGATATGGATGCCTATATCCCGCCAAGCTATATGAAAAGCGAGGCTCAAAAGCTGGATATGTATAAGCGGATTGCCGGGATAGAAAACGAAGAGGAGTTTCTGGATATGCAGGAGGAATTGATGGATCGTTTTGGCGAGCTTCCTCCGGCGGTTAATAATCTTTTAAATATTGCTTTTATGAAGGCGCTGGCGCATAAAGCTTATGTTACCCAGGTTATTCACCGGGGACACCAGATTCGGGTCGTTATGTACCAAAGGGCTTTCGTAGATATTAACCGGATACCTGGACTTTTAGAGGAATACCAGGGAGCCTTGAAATTTTTGGCGGAAGCTTCTCCTTATTTTGTATATGATTTGGCATATAAAAACAAGAACTACAAGCTGGAAGCCTACGATTTTTTTGAACGGCTGAAAAGGCTGTTGAAAGGAATTGAGGGGCTTTTAGATGAGAAATGAGGATACGATGAGAAAGAAGAGCTTATTTATTATGGCGGCGCTGCTGCTTTGCCTGGTTTTGGCAGGCTGTGCAGGGAAAAAGGAAGAGGAAGAAGATAAGGAAGGAGATATAAAGGGCGCTATTTTGATGGCTGTGGGAGAAGAGGCTGTTTCCTGCCAGGAGGCGATGGCTTATTTATATCTTTTAAAGAGACAGTATGAGTCAGGTATGGGCGAGGGAATCTGGAGCTTTCAGATAGGAGAGGATAAAACCCTTGAGGATTATGCGAAGGAATCGGTGATTTCTAATTTGACACAGTTAAAAATTATATGTCAGCAGGCGCAAGAAGAGGGAATTTCTCTAAGTGAGGAAGAAAGTTATGAGGCGGCTCAGGCGGCCAGACAGCTTTTAAAAACGGTAAAAGAAGAGGATATAGGCCGCTTTGAGATAACGGAGGATACTCTTACGACAGTTTATGCAGATAATGCTTTAGCAGCGAAGTTTTTTGATGCGGCGACAGCCCAGGTGGATACCAATATTTCAGATGAAGAGGCAAAGCAGATTACCATTCAGTATGTAGCGGTAATTACAAATGGAACGGATGGGAAAGAAAAAGCGAAAGAGCGGGCAGAAAAGCTCCGAAAGGAGGCTAAGAAAGCCTCTAGCTTTTTAAACTTTGCCAGTAGTAATAGCGATTTGGAAGAGGTGGAGCAGACCTTTGGAAAGGCGGATATGCCAGAGGAGTTCGGTCAGGCGGCTATGGAGCTGGAAAAGGGAGAGCTAAGCCCTGTGATTGAGGGTAAGAAGGGATATTATATCCTTTATTGTATTACGGATTATAATGAAGATGCAACAGCGGCAAAAAAAGAGGAGATTATTGATAAAAGCAGGGATCAGATGTTCCGGGAAAAATATGAGGAATGGTCAAAAAAATATAAGGTCGTGGTAAGCTCCGCTCTTTGGGATGAATTTTCACTCACACAAGAAAACATATAATTGGAGCAGAATAGATTGCAAAAGACGGCGGGAAGGAATACAATAAATCCATGACAAAAGAAAGGAGAAACACCGATGATTGAAATTCAAAATCTGACAAAAGTGTATAAGCTTAGTAAAAAGCAGATGGCAAAGCAGAAGACGAAGAAAAACAGCAAGGTTGCGGTGCAGGATGTGAGCTTAAGGGCTGAAAAGGGGGAAATTTACGGACTTTTAGGACCAAATGGCGCTGGGAAAACCACGACTCTGCGGTGTATCGCAACACTTTTACAGCCTACGGACGGCAGTATTTTGGTTTGCGGCCATGATACGGTAAAGGATTCAGAGGCTGTCAGAAAAAGTATTGGATTTTTAACGACCGACATAAAGCTGGACCCGCAGTTTTCTCCAAAGTATATGTTTTATTTCTTTGGCAGGCTTCATGGTCTTACGGATCAGGAGATTGAAGAGAGAAAGAAAGAGCTGTTTTCCTATTTTGGGATTACAGAGTTTGAGGATAAAAAAATAGAGGAGCTGTCTACTGGTATGAAACAGAAGGCGGCTATTGCAGTCAGCCTTGTACATGATCCAGAGGTAGTTATTTTTGACGAGCCTACCAATGGGCTGGATATTGTGACAGCTAGAAGCGTAACGGAATATTTAAAAAAACTGAGAGAGGAAGGAAAGCTGGTTTTAATTTCTACTCATATTATGACGGAGGCGGAAAAGCTTTGCGACCGGATTGGGATTATAATCAGTGGAAAAAAGGTAATGGACGGCACGCTGTCAGAGATTCTTGAGGCAACTGGCGGAGAGGATTTGGAGGATGCATTTTTCCATTTGTATAAACAGTACAGTAAGGAAGATGAGGATTGAAAATTAAGATTTTCAATCGCGAGATTTGCGCCTGCGCGCTGCCTGGCTCAAACTCGTTGTAGCGTAGAAAGCAGCGCAGAAATGGAGTGAAGCATGAGAAATCCAATTAGAATTGTAATGAATAAAGAACTGGCCAGGGTTTTTAATGATAAAAAGATGATATTCAGCTTGTTTATCATGCCGGCGATTCTTATGGTGGCAATGTATTCTTTTATGGGAAAAGCAGCAAACAGTATGCTGGAGGATATTGAAGAGCATGTGCCTGTTATATATATTCAGAATGCGCCAGAGGGTTTTGGAGATTTTGCGGGGAAAAGCGGAATCATAGCGAATATCCAGTACAAAGAAGGAAATAAGACGGACGAAGACATAAAAAACGGGATTTTTGAGGGAAATACAGATTTGTATGTGGTTTTTGAGGATGATTTTTTAAATAAGATCGCTTCTTATGATACAGGCAGCCAGGCGCCCGAAATAAAAACTTACTATAATCCATCGGAGGATTACAGTAAGGAAGCAAGGGACAAATTTTTAAGCCTGGTAGCGGAGCCATATCGGCAAACTCTTTTGTCAGAGCGGGTTGGCAATTTGGACAAGCTGACAGTCTTTGTAGTGGATAGAGATCCGGCAAGCTCGATTATCATGGACGAGAGTAAGGCTGGGGGCAAGATGATGGGGATGCTTTTGCCTTATTTGATTGTTATACTATTATTTACAGGGCCAATGAGCCTTGGTATTGATGCGATTACCGGGGAAAAGGAAAGAGGGACGTTAGCAAGTATGCTGGTATCTCCGGCAAAAAGAAGCCAAATTGTTCTTGGAAAGCTTTTGGCGCTGTCTGTATTATCCTGTTTGTCCGCTATTGTTTATGCAGGCTCGATAGCGTTTTCGCTGCCGAAGCTGTATGAAGGCATGGAAAGCGCCAATATGGTAATGACAGTAACGCCGCTCCAGATTCTTATGCTTTTGGCTATTATGCTGACTTTAGTATACCTTTATGTTTCTATTGTGGCGGCAATCTGTGTTTTTGCAAGAACCTCAAAGGAGGCGGGCACTTATGTATCGCCGGCTTATATTGTAGTCTTGGTAGCGGGTATCCTGACTATGTTTTCTGGAAATAAAGAGACGCCTTTAGGGATGTTTGCGATTCCGGTTTATGGAAGC
Organism: uncultured Acetivibrio sp.; assembly: GCA_949841225.1. Classification (GTDB taxonomy): domain Bacteria; phylum Bacillota; class Clostridia; order Lachnospirales; family Lachnospiraceae; genus Velocimicrobium. The sequence continues at coordinate 5,014 of CATKYY010000027.1, forward strand.
GCATCTGCGATTCAAAAGCTTTTGGTAAATGAGCTGGGATTCAGTCAATTCGGACTTTCTATTTGCGGTAATCTTATTGCGGCGGCAATCTTTACCATAATTATTACAAAAGCATTTAACAGTGAAAAGGTTATGCTGAATGCGTAAAAATTGTTAAAAGCTTAGGTTTCCGCATTTTTTAAAACCGCATCTGCCGGGGAGCTCCGGGCTATTATATTGTCCTCACACACCGGGCAAAGAACAAATTTACTGTTTTGTATATAGTATTCGGACATGTTTGTCCGCCTCCCCATATACAAAACAGTAAATTTGTTCTTTTAACGGTGCATGTTGGTACAATATAATAGCCCGGAGCTCCCTGGCAGACGTGGTTTTGAAGAAATGCGAAAATTTGGAACGTAAAAATTGTTTTACAAAATGTGACTGGTGATATATAATAGTTCTAAAACACTATTATAGGAGCCGGTCATATTATGTATTCGAACAATGATTTTTTTAAGCTCTCTAAAAACGAGAGGGTTCAAATATATGTTAATCATATGGCGCCGCTTCTTAATGAGAAGGCGTTATTTTGCGATGGAACAGGAGAATACCGTTGCCCTGCGGAGCCAGAGGCTTATAGTAAGGTAAAGCTCCGTTTTCGTACCGGAAGAAACAATGTGGACCTTGTTTATCTGGTGGCGGAGGATACGCGGTATCTAATGAAGAAGGTTTCAGAGGATTGGTATTTTGATTATTATGAGGTAGAGGTTTCATTAACAGATAAAAGGTTTGATTATTTCTTTGAGATTATTACAGGTAATTTAGTCTGCTATTATAATCAGGTTGGGATTTCCCATAAAGCAGACCGAAATTTGAGCTTCTTTATCCTGCCGGGATTTAAAACACCGGATTGGGCGAAGGGGGCTGTTTTTTACCAAATTTTTGTGGATAGATTTTATAATGGAGATAAAACCAATGATGTGGAAAGCGGGGAATACAGCTACATTGGGGAACAGGTGGAAGCGGTAAGCGACTGGGATAAGCCGCCGGCCTTTATGGGCGTCAGGGAGTTTTACGGCGGAGACTTAAAGGGTATTATAGAAAAGCTGGATTATCTGCAGGAGCTTGGAGTAGATGCTCTTTATCTAAATCCAATATTTGTATCGCCGTCCAATCATAAATATGATATTCAGGATTATGATTATGTAGATCCTCACTATGGGAGGATTGTAAAGGATGAAGGAGAGCTTTTGGAGCCGGGGGATAACAACAATGAGCATGCCTCCAGGTACCAATGCAGAGTGGCGGACAGGGAAAATCTGGAGGCCAGTAATGAGCTTTTTAAAGAGCTGGTAAGGGAACTTCATAAGAGAAATATGAGGTTAGTTTTAGATGGAGTTTTTAATCACTGCGGTTCCTTCAATAAATGGATGGATAGGGAAAAGCTGTACCGTGCGGAGCTGGACTATGAAATAGGCGCGTTTTTGTCGGCGGACAGCCCTTACCGGAATTATTTTGCTTTTAATCAGGAGAAGTGGCCGGATAATATCCATTATGATGGCTGGTGGGGGCATGATACGTTGCCAAAGCTTAATTATAAGGATTCTCCTAAGCTTCGCGAGGAGGTTATGAGGATCGCTAAAAAATGGGTTTCTGCTCCTTTTGGTGCAGATGGCTGGCGTTTGGATGTCGCGGCGGATCTGGGATATTCGCCAGAAGAAAATCATGGTTTTTGGAAGGAATTTCGGAGACAGGTAAGGCAGGCCAATCCAGAGGCTATTATCCTGGCTGAGCATTATGGAGACCCAAGCGCCTGGCTTCAGGGAGATGAATGGGATACGGTAATGAACTATGATGCCTTTATGGAGCCGATTACCTGGTTTTTAACTGGTGTGGAGAAGCACAGCGATGCAGAAAGGCCGGATTTGAAAGGCAATGCAGAGGCTTTCTGGGGGGCGATGAATTACAATATGGCCAGGATGAGTACGCCTTCTGTCCAGGTAGCAATGAACGAGCTGTCCAACCACGATCATTCCCGCTTTTTAACAAGAACCAATGGAAAGGTTGGCAGAGTTGCTGATTTAGGATATGAGGCGGCCAAAGAGGGAGTCAATAAGGGGCTTTTCCGGGCGGCGGTTGTCATGCAGATGACCTGGCCAGGGGCGCCGACGGTTTATTATGGAGATGAAGCAGGACTGTGCGGATTTACAGACCCGGACAACCGGCGTACGTATCCGTGGGGGAAAGAGGATAAGGAGCTGATTTGTCTTCATAGAGAGCTAATTCATATCCATAAGGCCTATATGGCATTTAAGATAGGCTCTATTGTAAGGCTGAATGGAGAACAGGGCTTTTTATGCTATGGCCGTTTTTATAAAAAAGAAAAGGCTTTGGTTGCAGTAAATGAGGGCAGGGAGGAAAGGACTGTGTCAATACCGGCGTGGCAGGCCGGCGTTACCGATGAAGAAACTTTGGTACGTCTGATGCAGACAGATGAGGAAGGCCACAGCATGGAGGTAAAGTTTTTCCATACAGAGGAAGGTATTTTAAAGCTCAGGATGAAGCCGGTGTCAGCCGTGGTCATTGTAAATCTGATCGATTACGAATAGGCGGAAATGGAGATAAAAATGAAGGTACTTTTAGCGGCGGTTAATGCCAAGTATATCCATTCTAACCTGGCAGTGTACAGTCTTTGCGCTTATGCTGCCAGCCAGGGAGAGCCTATAGAATATGTGGAATATACGATTAACCATCAGGAGGAAGATATTCTTGCCGGTATTTATCAAAAAAACCCGGAAGTAATAGCTTTCTCCTGCTATATTTGGAATATTGCAGTCATTGACCGGGTAGCCAGAGAGCTTAAAAAGGTTTTACCAGAGTGCCAGATTTGGTATGGAGGGCCGGAGGTTTCCTACAACCCGTTAGAGCAGCTACGAAAGAAGCCTTTTCTTTCGGGCGTTATGGTTGGAGAGGGCGAAAAGACGCTGGCAGAGCTTGTAAAGGCCTGGAAGCTGCCGGAGCAGAGACTGGAAGAAATTAAAGGGATTGCTTTTTTTAAAAGAATGGAGGATGGAAGGGAAGAGCCTTATTATACAGGAATAAGAGAACCCTTGCCATTAGATAGTATTCCTTTTCCGTATAAGGATTTAGAAGGATTAGAAAATAGGATTATTTATTATGAGAGCAGCCGGGGGTGTCCATATTCCTGCAGCTATTGTCTTTCTTCTATAGAAAAGGGGATTCGTTTCCGAAGTATGGGATTGGTGAAAAAGGAACTGGCTTTTTTTATTGAAAAGGAGGTTCCTCAGGTAAAGTTTATCGACCGTACCTTTAATTGCCGCTCCAGCCATGCGATGGAAATTTGGAATTTTATTAAAGAGCATGATAGGGGAAAGACGAATTTTCATTTTGAAATTTCTGCGGACCTTTTGAAGGAAGAGGAAATAAGCTTTTTAAATACATTGAGGCCAGGCCTGGTACAGCTGGAAATCGGCGTCCAGAGTATTTGGCAGGCAACGATACAGGCAATTAACCGGGTTATGGATTTAGACAGGCTAAAATGGGCGGTTAGGCGGATAAAGGAAGGAAAAAATATACATCAGCATTTGGATTTGATTGCAGGGCTTCCTTATGAAGGACTGGAGGATTTTAAAAAATCCTTTGATTTTGTTTACAGACTTGAGCCGGAACAGCTTCAGTTAGGGTTCCTTAAGGTTTTAAAGGGATCTAAAATGGAAAGGGAGGCAGAAGAATACGGGATTGTATATCAGTCGGAGCCTCCATTTGAAGTACTGAAAACCAAATGGCTGCCTTATGATGGGATACTTGCCCTGAAGAAGGTGGAAAAAATGCTGGAGGTTTATTATAATAGCGGACAATTTGAAATGAGCTTACAGTTTCTTAAGCATTTCTACCCGTCGCCCTATGGATTTTTTGAGGAATTGGGCAGTTATTATGAAAAAAATGGGTTGGATGGGATAAACCACAAGAGGGTCCGGCGGTATGAAATACTGTTGGATTTTATAGAGGAACAGCATCCAGATATTTTAGAGCCTATGAAAGAGTTTTTAACGTATGATTTGTACTTGAGGGAAAACCTGAAAAGCCGCCCGGCCTTTATGAAGGATACAGGTTCTTATAGGGAGGCTTTAAGAAGGCTTTTGCCGAAGCGGTCGGCTAGGGACATGCATGGAGAGTGGTTTCCTTTTTCTATAGAGGAGGCTGCCAGGACAGGAGAGCCAAAAGGCAAGGGGCAATGGGTGTTATTTAATTATCAAAAAAGGAATCCCCTGAATCACCAGGCGGAGGCTGTTTCGTTTTGTGATGAAGAAAAGGAAGGGAAATAAGATTGAAAATTAAAATTTTCAATCGCGAGATTTGTGCCTGCGCGCTGCTTGGCTCAAACTCGTTGAGGCGCAAAAAACAGCGCAGGAATGGAGTTATACATGAGAAAAAAGGAAAGAGTACAAAAGATACTGGATTTATTAGACGAACATTATACAACAGACTATAAATGCTATTTGAACCATGAGACGCCGTGGCAGCTTTTAATTGCTGTGATTTTAAGCGCGCAGTGTACGGACGCCAGGGTTAATATTGTGACGAAGGACCTGTTTAAAAAATACCCTGATTTGGAGGCCTTTGCAAATGCGGACGTACAGGAAATGGAAAAGGACATTCATTCTATTGGGTTCTATAAAAATAAGGCCAGAAATATTATTTTATGTGCGAGAAGGCTGGTCGAGGAATATGGCGGAGAGGTGCCGAGCTCTTTGGAGGATTTGACCAGCCTGGCAGGGGTGGGCCGGAAAACAGCAAATGTAATTCGCGGAAATATCTACCATGAGCCAAGTATTGTGGTGGATACTCATGTAAAACGGATTTCAAAGAAGCTGGGTTTTACAAAGGAAGAGGACCCGGTAAAGGTAGAATATGACCTTATGAAGGTACTGCCACAGGACCATTGGATTTTATACAATATCCAGATTATTACCCATGGCAGGGGCGTTTGCACAGCTAGAAGCCCGAAATGCGAGCTGTGCTTTTTGAAGGAATATTGTAAGGCGGCAAATTAAAAAAATTGAGAAAAAACTCTTGCATAATAAAGAAAGCATTGGTAAAGTATAAGAATAGGCTGTTATCTGGAGGAAAGCTTCTCTTGAAGCTTTTTAATTATGGAGTCTTTCATTAAGGTAGGCAGCTCTTCAACAATGAGCAAAAGCTCCTGGACTTTTTCAGGCTGCTGTCCCTGAAGGTAAATATCAGCTAAAAGAGTATAAATGCCGCTGATGTCGGTTTTACAGGAAACAGCGTATTCCAGGACGATTTGGGCTTTTTGGATTTCTCCATGCTCAAAAAGGTAAGCGGACCATTTTGCGAGAGCGCGGGCCAGCTGGGTAAAGCGCTGGTCGCACTGGGAAATCATCGGAAGGTTAGCGGCTCCATAGGTAAACTTAATATCTGTATTGGTGAGGCCCGTCAGGTTGAGAAGACGTTCTTTAGAAAGAGACTTTATGGTATCCTGGATTTCCTGGAGGTCTTTGTCAGGGTTTTCTATAAAGGGAAGGGCTTCCAGCGGAATCTTGATATATTCAATAGTGTCAGGGTCTACCCGCCTTGCAGTGTTTGCTTCCCGTTCTCTGGCCCAGAATTCTTCTGAGGCCTTGCTTTTTTGCTTTGCTTTATGAAGCTTAAGCGGAAAGACAACAAGGAAAATAATAGTGGCAGCGAAAATAAGGTAAGAAACAGTCATAAAAAGCATCCTTTCTGTAACATTAACCTGCAAGCTTGTGTCCGTGCGGCTTTCACAAGCTTGGAATGCAAAAAAGCCGCGCAGAAATGAGGTTAAAGGTGAATTTTAATAGTAATAAAACAAAAAAGATTATCTCCAGAGTAATTATTATTATTCTTGTAGCAACCATGATAATTCCAGTTGTATTAAGTGCTTTGATGTAAAACTGGAATCTACATAAACTATACAAAATGACGAGGCAAATGTCAAATTCTATGAAAAGGAAACGGGCATTTGGGCTTGCATAATTAAAAAGATGTGTTAAAATGAAAAATGACCTGAAAAACAGTGATTTAAAGGGGACTTGGAAAATGAAGATTAAAAAGTATTTGCCGCCTGTTTTGATTGTTTTAAGCGTGTTAACTGTAGTTACTTTCGTAGCGACTACCGTGCTGGCAAAGAAGAGTGATAACACAATCTGCGATGGGATTTATATTAATTCTGTAGATGTGGGCGGCATGACAAAAGAACAGGCAGAGGAAGCAGTGAGCGCGTACTTAAAGGAGCTGGAAAACCGTTCCCTGACAGTAAATATAGATGAGGAAAAGGTGGAAGCCAGCCTGGAGGAGCTAGGATTTACGGCTGGAGGCAGCGAGGTGCTTGAGGAAGCGTTGAATTTTGGAAAAACAGGCAATTTCATCAAGCGGTATAAGGAAATCAAGGATTTAGAAAAACAGAAAATGGAGCTTGCCGTTCCAGTGAGCCTGGATGAGGAAAAGGTAGAGGCTTTTGTGTCGAAAAAGTGCACAGGCTTTGACGTTAAAGCAAAAAATGCAGGCTTAAAGCGGAAGGACGGCGAGTTTATAATAACTGACCATAAGACGGGACGTAAAGTAGTAGCAGATGAAACTGTTGGAAAAATTATGGCTTCCGTTGGAGAAGGATGGGATTATGGAGATATAGAGCTAGATGCTGTGGTTATGAACGAAGAGCCGGAGTTTACAAAGGAGGCTGTAGCTCTTTGTAAAGATGTGCTGGGCACTTTTTCTACTACCTATGCTACCTCTTCTGCTTCCAGAGCTAATAATCTGGCGAACGGAGCAAAGCACTTGAACGGTTCCATTATTTGGCCGGGAGAGATTTTTTCCGTTGGAGAGGCGCTATCTCCGATTACGGCTGAAAATGGTTATTCTATGGCAGGAGCTTATCAAAACGGCCAGGTGGTGGACAGCATTGGCGGGGGCGTATGCCAGGTATCAACGACGCTTTATAACGCCGCGCTTTTGGCTGAGATAGAGATTGCAGAAAGAAGCAATCATTCCATGATTGTAGGTTATGTAAAGCCTTCTATGGATGCAGCTATTGCGGGGTCTTATAAAGACCTAAAGTTGAAAAATAATACGGATGCGCCGCTTTATATAGAGGCGTCGACCAAAGGAAGAACCATTACCTTTACTATATATGGACATGAAACCAGAGATACCAAAAACCGGAAAATAGAGTATGTTTCCAAGGTACTTCAGGTTATTTCACCGGGAAAGGAAAAGGTTACGAAGGACCCTACCAAGCCAACAAGCTACAGAGTAGTGACCCAGTCTGCTCATCAGGGCTATAAGGCAGAGCTTTGGAAGGTAGTTTATGAAAATGGAGTAGAGGTCAGCCGGGAAAAGGTAAATACCAGTTCTTATGCTGCAGAGCCCGCCTATGTAACAGTAGGAAGTAAGGACGAGGATAAGGACAAAGACAAGGATAAAGATAAAGACAAGGATAAGGACGACAAAGACAAAGATAAAGACAAAGATAAAGACAAAGACGACAAAGATAAAGACAAGGATAAGAACGACAAGGACAAAGATAAGGATAACGACAAGGATAAGGACGACAAAGACAAAGATGAAAAACCTTCCGAGTCGGACACACCTTCGGTAGAGGAGCCTTCGGACGAGGAAGAGGAAGAAGAAGTGGAGGAATAAATAAATAGAGAGGTTGCCTGCAGGCTGGGGCAACCTCTTTTTGAAACAGACAGAAATGAGCTCAAGGCTAAAAATACTTGCAGGAATGGAGTTAAGCATGGAAGTTGGAAAAATACCAGAAACCATATTAAAGAGGTCAGTTTTTAAACAAATCAGGCATAGAAGGCAGGAAATTCTGGTAACGCCCGGCGTAGGGAGAGACTGCGCGGCGCTTGCCGCCGGAGCTTCGGAGGCAGTTGTGCTGTCTACAGATCCTATTACGGGTACCGCCAGTGAAATTGGAACTCTGGCGGTACATATTACTGCAAATGATATTGCAAGCAGCGGCGCAGAGCCGATTGGTATCCTTTTAAGTATTATTCTCCCTGAAGGGACAAAAGAGGCGGAGCTAAAGCAGATGATGAAGGAGGTTGAGTCTGCTTGCGAGGAGCTTGATATAGAGGTTATGGGAGGGCATACGGAGGTATCTAGGGCAGTATGCCAGCCGGTAGTGACTGTAACAGGAGTTGGAAAGATAGAAAGAAGCAGGATTCTTTCTGCTAATTTTTTGAAACCGTCCCAGGAACTGGTGATGACAAAGTGGGCTGGATTGGAGGGGACGGCGATTCTGGCTACGGATAAGGAGGCGGAACTTCGCAGCCGTTATCCGGCGGATTTAATTGAAAATGCAAAAAATATGATACGGGATATTTCTGTTGTAAAGGAAGCCAGAATTGGCAGACAATGCGGCGTTGTAGCTATGCATGATATTACAGAGGGAGGGGTATTCGGAGCCCTTTGGGAAATAGCAGAAGCCTCGTCGACGGGGCTTGTAGTAGACTTAAAAAAGATACCGGTTCGCCAAGAGACGATAGAAATTTGCGAGTTTTTTGATTTAAATCCATATATGCTTATGTCCAGCGGTTGTATGCTGATGGTAGCAGAGCATGGAAATGAGCTGTCAGAAGCGCTTATAAAGGAGGGAATTCCAGCGGCTGTAATTGGAAGAATAACAGCCGGGCGCGACCGGGTGATTATAAATGAGGATGAGCGAAGATATTTAGAGCCGCCGAAAACAGACGAGCTGTATAAGGCGTATAAGGAGAGGAGATAAAGGATGGAAAAACGAGTTAAGATTTTGAACACAATTTCAAAGAACAGCCGTTATACGGTGGAAGAGCTTTCCGTGATGCTGGGATTTCCCAAAGAGGAGATAGAGGCGGAAATAGCGGCTATGGAGCAGGAGGGCGTTATTTGCGGTTATCCTACTCTTATTAATTGGGCCGATGTGGACTGTGAGAAGCTGACCGCGCTAATTGAGGTGAAAGTTACGCCTCAGAGGGGACAGGGATTTGAAAGGATTGCAGAGAGGATTTATAAATTTGACGAGGTAGAAAGCGTATATCTGATGTCCGGCGGCTTTGACCTGACCGTTATGATTGTGGGAAGGAATATGCAGGAGATTTCTAATTTTGTATGGAATAAGCTGGCTCCATTGGAGGCGGTGCAGAGCACGGCGACCTTCTTTGTGCTGAAAAAGTATAAGGAGCATGGAATCGCGTTGGTTGACGGCGTAAAAGAGGATGAAAGGCAGTTGATTACACCATGAGAGACCCATTATCAAAGACAATTAAAGAAATAAAACCGTCAGGTATCCGAAAATTTTTTGATATTGCTGCAGCGATGAAAGATGCTATTTCTCTTGGCGTAGGAGAGCCGGATTTTGATACGCCGTGGCATATCCGGGAGGAAGGTATTTATTCTCTGGAGAAGGGAAAGACCTTCTATACTTCAAATGCAGGATTGAAGGAATTAAAGACGGAAATCAGTAAATACCTGGGAAGGAGATTTAATCTTCATTATAATGCAGAACATGAGATATTTGTAACGGTAGGGGGAAGCGAAGCCATTGATGCGGCTCTTAGGGTTATGGTTGACCCGGGCGACGAGGTGCTGATTCCTGAGCCTTGCTATGTGTCTTATCTGCCTTGCGTACAGTTAAGCTATGGGGCGCCTGTTACGATTGAACTTCGGGCGGAGAACCAGTTTAAGCTGACAAAGGAACAGCTTTTAGCTGCTATTACGGATAAAACAAAGATTTTGATTATGCCGTTTCCAAATAATCCGACGGGAGCTGTTATGGGCAGGCAGGAGCTTCTGGAAATTGCCCAGGTAGTGATTGAGAAGGATTTGTTTGTTATTTCGGATGAGATTTATTCAGAGCTTACTTATAGCGGAGAGCATTGTTCTATTGCCTCTCTTCCAGGTATGAAGGAAAGAACGGTTGTGATTAATGGATTTTCTAAATCCTTTGCTATGACGGGCTGGCGTCTTGGTTATGCGGCCGGGCCGGAAAATATCATCAGCCAGATGCTTAAGGTACATCAGTTTGCAATTATGTGCGCGCCTACCACCAGCCAGTACGCTGCTGTAGAGGCTCTTAGAAATGGGGCGGAGGATGTGGAAAGGATGAAGAGCGCCTATGACCAGAGAAGGCGGTATCTTATGGAACGGTTTAAGGAAATGGGCTTTGACTGTTTTGAGCCTTTTGGAGCCTTTTATGTATTTCCAAGTATTAAAAAGTTCGGTATGACCTCAGATGAATTTGCTACCCGGCTTTTGCAGGAAGAAAAAGTGGCGGTTGTGCCAGGAACGGCCTTTGGGGAATGCGGGGAAGGCTTTGTTCGTATTTCCTACGCCTATTCTATTGAAAGTCTTAAGGTAGCTCTTGAAAGGATAGACCGATTTGTAAAAAATCACTTGTCGGAAAATTAAAGGTATGTTAATATCATAAATAAATCATATATAAAAGGAGTCAGGGGGGAACCATGTGGCAGGAATGAATGCAGAACATATTAATCCGTTTTTGATTGCAGGGACGCAGGTTTTAAAAAATATGTGTTTTATTGATGCCAAGGTTGGAAAGCCTTATCTTAAAGAGGCTGTTTTTGCAAATGATACGCTGATTATTATTATCGGAGTAACCGGAGAGATGCGGGGCCAGGTTATGGTTACTTTTGAGAACCAGGTAGCCTGCGATATTGCTTCTAAGATGTGCATGATGCCTATTACAGAGCTGGATGAGCTATCAACCAGCGCTATTTGTGAGTTAGGAAATATGATTATGGGAAATGCCGCGACCGTATTTTCAACAAAGGGCATTGGTATTGATATTACGCCTCCGACTATTTGCAGTGGAGATGTGGCTTTTACAACAGGTTTTGCCAAAAATATCTGTATCCCGATGATATATGATGGAGATAAAACGATAGAATTTAATATTGCATTAAAGGGTGATTGAACATCACCCTTTTTAGTGGCGAAAGAAAAGAGGTTTGGGATGCTGAATGTAGTGCTGCATGAGCCGGAAATACCGGCGAATACAGGAAATATTGGAAGAACCTGCGTAGCCACGGGGGTCAGACTTCATTTGATTGAGCCTTTGGGGTTTCGTCTGGGAGAAAAGGAGCTAAAGCGGGCTGGTTTAGACTATTGGGATAAACTGGATGTCCAGGTGTATGAAAGCTTCGGCGATTTTATTAGAAAAAATCCTGGCGCCAGGATATATATGGCAACAACAAAAGCCAAGAGGACTTATGCAGAGGTTTCCTATGAAGAGGACTGTTATATTATGTTTGGAAAGGAAAGCGCAGGGATACCGGAGGAAATTTTGGTAGAATATGAGGATACGGCTGTCCGTATTCCTATGGTGGGCGATATTCGTTCTCTGAATTTGTCAAATGCGGTAGCGATTGTTGTTTATGAGGCTTTTCGGCAGCATGGGTTTGCCCATATGAATACAGAGGGGCATTTGCATCGGCTGTCCTGGGCGGGTTCACAGAAGATTTAGATGATAAGGAAAGGATGAGAAAGAAAATTATGGATAGAAAAGTTGTTTGGAATCATTATACAGAGGAGAACAGGCGCGAGCTAGAGCAGCTTGCAAAGGGATACCGGGAGTATTTAAATAAGGGGAAAACGGAGCGGGAATGCGTTACGGAATCGATAAGACTGGCAGAGGCAAAGGGGTATGTAAACCTGGAGGATGTACTTGCTTCGGGCAGGCAGCTAAAGGCGGGAGATAAGGTATACGCAGTATGTATGAAAAAGACGGTTGCTTTATTTAATCTGGGTACAAAGCCATTAGAAGAGGGAATGGCGATTTTGGGAGCGCACATAGATTCTCCAAGGATGGATGTAAAGCAAAATCCTTTGTATGAGGATACCGGGCTGGCGTTTTTAGATACTCATTATTATGGAGGAATCAAGAAATATCAGTGGGTTACAATTCCATTAGCAATTCACGGCGTAGTAGTAAAAAAGGATGGAGCCGTCGTTGATATAGTAATTGGCGAGGATAAAGAGGACCCTGTTTTTTGCGTGACGGATTTATTAGTGCATTTGTCGGGAGAGCAGATGGAGAAAAAGGCCTCTAAGGTAGTAGAAGGCGAGGCGCTGGACATCCTTTTTGGAAGCATGCCTTTGAAGGGAAAGGAAAAGGATGCAGTAAAGGAAGGAATACTGGCTATATTAAAGGAAAAGTACGATATAGAAGAAGAGGATTTTTTGTCTGCAGAGCTGGAAGTAGTACCTGCGGGAGAGGCAAGGGACTGCGGCATTGATTGCAGCATGGTTATTGGCTATGGACAGGACGACAGGGTATGCGCTTATACGTCTCTGGAGGCTATGCTGGAGGTTTCAGAGATAGAAAAAACTACCTGCTGTCTTTTAGTAGATAAGGAGGAAATCGGCAGCGTGGGCGCTACGGGTATGCAGTCTAAGTTTTTTGAGAATACAGTAGCGGAGATTTTGGATCGTATGGGACAATTTTCTGAACTGAGATTGCGAAGGACCTTGAGCAATTCCAGAATGCTGTCCTCGGATGTAAGCGCGGCGTATGATCCGGCGTACTCTTCTGCTTTTGAGAAAAAGAATACGGCATATTTTGGCAAAGGGATTGTATTTAATAAGTATACTGGCGCAAGGGGAAAGGCTAATTCCAATGATGCAAACGCTGAATATTTAGGGAGCATCCGTAAAATAATGGATGAGCATAAGGTGGCTTTCCAGACTGCAGAGCTTGGAGGGGTCGATGTAGGAGGCGGAGGCACCATCGCTTATATCATGTCTTTGTATGGCATGGAGGTTATTGACAGCGGCGTAGCCGTGCTTAGTATGCATGCGCCTTGGGAGGTTACAAGCAAGGCGGATATATATGAGGCGAAGAAAGGATATATGGCTTTTTTAAAGGAAGCATAGAGAGGAATTTAGCTTTATGAATAAAGAGGCCTATGAATTTGATGCAGAAATTAAAAAGGCGCCAGATATAGATGGAGCGTATGTAGAGATTCCCTTTGATGTAAAAGAAACGTATGGAAAAGGGAGAGTCAAGGTACGTGCTTCCTTTGATGGGGTAGATTATGACGGAAGCCTGGTACGAATGAAAACGCCCTGCCATATCATAGGGCTTCGGAAGGATATTCGGGCGGCTATCGGAAAGCAGCCGGGCGATTTTGTGCACGTAGTATTGAGGGAAAGGGAGTAGTATAAAGCAGAGAAAGGGAAAATAAGGGAAATGTTTACAGATGTTTTGGAACAGATAGATAAGGGAAAGAAGATAGTGGCAGCCGTTGTAGCGGAGGGCCGATGTCCGGGATACCGCTGTATTGCAGACAATGGAAAAATTGTTTATGAAAGCAGCCGGGAGGCCGGAGGGGCTTATAAGAGGCTGAAGGAGGAAATGCAGCAGATAGAGGTTTCCTGTTGTAAGGAAATAGATGGAGAAAGGGTTTTCTTTGAGGTTTTGGAACAGCGGCCAAGGCTGGTAATTTGCGGCGGCGGTCATGTAGCTATTGCCGTTGTAAGACTGGCGGAGTTTTTGCATTTTCAGGTAACGGTTATTGAGGACCGGCCGGCATTTGCCGACCAGGCGAGGGCGGCAGGGGCGCAAGAGGTTATCTGCGATTCTTTTGAGCATGGATTGGCAGGGATAGACGGAGAGGCTAACATCTATTTTGTTATTGTGACAAGAGGTCATCGGTTTGATAAGGTCTGCTTTTCTTCCATTTTAAAAAAGCCATACGCCTATGTGGGGATGATGGGAAGCCGCTCCAGAATAAAGCTTTTGAAACAATCCATGGAGGCGGAGGGGTGGCAGAAAGAGAAGCTGAACAGTCTGCACGCCCCTATTGGGCTGGATATTAACAGCGAGACTCCTGAAGAAATTGCTGTTTCTATTTTAGGAGAGATTATTTCGGTAAAAAACAGTAAAGAGGCTTCAGAGGGTTTTACGAAGGAAATAAAGGAAGGACTTTTGGAGCCGGGAAAAAAGGTCTTGGCTACGATTATTATGCGGAAAGGTTCTGCGCCCCGCCAAATAGGAACTAAAATGGTGATTTTAGAGGATGGAGCAGTAAAGGGAACGATTGGAGGCGGATGCGCGGAGGCAGAGCTTTTACGGGAAGCACGTTTGCTTCTAAGAAGCGGCGGCAGGGAAGTAAAGGTAGTACGGGTAAATATGACGAACCAGGATGCGGCGGAAGAAGGTATGGTCTGCGGCGGACTTCAGGATATTTTATTAGAGACTTTTGGGTAAGGTGGCTATATAGCCGCCTTTTACTATGCGCTGCGCGCAAAATTAGCAAAATGTAAAGGCTTAAGATGGCGTCACTTGACATAGTAGTAGGAATATACTATTATATGATAGAATAAGAAAAGGTCTGTGAAACATTTATGATTGTTTGTTTGAAAATTAATGAAGGATATAGGTGGGTGGAAGGACGATATGGTAAATTTTGTCATTGCATTAGAATTCTTTAGTATAGGACTGATTTTTATTGCTTTGCTTCTTCTGCTTAATGGAGATGGAGCGCGGGAACAGAAGCTTCTGATTTTTATTATGTGCGGTTCCTTGGTACAGAACGTAGGTTATTTATTGGAGCTGATAGCTCCGACTGTAGAGGCTGCTGTGGGAGAGTATGAAAAAAACTCTGTAAAACTGAATTGCAGTATTCTGAAAAGGTCTTCTATGATAAAATAAAAAATCATAGGAGGCCTTAAATTATGGCAAACAGAAAAAAAGAAGTTTACAAACCAAAA
>CATKYY010000028.1 GCA_949841225.1 uncultured Acetivibrio sp.
AGATTTAATTGAAAAAAACAAAAGGGTGTTTAAAGTTCCGGTATATCAACGCAATTATGACTGGTCTAATATACAATGTGAAAAACTTTACCAGGATATTATGAAGGCAAATGAACGAGACCATAAGCATTTTACAGGAACCGTTGTTTATATTGTCGGTCTCAGCGCCAGCAACTTAAATGAAGCGTTGATTATAGACGGACAGCAGCGTCTTACTACCGTGTATATTCTTTTAAAGGCGCTTTATGATGCTGCAAAGGGGGTATCCGTCAGAATAGAAGCCGAAATAGAAGAAGTAATGTTTAATAGAAATTGCGATGAAAAATACAAATTGAAATTAAAGCCGGTGAAATCGGATAATAAGCAGTTACTGCTTCTGATTAAGGATAAAATTGATGAAATGGATAGAAATTCCAATATTTATAAAAACTATATTACTTTCAAAAAATTGATTGAAAATACTTTGGCGTTAGGCTTAGAGCTGAACGATATTTTGAATGGAATTAAAAAGCTGGAAATGGTAGAAATTGTTCTTGATAAGTCTCAAGACGATGAGCCGCAGAAAATTTTTGAGTCTATCAATTCAACGGGGTTGGAATTAAGTTTGGCAGATTTGATTCGGAATTATCTGCTTATGGATGATGAAAATCAAGATGAACTTTATGAGAATTATTGGTGTGTTATTGAAAAAAATGCGGGCTATCGGAATTTGGGCGATTTTGTTATAAATTTCTTGAATTCCCAGATAAGTAAATATGTAAATAGTAAAAATGCATATCGCTTATTTACAGAACACTGTGAAGAGAATAATTTAAGCCATGAAGGTATCTTGAAAAAATTGAAGAAAACATCAAAGTATTACGGAAGCTTTATAGGTGAAAACTATTATTATAGTAAGGAAATTTCAGACTATTTGAGAGCTTTTTATACGATTAAGCAAACGACAATTATTCCTCTTTTATTCAGAATTTTTGACGATTATGAGGACAAGAATATTGACGAAGAAACTCTTTGCAAGGTGTTAGATTATTTGCTTACATATTTTGTAAGAATAACCGCTTGCGAAATTAACAAGAATTTGTCAAAGTTTATGAAATCAATGTATGATAGAGTTATTGACGGGAATTATGACAATTACTGTGAAAAATTTATAATTTTTCTTAATGATTCAAGGGCAAATGATCGCATGCCGACAGATAAAGAATTTGAATATGCGCTTATGAATAAGCCGTTATATAAGAAACCGATTTGCAAGTTTGTGCTTTCTGTAATTGAGAACTCCACTAAGGAGCATCTTGACGTTAGTAATCTTACGATAGAACATATTTTACCGCAGAAAGAAAATTCTGCGGTATGGAAAAAAGAAGTCGGCGATAATTATAGCGCGGTATATGAGAAGTATCTGCATACGCTTGGAAATTTAACGATTACAGGGCATAACAGCGAATTGGGAACGAAGCCGTTTAATGACAAGAAAAAAATTATTCGTGATAATTCAAAGGCAAATGTTTTGAATAAGGAAGTTTTATCGGCAGATAAATGGAATGAGGCCTCAATTTTAAAGAGAGCGAAGGCTCTTTCAAATATTTTGATTGGCGAATTCAAATATATTGAAAAGCATGCTGATATTATTGAAACAAATGAATTGAGCTTTGGCGTTGATAGCGGTATCAATTTTTCTAATACGAAGCCGGAGGAATTTTCATTTGTTGGCGAATATGTAAAAGTTTTAAGTTGGGCGGATTTACTCACAAAATTTATTAATATTGCTTATGATTTAAATACAGAAACATTTAATGATTTAGCGGCAAAGGATTATTCAATTTTAAATGCAGATAAAATATATATAAGCAATGATGAAAGAAAACTTCGCAAGGCAAAACAAATTAATAGCAGCGGTATCTTTTATGAAACCAATTTGTCGTCGAATAATGTTATTTCATTTGTTAAAGACTTATTGTTAAAAATGAAATTGGAAATTGACGATTTTAATTTTTCTCTTTCAGATGCGCCTTTTGACATTAACAATGAAAATACTTGGTCAGAAGGGTTATTGCCGGTTGGAAAATTATTTTATAATTTGATGGAAGATCTTATACATAAATCAAAGATTACTGCATATGAGCTTGAACAGCTGAAAACAAAAGAATATACAAAATCGTTGTTTGGCGCTACAGATTATCCGGCGGTTGCAAATCATAGAACGGACAATATGGGGAATTCTGCTCACAAAAGATATAGAGCGAAAGCGTTGCAGTTTAACGGCGCTGACATTTATATTTCTACGCAGTTCTTTGAGTCGGATAGGGACGCTGTGATTGAATGGTATAAAGAGCATTTGAGTTAATTATTTTTGGCTTAATACATAAAAAGACCATGCAGAAATGGGGGTAAAGATTGAAAATTAAAATTTTCAATCGCGAGATTTGCGCCTGCACGCTGCTTGGCTCAAACTCGTTAAGGCGCAGAAGGCGGCGCAGAAATGGGGGTAAATTATGGATAATATGAGAATCGTTCGCGTGACGGGAAAAGGAAAAATAAAGGTAAAGCCGGATGTAACGCGCATCACTATGACGCTTGAAGGAACTTATCCAGAGTACAGGGAGACGCTCCGCCATTCGGCGCAGGATACCGATGGTTTAAAGGACGCGCTCTCTGAGTTTGGATTTGAACGGTCCGACCTTAAAACGCTTTCTTTTGATGTAACTATAGAATATGAAAGCAGGAAAGAAAACGAGATATATAAACAGGAATTTGCGGGATATAAATTCAGGCATATATTAAAAATAGAATTTGATTCAGATAATGAACGCCTGGGAAGGATTCTTTATGCCCTTGCGAATTGTCCGCTGAAGCCGGAGCTTACAATTAGCTATACTGTGAAAGATCGTGAGGCGGCAAAGAATGAACTGCTTGGCAAGGCTGTTGCAGATGCAAAGAAAAAGGCCGTTTTGCTGGCCGCCGCCGCGGACGTGTCGCTTAGAGACATCCAAAGTATTGATTATTCATGGGGAGAAATTGATTTGGAGGTCCAGCCAATGAATCGGGTGATGTTCACGGCAAATTGCGCGACAGATTTATTGGATAACAGATATGACCTGAATATAGAGCCGGACGATATAGAGGCTTCGGATACTGTTACAGTTGTCTGGGAAATTGTATAGATAGAAATAGAAATTGAAAGAGGCTCGCAAAGCTTTCGTATAGGGCTGTGCATTAAGGAAATCTTAGTGCAGCAGCCCTTTTGTTGTGATTAGAAAAGCGAGGCGCATATCTAACAGAAAGAGTAATAACTTCAGTAAACTAATTCATAAGGCATAAAAACATTTCGGCGTGAATATAATACATGCCAAAAATTAGTGTATCATAATGAAACATATTGTATGTTATATTGCAAAAAAGTGAGACTAAAAAGAAGTAAATTGAATAAAATATATAAATATATTGTACAAATATTGAGATTATAGTACAAAATGCACAAAAATATATTGGAAAAACAATAAGGCTATGCTATAATAAGTGTATCACATTAAAACAGATTGATTTCGGGGGAAAAGGTGAATGAACGTGTACGAAGAGATGATTGATATTTTAAAGTCAGAATTAGTTCCGGCATTAGGCTGTACAGAGCCGATAGCGATTGCTTTTGCTTCTGCAAAGGCAAGGGAAGTATTAGGTGATAAGCCGGATGAAATGAAAATTGAATGCAGTTCAAATATTATAAAAAATGCAAAAAGCGTTGTCGTACCTATGACAAAAAATTTGAAGGGGATTGAGGCCGCTGCAGTTGTTGGGATGATCGGCGGCGATGCAAATAAAAAGCTTGAGGTACTTACAACCGTAACAGAGGAAGATTTGGCCGAGACAAAACGGTTATTGGAGCAGGGATTTTGCAAAACAATGCTGTTGGAGTCCGAAGAGAAATTGCATCTGATAGTACATATGAAAAAAGGAGATACAACTTCCCTTGTGGAGCTGGTAAAAACGCATACTGGAATTACAAGAATTGAAAAGAACGGCGAAGTTATTTTTGAAAAAGAAATTGAGGAGGCAGCGAGTTCCAGCGTAGATTACAGCATATTAAACGTTGCCAGTATTCTTGATTTTGCTGAGAATGTGGATATTGAATTGCTGAAACCGATTTTAGAGCCGCAGATTGAATGTAATACAAAAATTGCACGAGAAGGTTTAAAGAATAAATACGGCGTAAATGTAGGTTCTACCTTACTTGATATTTATGGAGATGATACCAAAATCAGAGCAAAGGCGATGCCGGCCGCAGGTTCTGACGCGAGGATGAACGGCTGCGAGCTGCCGGTTATTATTAATTCTGGAAGCGGTAATCAGGGAATGACGGTTTCCCTGCCGGTTATAGAGTTTGGAAAAATGCTTGATGCCGGTGAAGAAAAGATTTTAAGGGCGCTTTGCATAAGCAATCTGATGGCAATTTATCAGAAGTCGGAAATTGGAAGATTATCAGCGTATTGTGGCGCAGTTAGCGCAGCCGCAGGGGCGGGAGCTGGAATTACATATTTATATGGCGGCCAGGAAGAACAAATTAGCCGGACGATTGTAAACACGCTGGCTAATGTATCGGGGATTGTTTGTGATGGGGCAAAATCCTCCTGCGCGGCAAAAATCGCGTCTGCTGTAGACGCAGCGATTGTTGCTACGATGATTAGTCTTAAAGGAAATTGTTTCATGTCTGGCGATGGTATTGTAAAGGATACGATTCAAAAGACGATTGATGGAGTTGTAACACTGGCAAAGGAGGGAATGAAAGAAACGGACGAGGTAATCGTTAAGATTATGCTTGCGTAGCAGAGCGCAGCTAAAAATTCCTTTTCTCTGGACTGTATACTTAATTTTGCGCGGTATTTGCGTCAGATTCCGTGGCGCGGCCCATCACAATCCTTCCATTAGCGCGAATCTTTTATAAAGCGGTACGTACATTTTAGAGAAAATAATTTTTTGCAATACTCTGGAAACTGTAACTGAAAAATAGGTAACGTAACTGAGAAGGTATGGGGTTATCAACGATATGATAGTTGATAACAGATCAGAAAGGAAATTGTTATGAAGAAAATGAAAAAAATTGCAGGTTTAGTTTTAGCAACGATTTTAGCAGTAAGCGTAGTGGGATGCGGCGATAAGAGCGCAAGCACATCAGATGAGTCCAATGGAGGCGGCAAGGATACTTTGAAGATTGCCGTAGCAGGGCCAATGACTGGAGATAACGCGGAATATGGAATCGGGTTTACGAACGCCGCAACCTTGATGGCAAAGGAATGGAATGAGAAGGGCGGAGTTTTAGGAAAACAAATTGAAATTGTTCAATATGATGATAAAAACTCTTCAGAAGAAGCTGCAACAATCGCGCAGAAAATTGCAGGAGAAGGAAATATTGCGGGCGTAATAGGGCATTTCGCTTCAGGAGTATGCTTAACGGCAGCTCCAATTTACCAGGAGAATAAAATTATTGAAATTTCTCCATCTGCTTCGCACCCGGACTACAATGTAGTAGGCGATTTTATCTTTAGGAATAATACAGTAATCAGCGCGGAAGCGGCGGCTAGTATTGAAATTGCTACAAAGGATTTAGGAAAGAAAAACATTGGTATTATTTCAATTAAAACAGACTGGGGCACAAATACTTCGCAGATTATTAAAGAGCTGGTTGAAAAATTAGGCGACGACAGCATAAAAATTGTTGCTCATGAGGAAGTAGTAGAGGGTTCCGATGATTATAGCCCGGCAATTACAAAATTAAACCAGGCTGGAGCCGATGTTGTTATTTGCGCTGGCATGTACAATTTGGTTGCTCCAGTAGCAAAACAGTATAAGCAGATTAATCCTGATATTGCAGTCGTTGGTTTCTCCAATGCATACAGCGAGCAGTTGATTTCACTGGGCGGCGATGCCGTTGAGGGCGTATGCTTCCCTGTAATCTTTTTCTCTGAGTCTGAAGAAGAGCATATTAAATCCTATGTTGAGAAGTACGAGGCAGAATATGGAAGTAAGCCAAGCGCTTTAACATCGCAGGCATACGATTCTGTAGGTATGCTGCTTGAAGCTATTGAAAAAGCAGGAGCAACAGATTCCCAGGCAGTTCGCGACGCTTTGGCAGAGCTTAGCTATACGGGCGTAACTGGCGATACAAAGTTTGATGAAGAGGGAAATGTAGATAAGCAATTTGTTAAAGTAGTAATTAAAGATGGAAAATTTGTAAAGATGAATTAAACATGGCGGACTAGAAAGGAGGAGCTGTCGTAATGGCTTCCATAATTGAAAAAATTACGATAGCTCCATAATGGTGGTTAAATGATAGGACAACAGATATTTAACGGACTTACGCTTGGAATGTGCTATGCGTTGCTTGCAGTTGGTTATTCTTTGGTATTTGGTATATTGCGTCTGGTTAATTTTTCTCATGGCAGCATTTACGCGTTCGGCGCGCACGCAGCCCTTTTATTTGTCAGTTTAAAGTTTGGAATTGTCCCGGCAATTCTGCTGAGCTTGCTTTTGACAGGCGTACTGGGTATTGTAATTGATAAAACTGCTCTGGAGCCACTTCGTAAGAAAAATTCCATTGGAATTGCATCTCTGATTACAACGATCGGTATTTCAAATATTATCCAAAATTTATTAACTGTATATTTTGGCAGTGAGAAAAAAGCATTCCCGGCATTATTTGACTTCGGTACCATTACGGTTGGCGGGATACAAATAACCTGGACGCAGATTTTTATTTGTATTATTTCATTTGCGCTTATGCTGCTTCTTGTATTGCTTGTTAAAAAGACAAAGGTCGGACTTGCAATGCGCGGATGTGAACAAAATGCAAAAGCGGCGAGTTTAATGGGCGTTAACGTTAACTTTGTAATTTCGTTTACATTTTTTATTGGCGGCGTTTCTGCTGCGATTGCAGGTACTCTGATTAGCGGATACTATCAAATCGTATATCCTACTATGGGTTATATGGCAGGTTTAAAGGCGTTTGCAGCGGCAGTTCTTGGTGGAATCGGAAGTATTCCGGGAGCGCTGACCGGCGGACTTTTGGTTGGGGTTTCTGAGAGTATGGCGGCTACTTTTCTTGGCTCTACCTACAGGGACTGTATGGCGTTTGTTATTTTAATTATTGTGCTGATTGTAAGACCGAATGGTTTATTTGGCAAGAAAGGTATAACAAAGGTGTAATAATATGGATAAAAAACAACATGACGCAAATGCAAACAAAAAGAAAAATATGGTCTATTACATAGAATATTATGTAGACAAATATAAAATTCCTCTTGCAGCGGTAACGGCAGTCCTTTTAATTGTATTGCCGCAGGTAGTTTCTAATCAGTACATTGTTACGACCGCTGTAAAGATTGGCATATACATTATGCTGGCTCTTGGACTTAATATTTTAGTTGGTTATACAGGACTGGTTTCTTTGGGACACGCGGGCTTTGTGGCCATTGGCGCGTATACGGCTTCCCTGCTTGCTACCAGATTGGGACTTAATTTCTTTGGCTCCATTATTATAGGTATGGTTGTAGCCGGACTGGCCGGGCTGTTACTGGGGCTGCCGACGCTGCGGTTATCTGGAACCTACCTGTCTATCGTTACCTTGGGCTTTGGCGAGATTGTTAAGACGATAGCGATGAATTGGGACCCGGTAACCAATGGTACTCTTGGCGTGAAGAATATTCCGGCCCCTTCCATTTTTGGATATAAATTAACCATTGCAAACAACGGCTTGTATTACCTTATGCTGGTTATGCTTCTCTTAATTGCTTTGTTTTGCTATGCCGTATATAAATCGCGTACAGGAAGAGCGTTTTTAGCCATTAAGACAGATGAGATGGCGGGCATTATGATGGGAATTAATGTAACTTATTATAAGGTGCTGGCTTTCGTTTTATCCGCGGTAATTTCTGCGGCGGCAGGCGCTTTGTATGCGACTCTTATCGGCTATATTGATCCGAACACCTTTACTTTTGACGTTTCTACGCTGATTTTAAGTATCGTTATTCTGGGCGGTATGGGAACGATACGAGGTATGTTTTTAGGCGCGGCGATTTTAATTTCTTTCCCGGAAGTTTCCAGGTCGTTAATGGATTATCGTTTTGTAGTATATGGTCTGATTCTTGTAATTATGATGAGATTCCGTCCTCAAGGGCTGCTTGGATGGAAATCTCAGATGCCATACAGATTATCAAAGTATGTCAAGGGACGGTTAGAAGAAACAAAACAGGATAGTTCTGTTGTAAAGCAGTAAAGGGAAAGGAGGGAAAACGGATATGGCTATATTACAGGTAACTGGAATTACAAAGCGGTTCGGCGGTATTGTGGCGGTGGATAAGGTAGGCTTTGAAGTAAATAAAGGTGAAATTGTAAGTATTATCGGACCGAACGGGGCTGGTAAAACAACAATATTCAATATGCTGACGGGGGTTTATACCATTGATGAAGGAGAAATTATATTTGATGGAAAACCGATTCACAACCATAAGCCCCAGGATATTGTTAAGGCTGGTATTTCAAGAACCTTCCAGAATATTCGTCTGTTCCAGGATTTGAGAGTTGTGGAGAACGTATTAGTTGGAACGCACATTAAGACGAATTACTCTTTCTTGGATTCTGTATTGCGTACTGGAAGATTCCGTAAAGAAGAGGATGAAAAGGTATTTGAGGCGATCCAGATTTTAAAATCTATCGGTCTGGACGACCGCAGAGATGATTACGCTCAGAATCTTCCTTATGGAGACCAGAGAAAGCTTGAAATTGCCAGAGCCATTGCGACCGGCGCAAAGGTGCTGCTATTGGACGAGCCTGCAGCAGGAATGAACCCCCAGGAATCCGCGGAGCTGCTTCAGTTTATTCGGAGTTTGCAAAAGCAGGGCTATACCATTATTTTAATTGAACATGATATGAGCGTAGTAATGAATATTTCAGATAGAATTTATGTAATAGACCATGGAAAACCAATTGCTCATGGATTACCGGCTGAAATTGCAAATAATCCAAAGGTTATTGAGGCTTACTTAGGAGGTGTGAGTGCCAGTGCTTAAAGTAGAAGGATTGCATACGTATTATGGAAATATACATGCTCTTAAGGGAATCGACCTGGAAGTAAAAGAGGGTGAAATCGTATCGTTAGTTGGAAGCAATGGAGCCGGAAAATCTACGCTGCTTAGTACAATTACCGGAGTTGTAAAGGCAAGGAGCGGGACGATTCTGTTTAAAGGCAATAACATTACCAACACGGCGCCTCATAATATTACAAAAACAGGGATTAGTATTTCTCCAGAAGGAAGAGAAGTATTTCCAAGCCTAACCGTAGAAGAGAATTTAAGATTGGGAGCCTTTATTGTAAATGATAAAAAGAAAATCGCAGAAGGCTATACCCGCGTATACGATTTGTTTCCAAGATTAAAGGAAAGAAGCAAACAGACAGCCGGTACTATGTCGGGCGGAGAGCAGCAGATGTTAGCTATCGGGCGGGCGCTGATGAGTAATCCAGAGCTGTTATTATTGGATGAGCCATCCCTTGGACTTGCGCCGAATATCGTGCTTCAAATTTTTGATTTAATTAAATCAATCAACGCGCAGGGCGTTACGACATTATTGATTGAACAGAATGCGAATATGGCGCTTAGTATTTCAAACCGCGCCTATGTATTGGAAAATGGGGTTGTATCCATGTCGGGAATTGCCAGTGAGATTGCGAATGACCCAAGAGTTAAAAATGCATATTTAGGCCAGGCATAGCAGAAAGGAGACTGTATATGAAGAAGATAATTAATGAACCGACAAAAGTAGTATCTGAGCTTCTCAAGGGAATGGAGCTTGCACATCCTGAGCTGGTATATACAGAAAAGCTGGAAGTAATTGCAAGGAGAGAGAAGGGCGATAAGGTAGCGGTAATCTCCGGCGGCGGAGCCGGACATGAGCCTGCGCATGCCGGATATGTGGGAAAGGGAATGCTGGACGCCGCTATTTCAGGCAATGTATTCTCATCTCCAAGCCCGGACCGGATTATAGAAGGAATCAAGCAGACGGATTCCGGCAAGGGCGTTTTAATGGTAATTAAGAACTATTCCGGCGATATTATGAATTTTGGAATGGCGAAGGACCTGGCAGAGCTGGAGGATATAGAAGTAGAGAGCGTTGTTGTGAAGGACGATGTGGCAGTTCCTGACAGCACCTATTCTACAGGCAGAAGAGGAATTGCAGGAACCGTATTTGTACATAAAATAGCAGGGGCAAAGGCAGAGGCCGGAGGGACCCTGCAGGAAGTAAAAGCAGCGGCAGAAAAGGCAATCGCTAATATCAGAAGCATGGGTATGGCCATGACCCCTTGTATCTTACCAGCGGTGGGAAAGCCGGGATTTAAATTAGGCGAGGATGAAATTGAAATTGGTATGGGTATCCATGGCGAGCCAGGGGTAGAACGTACTACGGTCAAAACAGCAAAAGAAGTAGCTGAAATTTTGTTAGACAAAATACTGGCCGATTATGATTATTCCAACAGCGAGGTTGCATTGCTGGTAAACGGGCTGGGCGGCACGCCGTTAATGGAGCTTTACATTTTAAACAAAGAGGTACAGGAATTATTGGCTGATAAAAATATTAAGGTATATAAAACCTTAGTCGGCAATTATATGACGGCGCTTGATATGAGCGGATGCTCTCTCACATTAATGAAACTGGACGACGAGCTAAAGGAATTACTGGATGCGCCTTGTAATACACCTGGCTTAAAAATGTAAATAGGGGGCGGATAAAATGGGATTTCAATTAACAAGTAAAGACTACGCGGATTATATTAGGAAAGCTTATGCGCTAATTCATGAAAAAGGAGACTATATTACAGAATTGGACAGCGCGACCGGGGACGGAGACCACTGGACCAATATTAATATGGGATTTGAAAGCCTTGTAAACAGCGCGGAGGAGCTGGAGCAAAAAAGCGTATTCGACGAGTTCAAGCAGATTGGAACAATTATGATGTCGGTGATCGGCGGTTCCTCCGGCGTCCTTTACGGCAGCGCTTATTTAGCGGCGGCAAAGACATTAAAGGGCAAGGAGACAATAGGAAATCAGGAGCTTTGCGATATACTGGATGCTATGCTCCAGGCAATTATGTCAAGAGGAAATGCTTCCAGGGGATGGAAGACAATGATAGACGCCCTTGCGCCGGCAGTAGATTGCTACAAACAATGTATTGAAGAAGGATTGGATGAAGCAGAAACTGCTAAGAAGGTAAAACAAGCAGCGATTGACGGCGCAGAGAGCACAAAGGAAATGGAAGCTGTCAGAGGCCGGGCTACCTATCAGGCAAATAAGGGCGTGGGCCATCTGGACCCGGGCGCGGTTACAATGTCTTATCAGATTAGTACATTAATGGATTGCGTTATTAGTAAATGCGAGTAATTGGTGATGTTGCCAATCATATAAATACCATAAAAGAAAAGGAGATAATAGCTATGATTAAAAATGAAGCAAGCGACAGAGGACAGCATATTAAAGATTTAAGGGATGGAATTGAGCATAGGGCGACCTGGTTCTATTATTTAGTACAGGAAGCGAAAAAGAGAGGGCTGGATTATGATTTCGCAAGAGATGCGATTACAGCCTGCGGTAAATTCCATGGGGAAACAAAATATACGCAGACCGATGATTTAAGTAAATTTGCGCCTGAATTTATCAGCGATAATGTGCGTAATATTTTTGAAATGGATACAGAGGTGACAGAGGACGAACTCAATGTAACTTTCCATTATTGTCCGTTAGTAGCAGCTTGGAAGAAGCTGACGGATGATGAAGAAGAAATCGCAAAGCTTTGCGATATTGCAATGGACGGCGACAGGGGAATCTGCAGTATGTTCCCGGAATTTGAATTTGAATTAGGAAAAACAATCGCAAAGGGAGACCCGATTTGCGAAGTATGCTTCCGTAAAAAAAATAAGTAATAAATGATATAAAGGTGTGAAATGAAAGGCCTCCCTTCCTTTTTTTCACACCTTTTGCTACTTAAAGATATAAGTTTTACTGGATGGAAAGGTATTGAAGCAAATGAATAAAGATGATATGCTTTTCATAATACGTCAGATAAATAGGGGGGATATAAATTGAAATTGGATACTATGTTAGGTTCAATTAAGGAGTTTGTCGTTCGGTTTTCTGATATTATATCAAATACTATTGATGCAGATGTTATTATTGCCGATAACAACCACGAAGTTATTGGTTCCGCTTTCCGGTATTTTACTTTATATAATGGAATTGAGGTAGGCTCCCTGATTGCAGAGGTAATTGCTAAAAAGAAAAAGCTGGTGGAAAAGGATAAAAAAAATAGAGCCTCCTGCCAGAAATGCGAGCAATTTGAAAGCTGTAAAATTGTTGGATTTGTTGGGGTGCCAATTTTTTATAATGGATATGTTGTAGGGGCGATTGCATTAATATTGCCCCAGCATCGGGTGGTTACGTTATTTCAGAATATTGAAACCTCTACAGAATTTTTAGAAAATATGGCGGAGCTTTTGGCGGGGAAAATTGAAGAACGAAATCAGAATCAATCATTGAATCAAATGGTAATGGAACGGGACGCTATGATGGATTTATTGTCAGAAGCAGTTGTATTTACAGATTATTTTGGAAACATTGCTTACTGCAATAAAGCATTTCAAAAGCTATTTGGGGTAAGGCCCGAGATTCTGGGGAAACGGCTGTATGAGGTTGTTCCCCACGTTGTTTTGCAGGAATACTTCCAGGAGCATAAGGCGTTTAAGAATATACGCCTTTATATTGCATGGAAAACAGGCGCGTTTTATGGTTTTGTTTCAAGTAAACAGGTTATGGTAAATGGAAAAGATTCTGGAACGATGTTTGCGTTTAAAACAATTAATGAGGTGCTGCATAACGTGCAGCTTTCAGAAAAAGGTTCCTTAATGACGCTGGGCTGGGCGGAATGGCTGTTTCAAAAAGAGGTCGTTCATGAAGCGAAACTTATCGCAGTAACAAATAAAAATATATTAATCCGCAGTGGGAACAGTAACCTAAATGAAATTCTTGCAAAAGGAATTACCAATTATTCCGACCGGGGATTAAAGGGCTTAAAGATGTTGTTTTGCGATAATATGTACCGGGAATTGATGGAGGTATTTTTGTTTGATGAGTTTGGCGAGCTAAGGGATGCGGATCATGGTACTATGCTTGTTCAGAATGTTGAAAATTTACCATATAATATTCAGGAGAGACTGTTGCAGTTTTTGAGAACAGGAAAGATTCCATTGAATAATGGCACAAGGATTTCGTCGGATGTACGGTTGATTTTTTCTACGACAAAAAACCTGAAAGGGTTAGTAGAACAAGGCTTATTTATTGAAGAATTATATTATCGTATTGCAGAGCATGAAATTATAATACCTGATGTACAAAATCAATATGTGGATTTTAAAAGGATTGTTAGCTCGGGGCTGGCATATTATGAAAAGGTATACCATAAAAAGATAATGCAATTAGAAGAAGAGGTATTTACCTATTTATATGAAGTTCATAATAAGTATGATTTGAATTATCTGGAATCTGTGATTGAGCTTATTGTCCGCCAAAATCATGGAGCGACAACAATTCAGGATCTGATAGACTGGGGTATCTGCGTAGAACCTGTAAAAAAAGAACAGACATTGAGCGATTTAGAAAAAAATAAAATTAGGGAGCTTATAGAATTAGGACTAAATAAGACGGATATTTCAAAGCGTCTTGGTATCAGCAGGGCGACGTTGTATAGAAAAATTGAGGAATATGGGTTGTCTTAATAAGTAATGGGAAAGCAGTAAAATGAGCGGACAGAAAAAACAAATTAATTTTGATACAGATAGTATTCTGAAGATGTTATTAGTAATGTCTGCGCCAACGATAATCGCACAATTTGTAAACGCCTTGTATAGCTTAGTTGATCGGATGTATATCGGGCATTTAGAAGAGATTGGCGCAACGGCATTAACAAGCGTGGGAATTACGTTTCCTATATTACAGGCGGTTACTGCGTTTAGTTTATTAGTAGGAATGGGGGGCGGCCCGTTATTATCGATTGCATTGGGGGAACAAAAAAGAAAGGAAGCAGGCAAATTAATTGGAAATGCTTTTGCTTTACTTTGCGTAATTGGAATTGCGTTGGCTGTAATTTGTTACTGGAAAGCGGAGGAGCTTTTATTACTATTTGGAGCAAATCAAATAACGCTGGGTTATGGCTCTGAATATTTGAAGGCGTATTCCCTTGGTATTCTGCCTTCCATGATAGTAATGGGGATGACGCCGTTTTTAAATGCCCAGGGAGAAACGAAACTGTCTACCTGGGTAATTATTTTAGGGGCCATTATTAATATTGTATTGGATCCTGTTTTTATATTTTATTTTGATATGGGAGTCAGGGGAGCGGCTTTTGCTTCTGATATAGCGCAGATTTGCTGTTCGGTTTTTACAATTATTTTGCTTACAAAACGAAAAAGAATATGGGTGCCGTTACAGTTATCAAATATCCGGTTCCGTTTGAAACGCAGTTTAAAGATGTGCTCTTTAGGAGTTTCTTCTTTTGCATTTAATATAAATGAGAGTCTATTTCAAATTTTCATCAATCTTTTGATAAGAAATTATGCCGGTTACGGAGTACAGGGCGATTTGTATATAGGCTCTATGACGATAATATGCAGTCTTTATCAAATTTTTTATATGCCGTTAAAGGGCGTCGTGCAGGCGGCCCAGCCTCTTGTCGGCTATTATTATGGAGCCGGAAATATACAGAAATTAAAAACTACGATTCGCTATGCAAGATATGCTACCGTTACATTTGCAACGGTAAGCTCCTTGGCTATCGTGAGTTTTCCTAATATATTCAGTTCAATTTTCAGTAATGATGAAAATTTAACAAATGCAAGTATTTTACCAGTAAGGTTAGCATTTTCACTAGCATTTGCTTTCGGGTTTCAAATGATAAGCCAGCATATGTTTATCGCTATAGGAGAAGCAAAACTGTCTTTTTTATTTGCGATGCTGCGAAAGGTGATTTTATTAATGCCGATAGCTTTACTTCTTTCTTATTTTGGAGGAATACAAATGGTATATTTTGCAGAGCCGGTGGCAACGGTGATTACTATGATATTGACGCAGATTTCATTTGACCGGTATTTAAAGAAGCTATCAGCTTTTCTTGAATAACAGGTAGAAAAGTCTATTGACAAATCTTGGGAGCGTGTTAAAATCAGAATTATAATTATTCTAATTTTAATTTATATTTTTGTGGGAGATGCCATGACAAAAAACGCTGAATACATATTGGAAATTATTAATAATTCAGATAAGCATTTAACAGCAGAGCAGATTTATCTGCTTCTAAAAGAAAAAAATAAGAAGGCGGTAATTGCTACAGTTTATAACAATTTGTCCTTTTTATACAGAGAGGGGCTGATTAGAAAGGTGCCGGTTGAGGGGTATCCCGACCGATATGATAAGATGAAACAGCATGATCATCTGGTGTGCAGACGGTGCGGGAAATTGACAGATATTACATTAGAGGATTTGACCGAGAAACTTCAAGAGCAGATTGGGGTTCCTATGATTTCCTATGATCTGAAGATAAATTATATTTGCGACGACTGTTTAAAAATTGAAAAAGAAAAAGGAAATTAAAATTGAAAAAGAGTTGTTATGATTATTAAAATTTATTGAAAGGACAATTATTATGGGGTTAAGAAAAAAAGATTTAAATACTGCCATTAGCTCTATTTCCAAGCTTGTCGATATGCAGTATGGGTCTGCAAATGAGGAGTTAAATAATATTCATCGGCGTCTGATAAAGGGAAGAAAAGAATTTGGGCGGGCTGTAGAAAAGACCATGGATGCCGTAGTTCATATGAGCTCCATGGATTTGAAATTGGAAACAAACGCTGCGGCTGTAGAACAGACGAACACTTCTATTTCAGATGCTGTAGGCACCATTAGTAAATCGGCTGGTTTTACAGCGAATATTGCTTCCGAGGTATTAAGGGCCCATGAAAATCTAACGACGGCAATTCTTGGCGTTTCTGATGAATCAGCCAATATAATGGATGAAATCCATGCATGTGAAAAGGAACTGACTACTATTTCAGGATTTTCTACGGCGGCTATGTCCAATGCAAGGGAAATGAAAACGGATATTTATAGTTTACTAGATATTATTCAGCATATGAACGAGGTAGTTAGGGCCATTCAGTCAATTTCATCTCAAACCAACCTGTTGGCTTTAAATGCTTCTATAGAGGCCGCCAGGGCCGGAGAAGCAGGCAGGGGATTTACGGTAGTTGCGGAGGAAATCCGCGGGCTTGCAGAGGAAACCAAGTCGTTGACTGAAAAAATGGGAGCTTTTCTGACCAGTATTCAGGCGGCTTCCCAAAAGAGTTCGGAAAGCGTAGATACAACGGTGTCGGAATTGGAACACATTAATGACAATATCCAAAATGTATGGAAGATTACAGGTGAAAACCGTACCAGCGTAACTCATATTGCAGATTCGGTTTCTTCTCTGGCGGCTGTCAGTGAGGAAATCAGCAGCTCTATGGGCGAGTTGGACAATGAGATGCAGAATGTTCATGGACAGTGCCAGAATCTACAGAAGGATACGGCGGCTTTAGTGGATTGCAGCCGGTCTATTACAGGACTTGTAGAGTCCTCTAAAAAGATTGAAATAAGTCTGGACGAAGCAGTTAAGATTATGGGAGCTATGTCAAAGGATGCCTTTTATATGCTGGATAACCAAACGGTTCTTAATTGCTTAAACAATGCAGTCAGCGCGCATAAAAACTGGTTGAATACATTAAAGGAGATAGCGCAGACAGGGGAACAGAAGGTGCTGCAGACGGACTATACAAAATGTGGCCTGGGTCATTTTTATTATGCTTTTAAGCCGTTGAATCCAAGAGTTGCAGAAATTTGGAATGGTCTTGACAGCAAACATAAAGCGTTTCATTTATATGGCACAGAGGTAATTTCTGCCGTTAATTCTGGCCGTACGGGAGAATTGCAGAAGATTTATAAAAAAGCGGAGGCTTGCTCAGAAGAGCTGATTTCTGATTTTCATACCTTAATTCAGTTGATAGAATCGTTAACAAAAGAGCATATTCGTATTTTTGAATAAAAAGGAGAAGTAAAAAATGGCGTCTAGTAAGGAATATTTGAACTATATTCTGGAACAGCTTTCTGAAGCAGGAGATGTTACCCATCGCGCCATGATGGGAGAATTTATTATTTATTACCGGGGTAAAGTTGCAGGCGGGATTTATAACGACCGTTTTCTGGTTAAACCAGTAAAATCGGCCAAAGAATATATGCCGGAGGCTGTTTACGAGCTGCCTTATAAAGGGGCGAAGGAAATGCTTCTGGTTGAAAATATTGAAAACAGGGAATTTTTAAAGGGGCTGCTTGAGGCTATGTACGAAGAGCTGCCAGAGCCAAAGCCAAAAAAGAAGAAATAAGAAAAATTCTGAAACATATTATCTTGCAATTTTTCAGATAGTAGTGTAAAATAGTGAAACAGTAGGATTGTGTCTGTATAGCGGGCGCAAGCCTGGTATGTATAAAAATTGTATAGAAATGGGGTAAAGGATGATTAACTTTTTTTGCAGATAATTTTAGAATTACACAGTAGGCATAGTGTCCCGGAATATATTCGGGGGCTTTGTTTCTGTGGGTGTGCAGGAAAGTTAAGAAATCCATACACTTGATGTTAACCGGGCTGTTTTTTAGGCGTGTCTGAAAATTGTCCCAGGCTGCATTATAGAGTTGTGAGAATTTACTTTCTTGCAGCTCTTTTTTGATTTATAGGAAAGCTTTCCTGTAAAAACGATTGTAGTAGGAGGAATGAAGATATGTCGCGAATTAATGTAACAAATTTGTCTTTTGCTTACGACGGCAGCCCGGATATGGTTTTTGAACATGTTAATTTTCAGCTTGATACAGACTGGCGGCTTGGCTTTACAGGAAGAAACGGCAGGGGAAAAACAACCTTTCTGCGTCTTCTACAGGGACGCTATGAGTATTCTGGGGAAATCCAGGCAAGCGTATGCTTTGAATATTTTCCTTATGAGGTAGAGGATAAGGAAAGCTTTACCATAGATATTCTGCGGGAAATAAATCCTGATTGTATGGATTGGGAGATTTACCGGGAGCTTTCTTATCTGGAGGTAGAGGAGGATGTTTTGTATCGGCCTTTTTCAACGCTGTCAAATGGGGAGCAGACGAAGGCCTTGCTGGCGGCGCTTTTTTTAAGGGAGAACCATTTTTTATTGATAGATGAGCCGACGAATCATCTGGATGTAAAGGCCAGAGAGGTTCTTGGAAATTATTTGAAAAGAAAGAAAGGCTTTATTCTTGTTTCTCATGACAGAACCCTTCTTGATTTATGCGTAGACCATATTTTATCAATAAATAAAACGGATATTGAGGTACAGAAAGGTAATTTTTCTTCCTGGTGGGAAAATAAGAAGCAGCAGGATAATTTTGAGCTTGCTCAGAATGAAAGATTAAAAAAAGATATAAACCGTCTTTCGGCAGCTGCAAAAAGAAATGCCTGTTGGTCGGATAAGGTGGAGGATAGTAAATACGGCAAAAAGAATTCTGGCTCAAAGGTCGATCGGGGATATATTGGGCATAAATCGGCGAAAATGATGAAGCGCTCTAAGACAATAGAGGCAAGGCAGCAGGAAGCCATAGAAGAGAAGTCTAAATTACTCCATAATATAGAGAGCGGCGGGCAGCTTGCCCTGATTCCCTTGAAATACCATAGCATCAGGCTTGTGGAGTTGAAAAATGTTTCTTTGTATTATGGTGAAAAGCAAGTATGCGAGGACGTCAGTTTTTTGGTAAATCAGGGGGAACGGGTTGCCCTATGCGGAAGGAACGGCTGTGGAAAGTCAAGCATATTAAAGCTGATACGAAAGGAGCCGGTTTTGCATAAGGGAGAGCTGTACCAGGCGGCAGGTTTAAAGATTTCCTATGTTTCTCAGGATACGGGTTACCTGGAAGGAACTTTGTCTGAATATGCCAGAAAGCTTGATATTGATGAAAGTATATTTAAATCTGTATTGCGGAAAATGGGTTTTGAAAGGATGCAATTTGATAAGGATATTTCCGAGTACAGCGAAGGACAGAAAAAGAAGGTTTTAATAGCAGGTAGTCTATGCGAAAAGGCTCATTTGTATATTTGGGATGAACCGTTGAATTTTATAGATGTAATTTCCCGGATGCAGATAGAGGAATTGCTGTTAAGCTATCAGCCGACGCTTTTGTTTGTAGAGCATGATATTGCTTTTAACAGGAATATTGCTACCCGGTCTGTTTTCTTATAATGTAGGAATACGAGAGAGTTTTTTGGTGATATATGCTCTAAATGACTTCTTAATCACGAGATTTTCTCATGGTTAGTGAAGAACGCATTTAGAGCATATTTCATGTAAGGAGGCAGAAAAATGAGATACGGCAGAGGCGAAAAAACGATAACGACAAGAGGCCAGGATTCAGAAAGACGCTGACTCC
>CATKYY010000029.1 GCA_949841225.1 uncultured Acetivibrio sp.
TGTGGATACGGCAAAGTATCATTATTTAGCTTGGAGAGAGATTGCAAGGGAATTGGGAATTGATTTTACAGAGAAGGATAATGAAAGGCTGAAAGGAGTCAGCAGAATGCGTTCCTTTGAGATTGTTCTTGAAGTGGGTGGAAAAACCATGTCTCAGGAAGAAAAGGAGCGTTATTGTGAAAAGAAAAACGAGGTGTATCTTACATACATCCAGAAGCTTAAGGAGGATGAAATCTTACCGGGCGTAAGGGTGTTTTTGGAGGATGTGAAGAAAAAGGGATATAAAATCGCCCTTGGCTCTGCAAGTAAAAATTCCCGTCTGATACTGGACAGGCTCCAGCTTACAGATACCTTTGATGAAATAATCGACGGGACAAAAACAAGTAAAGCAAAGCCTGACCCGGAAGTATTTGTGCTGGGAGCGAAGGCTCTGGGATTTGATTGCAGCGAATGTATTGTGTTTGAAGATGCAGTGGCCGGAATTGAGGCCGCTCATGCAGGCCGTATGCAGGCTGTAGGGATTGGAAGCCGGGACAGGCTGCCGGAGGCTGATTATAATATTCCTGGTTTTTTGGGAATTGAAATTGAAGAAATTGAAAAGGCTTTGGAATAAAGGGAGAGGGGGCTGTTATTTTGGAATATAGGTATATTCCTATGGAGCAATATGCCAGAAGAGAGCATTTTGAGTATTTTAAGGGGCTTGCCTATCCTTATGTGGGAGTTACGGTAAATGTGGAAATAACAGATTGGCTGGCGGCTGTTAAAAAACGGCAGCTTCCTTTTTTCCATAGTTTTTTATATGCAGCCGCGAATGCTGCAAATGGGGTTCGGGAATTCCGTCAGAGGATAGAAGGCGATGGAATTATAGAATTTGAAAAGTGCTTAAGCTCGTATACGGTTGCTTTGGAAGATGAAACCTATTGTTATTGTACTCTTGATACAAGTAAGCCTTTTGGGGAATTTCTTGGATATGCAAAAGAAGAGCAAAGAAAGGCGGTTGAGGAAAAAAAACTTACCGACGGGGAGGATAGCTTGTCTTTCTTTTTTATTTCATCCCTTCCGTGGCTTAGCTATCACACGATAATTCAACCAGTGCCGATGCCGGCGGACAGCAATCCCCGAATCACGTGGGGAAAGTATTTTGCCCAGGGAGAAAAGGTTTTTATTCCAGTATCCCTTTTATGCCATCATGCTTTAGTTGACGGGATACATATAAGCAAGTTTTATGAACAACTGCAAAAAGAGCTTTCTGCGATGATAGCTCTGTAAATATTTAGAAAATTTAGAATTACCCGGATTTTTGCAGCAACCGACTGGTATGGTTTTCTCTTTGCTAAACCCTTTTAGGCTGTGAAAAGAGACTCAAAAATTGTGGAAGCCTTTGCTGACACAATTTTTGTTTTCAGAGGCTCTTTGCAACGGTAAGCCGCACGGGCTTAGCAAAGGGAAAACCATACCAGCCGGTTGCAAAAATCCGGGTAATTCTAAGTTTTTCAATATTTGCATAAAATACATTTCTCCTGGAAATCCTAAGAGCAGAATAATAAAGGAGTGAAATGGCGGATGAAAAAATACATTGGAAAAAGAAGCATTGAATTTGAAAAGCCGCCCTGTATTCTGGGAGAAGCGTCAATAGCGGGAAGTAAGGAAGCAGAAGGTCCCCTGGGAGGCTACTTTGATAAAATAGAAGAGGACCCTATGTGCGGTGGGAAGACATGGGAGGAAGCAGAAAGCAGGCTGCAGGAGAAAGCTGCTTCTCTGGCCATTGAAAAGGCGGGTCTTGTGCCGGAGGATATACGTTATCTTGTTTCTGGGGATTTGCTAGGACAGTTAATCGCCACCGCGTTTGGCGTAATGAGCTTGAACATTCCTATGTTTGGCGTTTATGGGGCATGCTCTACTATGGGGGAGGCGATGTCCCTGGGAGCTATTTTGGTAGAAGGCGGTTATGCCGACAGGGTAGTATCTCTTACCTCCAGCCACTTTGCAGGGGCAGAGAAGCAGTTTCGTTTTCCGCTTGCTTATGGAAATCAAAGGCCCTTGTCGGCTACCTGGACAGTTACTGGAAGCGGGGCTGTTGTGATTGGAGAAGCAGTTCCTGGGAAAAAGGATTGGGTCGGTATACGGAGGGTAACTACGGGAAAGGTAGTGGATTTTGGGATTAAGGATAGCATGAATATGGGAGCCTGTATGGCGCCGGCGGCTTTTGATGTGATTTCTAACCATTTGTCGGATTTTGGGCTGACGCCGGATTATTACGACCGGATTATTACCGGAGATTTAGGCTGCGTAGGACGGGATATTTTATTAGATATGATGAAAGAAAAGGGAATGGATATTTCTTCTAATTATATGGACTGCGGGATTGAAATCTTTGATGATGAGGAGCAGGATACCCATGCGGGAGGAAGCGGCTGCGGCTGTAGCGCAATTACTCTTACTGGATATGTGCTTTATAAAATGAAAAAAAAGGAATGGAAAAAAGTGCTGTTTGTACCAACGGGAGCCTTGCTGTCCACAGTCAGCTTTAATGAGGGAAATTCTGTACCTGGAATTGCTCATGGAGTAAGCCTGGAGCTTATGGAATAACGTTTTTTCTACTTTTTTTACCGGCCTGTGTCCGCGGTGCATCCGCAGGTCTTTTGGGAGCTTTATTTTTAAAGAAGCGCCGCAGGAATGGAGGAAAGCATGGATTATGTAAAAGCATTTATTATTGGAGGATTAATTTGTGCAGCAGTACAGATTTTGATGGATAATACAAAGCTTATGCCAGGGCGGATTATGGTAATTCTAGTATGTTTGGGCGCGCTCCTGGGAGCGGTAGGGGTTTACGAGCCTTTTGCTAAATGGGCCGGAGCTGGAGCAACCGTACCATTGATAGGTTTTGGAAATACCCTGGTGAAGGGAATCAAGGAAGCTGTAGATAAGGATGGCTTTATTGGAATTTTTAAGGGAGGTTTTACGGCTGCCAGCGTGGGAGTTTCAGCGGCCTTGATTTTCTCTTATATAGCTTCTTGGGTATTTAAGCCGAAAATGAAGGTTTAAGTACAGGAATAGAGTTAAAGATATTTCAAGCAGCCGGCTGCTTTTAATATAGATAAAAGAAAAATCGCTTAGACCATAAGGTTTAAGCGATTTTTTCTTTATCTTTTTTTCCGCCGGGTATCTTCAGAGGCTTCCGAAGGTTCGTTTGGAACTGCATCTGGCGGGTCTTTTTTATCAGGCATATCTGGAGGAGGCTCTAACGGCTCGCCTAGAATGCCTTCGGCTGGCGGAGAAGTGTGGATATGGCAGGTTTTGTTCATGTCGTCGGGACTGATGACGTAAGGAGTATCCGCCGTGTGTCCGGTTTCCTCTTTAAGGAGGAATACCTGTTCCTTCACCTGATCCTCCGGGCAGTATTCTCCGGCAATTTCCTTAGATTCCTTACAAATACGGAATTTAACGTGAATGTCGCATTTTTCACTAGGGACTGTGCCGCTTTCAAAATATTCTGTACGGGCAGAGCTATTGCAAAGGCCTCCTACGGCAAGCTTGCCGGACTTTGTACATATTGTGGCGGATACAATATTGCCAGGCCGTTTAAATTCCTTGTATTCCTTTTTCAGCTTCTGGTGGATGGTCTGCATAACAGTTCTCCACAGAATCTTGTGATAAGAAGTATTGTCCTGGTCTTTGTTGTTGTCGTAGCCGCTCCATATGCCGGCCGTATAATAAGGGGTGTAGCCTACAAACCATAAGTCTACGTCTTTTGTAGTAGTTCCGGTTTTTCCGGCTACAGGCATGGACATTGTAGTAAAACGGGCCAGGCCGCCGGTTCCTATTTTTACAACGTCTTCCATAGCGCTTGTCAACAGCCATGCAGTGCTTTCTTTCATGACCTGGCGAGTCTCCGGTTCATTTTCCAGCAGAACATTTCCTTCATGATCCAATATTTTAGTGTAAAGGATTGGCTCTGTGTAAACGCCCTTATTTGCAATGGCGGCGAAAGCGGCGGTAAGCTCAAAATTTGTTACGCCCTTTGTCAGGCCGCCCAGGGCGGTAGGATATTGAATATCAGAGAACAATTTTCCATTTTCATCTACATATTTGTCATAAATGGTAGTAAATCCCAGCCGTATCAGGTAATCATAGGCTACGGAAGGAGTTACGTCTACCATAGTTTTTACAGTTACGACATTCATAGAGCGGGTAATGCCCTGGCGGAGGGTAGTAAGACCTTTATAGGCCTCGCCGTCCCAGTTACGGACTTTTTTCTTTGAGTCCGGGTAATAAAATTCCGCATCGTCTTGAACGCTGGCCAGAGTCATGCCCTTAGTATCCAGGGCTGGAAGATAGGTGGATACTACCTTGAAGGTAGAGCCGGGCTGCCTCGCAGAGTCGGTAGCGCGGTTTAAGGTACGGCTGGCGGTTTTTTCACCGCGGCCGCCTACCAGGGCAAGAACCTTACCATTGTATTGGTTCATCAGAACAAAGGAAGTCTGAGGCTGAATCGTAAAGTTAGTGGATTCCCCGGTAATATCTTCTGCCTTTTTTAGGATATAGGAGCGGAATTCTTCAATATATGGTTCTGCATCCTTTTTTTTCTTAAAGTACAGGTCAAAGCCTGTTTTTTTCTTTTTTTCTATAAAATATCTCTTCAAATGGTACTCATTGT
Organism: uncultured Acetivibrio sp.; assembly: GCA_949841225.1. Lineage (GTDB taxonomy): Bacteria > Bacillota > Clostridia > Lachnospirales > Lachnospiraceae > Velocimicrobium. The sequence goes on from CATKYY010000029.1 coordinate 4,658, forward strand.
AGTGATGCTCCTCTCCGTCCTTGTCCAAAATAGAAAGGCGGTAGGTCAGCGCCCATTCGGAAGAAGCCGGGTACATAGACTCGTCGCTAAAAATTTTGTCGCAGATATTCTGGATTTTATAGCTTTGGGTAGTGAAAATTTCCAAGCCGTTCCGGTACAAGGCGTTAACTGCCTGGGATTCAGAGTAGCCCAGCTTGTCCTGTAAATCCCGTATAACCTGTTCGCATACAGCGTCCGTAAAATAGCTGTTTATCTGGGAAGCCTTGTCAGAATACTGCTCGTCGTTGACAAGCTGGATTCGGGAATATACGTCGTCGGCAACGGCTTCGTCGTATTCTTTTTCATTAATATAGCCCTGCTCCTTCATGTAGCTTAGCACAACCAGCCGTTTTTCATTGTTTTTTTCAGGATGGCTGATTGGGTTTAAGCCGGAAGGATTTTGAGTAATTCCGGCGATAACGGCTGCTTCAGAAATTGTAAGCTCAGAAACGTCCTTTCCGAAGTAACGGAGGGAAGCTGTTTGCACTCCTAAAGTGTTTTGGCCAAGGTTGATGGTATTTAAATAATATTCCAGGATTTGGTCTTTAGAAAGCTTGTCCTCCAATTGGATCGCCAGGTACTGTTCCTGGATTTTACGCTCTACCTTAGCAATAAAAGTAGCGTCTGAGCCGCCGTTAAAAACCTGGTTTTTTAAAAGCTGCTGCGTCAGGGTACTGGCGCCCTCATCAAATTCGCCTCCTGCTAAGACCTGGGAAAGGCCGTTAAAAAAGGCGCGGAAGATTCCTTTTACATCAATGCCGTTGTGGGAACGGAATCGGGAGTCCTCAATCGCAATAAAGGCGTTGGAAACATGCTCTGGTATCTGGTCCAGGGCGACGTATACGCGGTTGGCGCCAGATCCAATAAGCTTTTGGCTTTCTTTGCCATTGGAATAATATAGCGTGGTTGCAAATCCGCTTGGGGCTACATCAATAGAGTCAATGCTGGGAGCATTGTCAATCAGGCCCTTGATGACGCCAAACCCTGCAAAGCCGCCGACAATAATACAGACAAGGAAACACAGAAAAATAGTGCGGAAAAAAGCTACGCCTAATTTAGACATTAGTTTCCGTCGTCTGGAAGTCAGGAGCTTTTGCTTATTTGCAGTCCCTTTCTGACTATAGTTCATTTTGCACCTCCTAAGAGTTTTGTTAACCGAGCAAAACGCTTCTTATTATTATATCAAACATCCATATTAAAATAAAGAACTATTTTCCAGGGGATTTCGACGGAGGATGTCAAGCAGCTTGGAGAATTCTTAAAACAACTGTCAGTTTATAGAAAAAGGAATTGAAAAATGCGGCGCTATGCTATTGCATATTTTTTTATACAAGGTAAAATAAAAGTTAACTACTAATGGACAAAGCGATAAGAGAGGAGGGGCGAAATGGAAGAATTATATGGAATGCAACAGGTAGACTCTATGCAGTTGAAATATTTTCTGACAAAAGAGGAGCCAAGGGGGTACGGACATTCTCTTTTTGGCGTAAAGGTTGTAAAGCTGGCTGGCGGATTTACAGAGGAAGAGCAGACAGGAGCTGTTTCAGAGGATGAGATTTTTATAAAAAGCTTGCTGGCAAAGCTTTACAGGAATATGGTAACGCCCTGGGCTTTAAATGAAACCGTAGACGAACTGTTATCTGGATACTAAATTGCCTGACTATGAAGTAAACGCCGCTTGAATTTCTGTATATTTTATAAGTCCTGCAGCGCGCCGGCGCGCTGCAGGACTTGTAATATACAGAAGTTCAAGAATAATAGAACTTGTGTATTGTTTGGAATTCTGTTATGATTGTGGGAGAAAATAAAAAAGGACAGGTCAGATCATGGAGGAAAGCTATAAGATTGTATATGAAGGCGGTACAGGGGAATTGGTGGAAAAGAAATCCCGTTTTATTGCAACAGTAATGCCAGTGCATACGGAGGAGGAGGCTTTGGAATTTATAGAGGCGCAGAAAAAGAAGTATTGGGACGCCAGGCATAATTGCTATGCTTATGTCATCGGAAGGAAAAATGAGATTATGAGGTTTTCAGACGATGGGGAGCCTTCTGGAACGGCGGGGAAACCAATGCTGGACGTGCTTTTAGGGGCGGGGATTCATGATACGGCAGTTGTTGTTACGCGGTATTTTGGGGGAACTCTTCTTGGCACAGGAGGTCTTGTACGGGCTTATTCTCATACCACTCTTTTGGGGATTGAAAACAGCAGAACCGTTACAAAGCAGCCGGGATATGAATACAGAATAGATACTGATTATAATGGAATCGGCAGGCTTCAGTATCTGGCGGCCCAAATGGGGCTTATAATAGAAGATACAGAGTATACAGAGGCTGTGTCTATGAGATTTTTAGTACCTGCAAAGCAGCGTAGCGCTTTTGTTAAAAAGGTTACGGAGGCCACTAATGGAAAAGCGGCGATAGAAGAGGAGGCCCAGGCGTATTTTGGGGAGCTGGATGGTAAGCCGATTATTTTTGACAGGTTTGCAAAGGAAGAGGAACGGGGATAGAGATGGATTTATTTGAATATATGCGGGACACAAGAATGGAAAAGGAATCGCCTCTGGCCAGCAGGCTGCGGCCGGCCAGTTTAGATGAAATTGTAGGGCAAGAGCATATTATAGGAAAGGACAAGCTTTTGTACCGCGCTATTAAGGCGGATAAGCTAAGCTCTATTATTTTGTATGGGCCGCCGGGAACCGGAAAGACAACTCTGGCAAAGGTAATTGCCAACACTACCAGCGCTGAATTTACTCAGATTAATGCTACAGCCGCCGGGAAAAAGGATATGGAGGGAGTCGTGGCTGAGGCCAAGGAAAGGATGGGAATGTATGGAAAAAAGACCATCCTTTTTATTGATGAAATACACCGTTTTAATAAGGGACAGCAGGATTATTTGCTGCCTTTTGTAGAGGATGGAACGGTAATTTTAATTGGCGCAACAACAGAGAACCCTTATTTTGAGGTAAACCGGGCGTTGATTTCCCGGTCTGTGGTGTTTGAACTGAAGCGGCTGGAAAAAAAGGATGTACGCACCCTGCTTTTACGGGCGGTGGGGGATAAGGAAAAGGGCCTGGGGGCCTACAATGCTGTAATAGAGGAAGAAGCCCTGGAATTTTTATCCGATATAGCCAATGGAGATGCCAGAGCAGCTCTGACGGCCATAGAGCTGGGAGTACTGACAACGGAGCCTTCTGAGGATGGGAAAATCCATATTACCTTAGAGGTGGCTTCTGAATGTATCCAAAAGAGAGTGCTTCAATATGATAAAGACGGGGATAACCACTATGATACTATATCGGCTTTTATTAAAAGCATGAGGGGGTCTGACCCGGATGCCGCTGTTTATTATCTGGCGCGGATGCTGTATGCAGGAGAGGACGTCCGGTTTATTGCCAGAAGGATTATGATTTGCGCGGCGGAGGATGTGTCAAACGCGGACCCCAACGCTATTGTAGTAGCGGTGGCCGCTGCTCAGGCAGTAGAAAGAATCGGTATGCCGGAATCCCAGATTATTCTGGCGCAGGCAGCCGCCTACGTAGCCTGCGCTCCAAAGAGCAATTCTTCTGTTAATGCTATTTCTGCCGCGATGGAAGCAGTGAAAAAGGAAAAAACAGGGAGGATTCCGCCCTATTTGCAGGACAGCCATTATGGAGGGGCAAAGGAGCTGGGCCATGGAATCGGTTATAAATACGCGCATAATTACAAAAATCATTATGTAAAACAGCAATATTTGCCCGACGAATTAAAAGACAGGGTATTTTATGAGCTTTCAGACAACGGATATGAAAGGGAATTGAAAGAGCATATGGAAAGAATCAAAAGAGAGGCGGAGGAATAGAAATGGATATTGCCGTTCTTATTTTTTCAGTATTTTATAAATAAGAAGAATGGCATAAATTAAAATAGGAACAAATACAGTAGAAAAAAGGCAGGCTTTAAAAAGGCCGGCAGAATAGGGCGTAGCTAATAAAGCCGAAACCAGGGTAAGCAGGTATAGGCCGATTAAAAGAATTGCGCCGGTAAAGGCAAGGATACGCTGTAGTTTTTTCATAGGACGCCTCCTTAATGAATGGATTTCGTAATTTGTATTAATTATGGTACATTATAGTGAAAATTCTTGAAGAATGCAAGGGAGAAACGAAAAAGAAGAATGAAAAGTATAAAGCTGCCTGCAGCCTAGAAGCTTACAGACAGCTTTGATACATAGGGAGGATAAGTAATACTGGTAATTGGAAGGGGGTTCCAATTACAATTATAGTATAGACGCATTTTAAAGGTTTATACATGGAATAAAAAAATTTTTAGAAATATTTCTCCTGTTTGGAAGCGCAAACTCGTTAAGGCGCAGAATTTGTGAAATAGGGAAACTCAAAGGAAAAACGTATTGAAAAAAAACGGAATATTTGCTATACTTCGAGTATGCAAACATTGGCACACAGAAAGAGAGGCAGAAAAATATGAGTTTATTAACAGAGTGGAGAGAGGAAGCATACTCCCAGGAAAACGACCCAAAAAAGAACCAACGGCTGTGGGAGCATTATTTTGCAGTTGAAAAAGGAATTTACGAGCAGCTTTTGGCTGAACCAGATACCGTAGTGAGCGGCACGGTAGAAGAGCTGGCGGAAAAATATGGCACAGAGCTTAAAATTATGGTAGGCTTTTTAGATGGAATTAACGACAGCCTGAAAACGCCGAATCCGATTGAAGAGATGGAAAAGGATACCCAGGTTTCCCTGGATTTTGATAAAGAAAAATTGTATTACAATATGGTAGAGGCAAAGGCTGACTGGCTGTACGGCCTGGAAGCATGGGACAGTCTCCTGACGCCGGAACGCCGGAAGGAGCTTTACAGGGAACAGAAGGCTTCCGGCACGGTTGTAAAGGAAAAGAAGATTGGACGTAATGAGCCGTGTCCATGCGGATCTGGTAAGAAATATAAATTTTGCTGCGGAAAAAATTAAAAGGGGATTAGCGTATGAAGCAATGGAGAAGATGGTTTTGTTGTTTTTTAGCGGCTCTGGTTTTTGGAACCACGGTTCCGGCAGGGCTGGGTATAAGTGAAGTTCCAGTAGAGGCTCAGGCAGCGGCTAAACCGAAGCTGAATAAAAGCAGCCTGACTCTTACGGTAGGAAAAACTTATACGCTGAAGTTAAGCAATGCAAAGAAGGTAACGTGGAAATCCAGTAATACAAAAATTGCTAAAATCAGCGCGAAGGGAAAGGTAACGGCAGTAAAGGCTGGAACGACGAAGGTATATGCTGTTTACAACAATAAGAAGTATTACTGCAAGGTGACAGTAAAAAAGGCTCCTTCCGCTGCAGAACAGAAGGCTAAAACCGTAGAAGGCAGGCGGGAGCTTGCGAAAAAGGAGATAAAGGCGATTATTGAAAGAGAAGGAATGGAAGGCCTTTCTCCAATAGAAAAGGTTAAGGCTGTACATGATTATCTGGTGCTAAATGCAGAATATGACGAAGAGAATCTGGAGAAGGATACTCTGCCAGATCAGGCGTTTGAGGCTTATGGTATCATTATAGAGAAGATTGGCGTCTGCGCAGGATATGCGGAAGCTTTCAAGATGTTTATGGATTTGCTGGGCATCCCTTGCGAATATGTTACCGGGCAGGCCGGCGGCGTGAACCATGCATGGAATGCCGTGACCCTGGACGGGGAGAGATACCATATTGATACGACTTGGGATGATCCGGTGCCGGACAGGAAGGGGTACGTAAGCTATGATTATTTCCTGGTGGACGACAGGACTATGGCGATAGACCATACCTGGAGTTTTATTACAAAGCCATGCAACGGTACGAAATACAGGACCTACCCATATGAGGTTATGGGGATTAAGGCGGAGACTTTGGAAGAAGCAAAGGTTATTATTGAAAAGCAGTATAATGCGGGAACCCCGGATAAGTTTGATATTCAGGTATTAGCCAAAAATACCATGACAGAGAAGGAGATTCTGGGTTATTTGTCAGAAATATGGAAAAAAGATGGGGATCGGAAATATTACAGGTATCCGGCCCGCAAAATCGGGCAATATTATCTGTATCATTATTTTACCGGAATTGACAGTTAGGCGGCAAAGTACAAAAAACAGCCGTGCAAGAGAAAAACTCTTGTACGGCTGTTTTTTATTTAAAATATTTGTCTATGGTATTGCTGCGTTCGGTTTCAAGCCTAGCCTTTTCTTCTATGGCGGCAGCTTTCAATTTATTTATATTTTCTATATAGGCAGCGAATTCATTTTGCAGAGAAATAGGAGGAACGGATATTTTCAGTTTTTCAATATCTTTTTTATAGATATGAGGCTGCCCGCTGCCGGATTGCAGAGAATACAGTTTATTTTGTGATTCTTTCATAGAAAAGAATAAAAATATAGTATTGATGTAATTGTTATCAATACTTTTTACCGTATTGCAGTCGGTAGCAAAAATTGGAATATTCCAGAAATTAATGTATCCTGCATTTGCGCCGGAAGCGCTGACGGTAATTATATTTGGCTCCCTGCCTCCTGCGACAACGGGAATATTACCTGGTACGGCTTGTTCTCTTGTTAAGGCTGATCCTTTTTCTATTTGTATGGTATCTATTTGGCCTATTAATATGTTTCGCTCAAATTTCTTAAACATTACCGTAAATTTTGACGATGCTTCTGCTTCATATGTTTCCAACAATTTAATTTCAGCCTGTATTTTCTTATCAATGCTTAAAAGCTCATTGATAGCCTTCTGCTGTATTTGCTTCTCTGGAATTTGAATGGATAAGTTTTTAATCCGTTGTGTAGACGCCCTGTTATTGCGGGAAAACTTTTCATAGGTTCCTGCAAGCTCTAAAGCGATAGCCATATATTCCGGCAGGATTTTATCTGTATGCAGTCTTAGCACGCCGCAGTGGTCCGTTGGATAAAACGGCGTATCGGCGGGAATGATATTAACCATCCAATCGCCGTCAATCCCCCAAATAATAGACGGCTTTTCAAAATTTGTAAGATTCTGTTTATCAATACGGCCGAATTCTTCATAGACATTGGCGCTGTATACGGGATAGGCTCCATTTTCAACAATTTCTGTTGAAAGCACCCGGCTGCCAATACTGATTTCAAAATCTTTGCTATTTAGTTTAAATATCGTATTGCCAGTTTTTACTCCTGCGATTCTTGTTTTAATTGTTTTAATAGCTTTATTAAAATCGGCGCCTGAGAAATCCAGCATATCTTGTAATCTCAGATAGTAATAATAATTGTTGAGGCCGTTTACAATATATTCTTTATTATAAAAGGCGCTTCTGATGATACCGGAAATTGTATTCTTATCGGTTCTGTCGCATTCATTGTAGAGAAGGCCGCCCGGTTTTATTGTTTGGATGCCTTCCTGGCCTTTTCTGTTACTCCATTTATATCCTAAAAAAATTTCTTGCTCTTTATTATCATCAGGAGCAGAAATAATTAAGGTTGTTTGACGATAGCAAAGAGAAAAATACGTTAGCTTTTCACGTTCCTTTTTATTAACGTAATTATAAAAATGCTGGTTGTACCATTGGAGCCTTTCAGTTTCAGAGGCTTTTTTAAAGCTCTTTTGTTTTTCCTTATGATTGACCTGGCTGGAGGCTTGAAAGGCGGCAAGGTACTGTGCAAAATAAGGAATGGCTTTCCATTCGGTGTAATCCTTTGAACGGGTGGTAAAAGCCGCGTAGGTGCCGGCATCCACGCCGATTTTATCAAGATAGCCTTCAAAAATATCCTTATCCTCCCAGTCGTTGGAAACTGTTCCTTCCAGGATGGCCTGTACGCTGTCGTAAACCAGATCCATCCGCTTTGGCGGCTCATGGAACTTTTCAAGAAAAAGGATAACGGTATTGGTGCCCGTCGCCCCGAAGGTCTTGCTTCCAAGCTGTACGATTGCTCTAAGGTAAAAATTGGATAACAGCGACTCGCGGGCGGCGATAAAGCTTTCGCTTTCTTTATTTAAGATACTGCTGGGCAGTATAACGGCGGCTATGCCCTGGGGTTTAATCAACTGGGCGATTCGTTCAACAAAAAGAGTTTCAATCTCTGAACCAGTATTTGATATTTTTGGCAGGATAGTGAAATTATTGTCTTTCAGCTTTAGATGCGGCTTAAAGGCTGATACAGAATAAGGCGGATTGGCCACAAGAATATCAAAAGAGTTTGGAACGATATTCTTATCTTCATAATTTTCCAGTCCATCGCCAAAAATAATGTTTCCGTTGCCGGCGCCATGCATAAACATGGATATTTTTGAAACCCGGGCAAGGCGGTAGTCCTTTTCTATCCCAAATATTTTATGCTCTGTCCACGCATGATTTACAGGCGCTGTAGAATCTAAAGAGAGTACGCCGGCATTGATTGCTTCAACTCCCTGAGTTAAAAAATGGCCGGCGCCGCAGGCATAATCAATAACCTTTGGATACTCTATTCCATTTGCGTGTTTAATCATCTTTTCCAAAGGGAGGCTGTCCCATATAAAGCGGCAGATGGGGGCGGGAGTGAAGAACTGGCCTTCGTTTTGTTTAAACCCCTTATTTAAAAGCTGTTCAAACAAATCCCCAAGCATCTGTATGTCGCTGGAATCAATAATTCTGAAATTTTCAAAGAGCTGGACAACTCTACCAGTATTTTCCCATTTTGATAAAATAATTCTTCATTGTGTACGTCTCTAAAAGCAAAATCATTGTTTGTGTAGAATTTAAGAATACGGAGAGTATTTTTTAAATCCTCGATCATTTTTTTTCGCTTCTGTCCGGTATATTGCTGAACAAGAGCTTCCGCGTAATTGTCGGGAACATAGAAAATTTTTTCACGCATAAACTTTTCCATACCGTCTTTATGGAGCCTTTGTAAACGGTCCTGTAAAGATTCATAGGTATCTGTGCCGATTTTATACTGGAATTCAAGAATATCGTGATCTCCTTTTTGGATTTCGTCTACCAGCTTGCAGATAAAGAGGGCGATTAACCGGTTAAACGCATTTTCCTTGTCGGATACGTTATTATGCCGGAGGATTTCTTCAAATTTATTTACAATTTTATCATTTTCACTGAAATCCTTTAAATCTATTTTACGAAGCGGTTTGATACCAATCTGGTATGCAACGGAATCGTCTCTGAATATAACGTCTCCGCAAAACCGTTTATCATAGGTTTCGTTCCATGCGGCGTATAGCTCATCTACAGTATGGGCTTCCTGATAAAGCAGGATAGAGGGATCTTTCTTGGAGGCTGCTAAAATATTTGCATCATCATTACAGCTAATACTATTTGCAGTATGCTTTACTGATATGCTGTTGAAATCGGAAGTATACAGCGCTAACCACTGGCAGCTGCGTTCCTGCTGCCAGTAGGAAAATAGCTGCCCGCCGCTGTTTAGGGTATTATTGTACTCTTTTTTGTATTCTCCGCCGGAGGTTTTGCATTCAATAATAAATAAAAGCTTGTTATCTGTATTATAAACGCATATATCCGCCCGGCCGCCTTTGGCATTACGACCGAGGGCCCATTCCTTTTCAAGCTCAATATGTTCAGGACGGTACCCTTTATCCATAAGTCTTGTAACGCATTCAAGAACGACGAAGTTTTCATTATCAGAAAAATTACAGGTTGTATGATGGGTAATTTTCAGCCCTTTTTCTTCGGGATACCGGATTATGCCGGAGCCGTTAAAGTCGACTTCTATAGCGCAATCAAAATGGGGATAGACTTTTCTATATACATTCTTTTTTTCGGTTTCCTTATATCCGGCTACTGTAATAAGCATATCCTTGAGATTTGATTTCGTAATCATTGCGTTTTATTCTCCTATGACATGAAAAACGGCATAACCGATACTTCACGACTATGCCGATATTTTCAGGGATTAAAAATTTCTAAATTATATTGCCTAAAAGGCGCTTGTATATGTGTATTCAGTTAAAATCCTCTGGATGCTCCTGGCGGTAAAGGATGTATTTTGCATAACTTCTGACTTCCTTTGCACTGTTTTGGTTCAACTGCTTGTAAAGGTTGAAAAATTCTACGATGTCTTTGTCCAAAACTTCGCCGCCGATAGGCAGGTAAGCTTCGGAAAGGCCTAACAGATAGTCGCAGGATACGTCAAAATATTTTGATAAGGCAATCAGCTTTTCAAAGGAAGGCTCGTTCCTTTTCGATTCATAGTTGGAAATTGCGGTAGGCTTTAGGCCAAGCAGGTCGGCAAGCTCACTTTGCGTTAACCTGTGTTTTTGGCGCAACTGTTTTAAACGCGTATTAAAAGTCATATTTCTTCTCCTTTTTAGAACTACAGCAAACGAACCGCCTAATCTAAAAAGGCTTGTTGTAGTATCAGAACGTATAGCATCTATGGATTCCTTAATGTCTTGATTATATAATAAACAGGGGCAAAAAGCAAGAGAAAGAAGAATTGCTTGTATGGCAAACATTAAGTTTACGGCATATTTTGACGGCTCTGTATCTCTGCTTTAATGGGCAGGAGATGTTTTCATCCTATCCTTTTTGCATGTTTTGTGATATGATAGCAGTGTGTTTGAAAGGATGGTGGCAAGGTGGAGATATTGAATAAAATAGATTTTTTTCAGAAGGAGATCGAGGCGCTGCGTCCGGTGGAGGGCGAGATGCTGGGACAGATACAGGACTATTACCGGGTGGGGCTAACATGGACTTCTAACGCGCTGGAGGGGAATTCCCTGACAGAGAGTGAGACAAAGGTACTTCTTGAGGACGGACTGACGGTAGGCGGAAAACCGCTGCGGGACGTGTTTGAAGCGGTGGACCATGCGAAAGCCTATGATTTTATGCTTTCTGTATTTCAGAACCGGCTCATCGATGAGCGGACGGTTCTGAAGATGCATGAACTGTTCTATCAGAACATCGAGCCAGAGTATGCTGGGCGCTACCGGAATATCCGGGTACTCATCACCGGATCCCAGTATTCTGTGGCGCCCCCGGAGAAGGTACAGAAGGAGATGGACGGGTTGTTTGCCTGGGTACGGAAGGAACGGGCGCACAGGGATGATAGGGATTTCATGGAATTTATTGCGGAACGGGAGTTTGAGTCCCAAAAAGAGATGCTGCGGCTGTTTGGGATCCCGTTCCCAAGAGAGGGGCAGGAAAGTGTGTAGCGGTCAATGCTGGTATATTATCAGCCGCAACAGGCGTTATGCTCATAATCAAAGGCATTTCTATTGCCGGACTAATATTTGTACTTTTAAAGTACCAAAACTCAGGGTAAGAAGGAATTGACTGGGTGAGGAAAGTGAAATATAATAGTAAAGGAAGGGAATTACAGATAGTGAGGAGATGTGATTATGGAGAAAGAAAGGGAATTTTACCGTATCTTCTCGGAAATGACCACAGAGATTTTTTTTCTGTTTGATAAAGAAGGGAAAATGCTGGATTGGAACAGGGAAGAAGAAAGAAAACTTGGTTATAACGGCGGCTTTCAAAATGTAAATATTGTGGAAGTTTTAGAGAAAATCCTGGAGAAAGAGGAAGATAAAGTTGTAATCCGGGAAGGGATTTTAACGGAGGAGGCAGGGCAGTACCAGGCGATTGAAACGGTAGCCTACCGGAAAAATAAAACGATATGTCCGGTTGAGGTCCGCTTAAGCCTGGATGAGGAAAGAGACGTATATGGCATATGTCTGGCGGCAAGCCTGATTTCTAAAAAAACGGCTCAGAGAAATGAAAAAAAGGCTGAAATTGCCATTGAAGAGGTAAATCATTTAAGAAATGAATTTGTAGCGAATGTAACCCATGAGCTTCGGACGCCGGTTAACGGGATTTTAGGATTTACAAAAAATCTCCTGGATACAGAGGTGACGCCGGAGCAGGAGAATTCATTAAAAATTATTGAGCATTGCTGTCACAATATGATGAAGATTATTAATAATCTTTTGGATTTTTCCAAACTGGAGGCAGGAAAATTCACCATTGAGGAGCAGGAATTCCGTTTCCGTGAATTTATGGACAGGACGATAGAAACAAACCTGGCGAAAATTAACGAAAAGGGCCTGCAGCTGGTAGTAAACATTTCTTCTGATATCCCAGAGCATGTGATTGGGGACGATTTGCGTCTTGGACAGATTTTAAATAATCTTTTGTCCAATGCGGTGAAATTTACATCAGTAGGACAGATTGCAGTAAATGTAACAAAAACGCTGGAAACAGACAATGATATGGAATTGTTTTTTATGGTGGCGGACACGGGGATTGGTATTGCGGAAGAAGATAAGGATAAGCTGTTTAAAAGTTTTTCCCAGGTGGATGCCTCCATTAGCAGGAGATTTGGCGGAACAGGGCTTGGTCTCAGTATTACCAGGGAGCTGGTAGAATTAATGAATGGAGAAATCGACGTTCAGAGTGAAAAAGGGAAGGGAAGCACATTTTCTTTTTCTGTAAGGCTTAAAAAGACCCATTCTACTCTGACTGTGCCGCAGGAAGAGTATACGGAAGGCCAGTATACTTACGAAGGGCTTGGAAAGGTAAAGGTAGAGAGTTTTGACATCTATGAGGCAGAGGAAATCCGCCGCTTTGGAAGCCCGGAAAACCAGAAGGAAATGGGAAATATGCTAGATAAGCTGATTATCTGCATTGAAATGGGAAATTGGCAGAAGGCGGAAAACTTTGCAGGAGGCATAAAAGGGCTGGTTCCATCAAGGGATCTTTATAGAAAAGCTTTCCGGCTGGAGCTTACCGTGCGGAAAAGCGATAAAGAAAAATCCCTGGCGCAGTATGAAGAGTTTAAGAAAAGCATTATGGAATATTATGAGCAGTATTAGAACAAGAATATACAGATTGCAGATTACTATTTTCAATTTGCAGGTTTGCGTCTTATACGGCAGCTGCAAACCTGATATATGAAAAATGCCGTGTAGAAATGAGGTTAAAAATGGATGAGTCAACAGCAAATGTGCTGATTGTAGATGATGTAACATCTAATCTGGCTATTTTAGCAGAAATGATAAAAAGTATGGGATACATAGCAAGGCCAGTAACCAGTGCAAAACAGGCTATGGCGGCGATTGAGGCGAGGATGCCCCAGCTGGTTCTTTTAGATATTTCCATGCCGGATGTGGACGGTTATGAGCTTTGCGAAATATTGAAAAAGGATGTAAGGACGAGAGACATTCCAATTATCTTTATTTCTGCGATGGATGGAACGGAAGATAAGAAAAAAGGTTTTGATTTGGGAGCGGTAGATTTTGTTTCTAAGCCTTTTGAGCTGGAAGAAGTTACCAGCCGGGTCAATACCCATTTGAAAATATATCAGATGAAACAGGAGTTGGAAAATTACAACCGAAGGCTTCATAAAATGGTAAGCGACCAGGTGAAAAGAATTGAAGAGGAAGAGAAGAACTTTATTCTTGCCCTGGCAAAGCTGTCAGAATTAAGAGAAAGCGCAGATGGCGTCCATCTAAAAAATATTTCTAAAAACAGCAAGCTTTTGGCTATGAGCCTGCAATTCAGTCCAAAATTTGAAAAAGAGATAAGCAATGCTTTTGTTGAGACCATAGAAGTAGCGGCGGGGCTTCATGATATTGGAAAAATTGGTATCAGCGACCAAATTTTGTTAAAGCCGGGCATATTAACATCTGCAGAGAGGAAAATTGTCAGGACTCATACGGAACTGGGAGCAAAGACTCTGGAAGAGCTTTATAATATGAATAAGCACAATGAGTTTTTAAAAATGGCCATTGAGATTGCCAGATACCATCATGAAAGATGGGACGGCGCCGGGTATCCAGAGGGACTGAAGGGAAAAGAGATTCCTTTGGCGGCAAGAATCGTGGCGGTTGTAGACGTCTACGATGCTCTGGTCGGGGAAAGGTGCTATAAAGAGCAATTCAGCCATGAACAGAGTATGAAGATTATGAATGATGAAGCGGGAAAACAGTTTGATGCCGACATTATAGAAGTGTTCAATAAAATACAAAACCAGTTGCAAAAATAAAAGAACAGAAGGCTGTTGTACTAAAAATTTTTTAATACAACAGCCTTTTAGTTATTTATCTTTTTATCTGTTCCAGAACAGCCTTTGCAGTGTCCGGCTTGTTCATAGTATAAAGATGGATACCGTCAACATTGTTTTGAAGCAGACCGTCGATCTGGATGGCGGCAAATTCCAGGCCGGCTTTCCTTACATCTTCCGGGTTGTCCTGGTATTTCGCTAGAATATGGGAAAGAGAGGTAGGAACCTGGGAGCCGGACAGCCGGACAATTCTCTGGATCTGGGAAAGCGAAGTCACAGGCATAATACCAGCAGATACTGGAACCCGGATACCAGCCTTCTGGATTCGTTCCATAAAATCATAAAAAATATAATTATCAAAAAATAGCTGGGTAATCAAAAAATCAGCGCCGGCATCTACCTTTTCTTTCAGAAAAGCAATATCAGCTTCCTTATCAGGCGACTCCGGGTGAACCTCCGGGTAGCAGGCCGCCCCTATAGAGCCTGACGGAAGCTTTGCTATAGCGTTGATTAAATTCTTTGCATAACGGAACGTCCTATTTTCAAAAGCTTCCTTTGGCATATCCTTTGGCATATCGCCCCGGAGAGCTAGGACATTTTTCACATGACAGCTTTTTAACTGATCCAGATACTCCTGAAGAGAATCTTCGTTTAGGGCGGCGCAGGTCAAATGGGCTAAAGCCTCAATACCGCAGCTATTTTGAATATAGGAAGCGATTTCAACCGTACGATGGCGCGTGCCGCCATTGGCTCCGTAAGTCACGCTGATAAAAGCGGG
>CATKYY010000030.1 GCA_949841225.1 uncultured Acetivibrio sp.
TCTGCTTGTATAAATTGTAGCGCATGTATAAGAGCATGTCCTCTAAATGATTCTAATATGAAAGATATTTACATAGATAAGGAAGAGTTTATTGCTTTTGCTGCTCAAAACAAAAATCAGGAAACAAGGCTTCAGAGTTCATCGGGGGGGGGTATTTTCACTGTTGGCAGAAGAGGTTTGGATGGCAGGAGGTATTGTTTATGGAGCGGGATTTATAGATAATTTTAGAGTCGTTCATATTAGAGCAGATAAAAAAAGTGATTTTTTCTTTGGCTCAAAATATGTTCAAAGTTATATAGGGACTATTTACCGAGAGGTTAAAAAAGATTTAAATAGTGGAAGAAGAGTGCTTTTTTCAGGCGCGCCCTGCCAAGTTATAGGACTAAAAAAGTGCTTAAATCGAGAATATGAAAATCTGATTACTGTTGATTTCATTTGCCATGGCGTTCCAAGCCCAGATATTTGGGATAGGTACGCAGCTTGTTTAATGAAAAAGTATGGAAGTAATATAAAGATTTCTTTTAGAGACAAAAATTTATCATGGAATGAGTTTTCTTTTACTGTAAGGGATGGAGAGGATAAAATACTTTATTCAAAGACTTTGAACGAAGATCCATACTTAAAGGCATTTTTAAAGAATATTACATTATGTGAAGCCTGCTCTAATTGTAATTTTAGAGGTTCTAACAGAAAAAGTGATATTACATTAGCTGATTTTTGGAGGGTTGAAGAGTATTTTACTAAATTCAATGACAATGCTGGAACATCGGTAATTATTCTAAATTCTATTCAGGGGAAGAAGTTATTGGAAATCATAAAGCCTCAATTAGTATATCAGGAATTTCATGATTATCATATACTGCTGACAGGTAATCCTACGTATATGGAGCCGCAGATGTTATGGCTGAAGAGGAATAAATTTTTTAAGGAAATTCAGAACTCAGATAAGGATGTTATCTATTTACTTACAAGGTATACAAAAGGAAGCCTATGGGAGAGAGGAAAACGAAAAGTGAAACAAGGGATTCGCAAGATAATAAAAAGTTTTATTTTACTAAATGGAAAGGAAATATAAAAGAACATGGAAATGGATAGAAAGATTCAGCTACTGGACTGTACTTTGCGTGATGGGTCGTACATTGTTGATTCAAAGTTTGGGACATCGGCAATTCGTGGGATTATCAAACGTTTGCAAGATGCGAAGATGGATATTATTGAATGCGGATGGCTTAAGAATGAGCCGCATAAAAAGGGAACTGCATTTTATCATACGCCTGATGATTTGATTCAATATCTGAGCCAGCCAAAGGATCCTAAGACGACGTATGTAGCCATGATTGATTATAATCGCTATGATATTAACAATCTTCCGTTTTATGATGGAAATTCTATTGATGCGATACGCGTCGTATTCCCTAAGGATAAAATCGATGAAGGACTCGCACTGGCCGATCCTATCAGAAACCGAGGATATAAGGTTTTCTTTCAGGCGGCAAATACTCTGGGATACACAGATGCGCAGATACTTGTTTTAATAGATAAAATTAATAAAGTCAAACCAGAAGCAATATCTGTTGTCGACACATTTGGGGCGATGTATGGAGATGATCTGACAAGGATCTTGTCATTATTTAGCCATAATTTGGATCCTGAAATTAAAATAGGATTTCATTCCCATAATAATTTGCAAATGTCATTTGCACTTGCGGTTCAATTTGTAGATAGTTTTGCTTCAAAAGCCCACTCTGTTATAATTGATGCAAGTCTGTGCGGAATGGGACGCGGCGCAGGTAATGCAAATACAGAATTAGTGGCGGGTTTTTTGAATAAAAAGTATAGAAAAGATTATGATATAAATTTAATTGTAGATACAATTGATATATATATGACACAATTTCTTAATAGCTATGAGTGGGGCTATTCTATCCCTTATTATATATCGGGCACTTATCAGTCCCATGTAAATAATATTGCATATTTGATAAAGAACCATAAAACGAAATCACGAGATTTAAAAATTATTATTGAGGGCTTGGATGAGAATGCGCGCCGTAGTTACGATTATAATAATTTGGAAAAGGCTTATGTAGACTATATGAATAAAGAAATTGATGATTATTCAGCAAAAGATGAGTTAAAGACTGGGCTTTCAGACAGAAATATAGTACTTATAGCGCCTGGGAATTCAGCCTATTTGCAAAGGGCAGAGGTAGAAGGATACATAGAACGTCATAACGGCATAGTGATTGGAATTAATTCTATACTGCCTGGATATAGTTATGACTATTTATTTTTTAGCAATGCTATGCGGTATGATTATGCAAAAGAATCAAATCCAGATATGTTTAGAAAGACTAAAAAGATTGTTACATCTAATATCAATTTTGTAAATGACAAAAATGTTATTGCAATTAATTTCAATGACTTGATTAAACGGGGGTGGAAGCATTTTGATATTGCTGAGAATGCAAGGTTCTTATGTTTAAGGCTGATGGATTTTATGGCGCCTTCTGAAATAGCAGTTGCTGGATTTGATGGTTATGATATAGGTGAAAACTATTATGATACGAATTTGGAATTGAACATTTCTTTGAAGGAAAAGGAAGAATTTAATATTGATTTAAAAGAAATGATGAGAGACTTTGTAGAAATGACAAAAGGGCATTTAAAAATATATTTTATTACGCCAAGCAGATTTGAAATAAAAGGATAAGGATGGAAAGGATATGAAAACAGTAGCTGTTGTACCAGTGAAACTTAATAATGAAAGAACGCCAGGTAAGAATACAAAGAAGCTGTTTGATGGAACGCCTTTGATACATTGTGTTTTAAAAGCGTTGCTTGACAGTAAGAGTATGGACGAAATTTATGTTTATTGCAGTAGAGAAGAAATTAAAAAATATTTGCTGCCTGGTGTGAAATATTTACAGAGGGAAAATATTTATGATACGGCGGATGCCAATATTAGAGAGTTACACTATTCTATTACGCAGAAAGTAGAGGCTGATATTTATGTTATCGCACATGCAACAGCGCCATTTTTGAAGCCGGAAACGATTGTGAAAGGCATTGAGGCTGTAAAATCTGGATGTTATGATTCTGCTGCAGTAGTGAATAAATTACAGGAGTTTATTTGGAAGGATGGTTCACCGCTAAACTTTAGTTTAGACAAGATACCAAGAACTCAGGATATACCGCCTTTATTTATTGAAACAAATGGTATGTATGTTTTTCTTAAGGAAGTAATGGAACAATATCATAGGCGGATTGGAAAAAAGCCATATTTACTGGAGGTATCAAGGATTGAAGCAATGGACATTGATAATCCGATTGATTTTGATATGGCGAATGCAGTTTATGAGTCGATAGTTAAAAGAGGGATTCCATATTAAAAGTGTTTGAATTCTATGTGGGTTAGATTCGTATAGGATAAAAGACTGTGTAAAGGAGATATAAAGAGAAATGCAAAGGGAAAACGCAGGGCATCTGGATGGGAGGCCCTGCGTTTTTATTGTAGTTTTCATAACGCTATTCTTGCTTGGAAGAATGGGAGGATTTCCTCATTTTGGTTTGATAAAGCTTGGTAGAGAGTAAGTCCATAAAATCATCTTTGTCTTCCTGGGGAAGCTGGGAAAAGAGCTTAAGCAGGGTTTGTTCCTGGTAGGAAAGGGCTTTGATGGGCGTCTTAGAGGGAGGAAGGCGCTCTGCTATTGTTCCGGTCGGGGTCTCTGCATTTCCATCAAGAGCCAGAAGGGCGCTTATAGTTAGCCCATACAAGTTTGCCAGACGTTTCAGCATGTAAAGGTCGGGAATCCGAGAGCCGTTTTCATAGTGAGAATATCCTTGCTTGGAAATGTTAAGATAGTTGCCAAGCTCTTTTTGCGTGAGCTGGTGGCTTTTGCGAAGGCTTTTGAGCCGGGCAGAAAGTAATGTAAAATCCTCCATATGTTTCCTCATTTCTGTACTGCTTTTGTGTATTATAAATTTAGATTTTGTATATGCCGTATATTTATTTTTACCTGTAATTTATGGAAGTATAACAATTTTCGAGAGGGAAAGGATGAAAAAGAAACATAGCGTATTAGTAAAGAGAAAACAAATTGTTGTATAGAAGGCAGCTTTTTACTGCGTTGAAAAAGCTGCCATTGAAAAAAGAAAACGAGTTAAGAAATTATAGAGAATTGTATTTGTACTATATATTTATACTATAATATAGAAGAAACTGAGTTGGAAATTTTTATCATCTGCTTTTGTTTTTGGTGTAAGGAAGAGTGGACGTATCGGTCCAGGGTAATAGTTGTATTAGCGTGGCCGAGGATTTCGCTTAAAGTTTTTACATCAAAATCCAAAATAACGCAGTTGGTTGCAAAGGTATGTCTCAGACAGTGGTATGGAATATTCCGCATGCCGCAGTCTTTTAAAACTTTTTTGAAATGGTTTTGGTAGGTACGGGGCTCAATACAGCTTGTGTGGCCGGTGAGCAGATAGCATTCTGGTTCGCAGGCCAATGCTTCTAAAAAGGGCAGCATAAATTGAGGAATTGGCACGTCCCGGACAGAGGATTCTGTTTTTGGCGACGATAAGGCAAGCTCTGTTTTTTTGGAGTATTCGTCAGACAGAATCCGGTAAAGAGTATGGCGGATTTTAAAAACACAGTTGTCAAGGTCGATGTTTTCCCATTTTAAGGCGCAGACCTCTCCCAGCCGGAGTCCCATATAGAGGCTGCTTAAAATTCCGGCGGATTCCGGGCCGATATTGGAAACCAGATAATGAGTTAAGAGTTTGCATTCGGATTCGTTTAATGGTTCCATGTTGTTTTTAGCGCGGAAGGTCCGCTTTAAATCCTTTATGGGATTTGGGTACTGATACTGCTTGCAGGCATAGTCAAAGATGCTGTTTAATATGACTATGATGTCGGAAATCGTTTT
Organism: uncultured Acetivibrio sp.; assembly: GCA_949841225.1. Taxonomy (GTDB): domain Bacteria; phylum Bacillota; class Clostridia; order Lachnospirales; family Lachnospiraceae; genus Velocimicrobium. The sequence continues at coordinate 4,929 of CATKYY010000030.1, forward strand.
GGAGGAAAGTCCCCCTTTTCCATCACAGCGGCCATTTTTTTCTTTTTTTACCAGAAAGTCCTTGATAATGGCCTGATTTATCCGGTTTAGTAAGAGAGGACCTAATTCCGGGAGAAGCTGCGCCTCTGCAATTCTGACATAGGTAGAATAGGTTGAGGACTTGACCTGGTCCTTTTGCCGCTCCAGCCATTCTTTTATACAAATTTCAAATGGAACGGCGGCTAAATAGAATTCATAGCTTTTTTTTTCTTCAAAGGTGTGGGTCAATAGATAATCTTTTTTTTTATCCTTCGCCTCCTTGTAGGTTTTTCCATAAATGGAATGGTACTTGCGTTTCCCGTCTGGCGTATAGCCTGCAGCTACGCGGGCCTCCCAGCGGTTATCTTTTCTTTTGTAAATGTTTTCCCCTTTTCTTGCCAAAATAAATAACCTCCTGTTTTATTTATAACTATACAAGAAAAATTGTTGGAAAAAATTAAAACCTAAGTTTTTTCATTGAATATTCTGGCGTCCTATTGTATAATGAGCAAGGACGCATAAAAAAGAGAGAAAGAGGTATTTTATGAATACAGAAGAAAGGGAAATTAATTTAATTGATTTGCTTGTTTATGTGGCAAAAGGCTGGAGAAGTATTTTGGTTTGGATGCTTTTGATGGCTGTGGTAGTAACGGGGCTTCAATATGCAAGAGAAATTAAGAATTTAAAGGATTTTCAGGCGGCTCAGCCGACGACGGACGAGGAGCAGAAGGAGCAGGCGGTGCTTACGCTGGGGCAGCTTCGCAGAGAGATGCCAGAGGAAGAGATAAAGGCGGTAGCTAAGGTAGTCCGTTTAGAGAAAGAATATGAACAGCAGGAAGCCTATATGGATTCTTCTTTGCTTATGGCGATGGACCCTTATAATGTAAGTATAGCCAGACTGCAATATTGGGTAGATACTGATTATAAGGTTAATTATGCAGGGATTACGGAAAAAGATGTGGCAGGAGAAATAGTAGATTCCTATATTAACCGGCTCAGAGATGGGCAGTGGAGGAAAAAGGCTCTCAAGGCAGTAGGAGCTGATGTGGAGGCAGAGCTTCCTTATTTTGGCGAATTGTTTAGTATAAGCGATATGGGTTCGTCTTTTACCGTTATCATAAAATATGCAGATGAACAGCAGATCCGAAAGATTATAAGCGTGCTGGAAGAAGATTTAGATAGCTACCAGAGTGAAATAGAGAAAGTATTTGGCAAGCATAAGCTGAGCCTGGTAAATGAGTCTGTGGAAGTGACCGTGGATAATGACGTCTATAACGCGCAGCAGAACAGGAAAAATGTAATATTGGGGCTGGAAAATAATATTGCCAGCTATAAGGCCTCATTTAATGATAACCAGAAAAGTCTTTATGTAGGAGAAATCCTTGTAAGAGAAGACGAGGAAGGGGAGGAAGGAACGGACGGCCAGGAGGAAGAGGAGGAAGCAGAAGAAGTTGCTCCGCCAACGCCGCAGGTAAGAGTAAAGAATATTTTATTAGGGGCTGTTTTGGGCGTCTTCCTGGTATGCATGATTCGGGCGATGGTTTATATTCTGTCTGGTAAGCTGAAGGCAGAGGATAATATCGGCGCGTATTTGGGCGTGCCAAAGCTGGGCAGTATTGAAGAGGCTCATAAGGAAGCAACAGGACCGTTTGGAAGGATTGATAGCTGGATTGATGGATTTTCCAGGAAGGATTACAGAAACCTTTCAAAGGAGCAGCAGCTTCAAATGGCAGTTTCCAACATTGCCTTGTATTGCGAAAAGGGCGGTATGAAGCATATTTACTTTAACAGCTCTGTAAACTGCGCCGGAGAAAGTACAGATGCCTTGAAAGAAATGCTGGATAGAAGGGGTATTTCGGTGAAGGATGGCTTTAGTATTTTACAGGATGCAAAAGCAATGGAGGATATGACGAAGGCCGATGGCGTTGTGTTCCTGGAACAGGCTGGAAAATCCCAGAATGAGGACCTGGAACGAGAAATTAAAATTTGCCGGGAGTATGGAAAAACAGTAATTGGCCTGGTTGTCTTATTATAAATAATATGATAGAATAGCTGAGGGTATTGATGAGAAATGTCAATATCCTCATTCTTATGTTTCTGGAATTATGAAGGGGATATGTTTTAATAAAAAACTGAGGATAACAGATAGAGGAGTTATGGATAAGATGAAGGTGAATATGCAGGTAGACAGGCAGCTGTGGGTACGCCGGGGCTTTTTACTGGTGCTGGATATGCTTTTGATTAATTTCGCGTCTCTTTGCGCGATTACAATACGGTATGATTTTAGGGTGGCGAGCGTAGATCCCCAGTATAGCGAGGCTATTATGGATTATGGGTGGATACATACCTTGCTTACGGTGCTTGTTTTTTTCCTTTTCCGTTTATACCAAAGCTTATGGCGGTATGCCAGTATTGAGGAAATGACGAATATTATCTATGCTTGTACTACGGCGGAGGTAGTGCATTATGCAGGCATGAATTTTGTACATCAGGGATCTTTTATGGGTTATGTAATGCCAAGGAGCTTTTGGCCTCTGGATTTAATGTTCCTTCTTATTTTTGTAGGCGGAAGCCGTTTTTTTTACCGGGCGTTGCGGATGGTCAATAACCAGTATCGGACAGATTCTAAAAAACATATTATGATTATAGGAGCGGGAGCGGCAGCCAACGCTATTATTAAAGAAATCAGCGAGAGCCAGTACCTGGACGGAAAAGTAGTCTGCGCCATTGACGACGACAGAGGAAAGCTTCGAAGCTATATCCAGGGAGTTAAGGTAGTAGGTGACAGAAGGGATATTGGCTGGGCGGTAAAAAATTATAATGTTACAGATATTATTATTGCGATTCCTTCGATTCCAAGGAAGGAGCTTAAAACCTTGGTAGATATTTGTAAAGAAACGAATTGTATCATAAAAACCTTGCCGGGCATGTACCAGCTAATTAATGAGGACGTCAGCGTCAGTCGTCTGCGGAATGTAGAAATTGAGGATTTGCTGGGGCGGGACTCTGTTGATCTGGATACAGAAAAGATTATGGGCTATGTGAAAGGCAAGGTAGTAATGGTAACAGGGGGCGGCGGTTCTATCGGAAGCGAGCTGTGCAGGCAGTTAGTGAAGCATAAGCCAAAAAAGCTTATAATTTTGGAGATTTATGAAAATAATGCCTATGATATACAACAGGAGTTAAGGAGTAAATACCCAAAGCTGGATTTGGTAGTATTGATTGCATCTGTGAGGAACTCAAACCGGATGGAGCAGATTTTTGAAAAATATCAGCCGGAGCTGGTGTATCATGCAGCGGCTCATAAGCATGTTCCTTTGATGGAGGACAGCCCTAATGAGGCAATTAAAAATAATGTTTATGGAACCTTGAAGCTGGTGCGGCTTTGCGACAGATTTGGCGTAAAGCGTTTCGTACAGATTTCTACGGACAAGGCGGTGAACCCTACTAATGTTATGGGGGCTTCCAAGCGGATGTGCGAGATGATTATTCAGGCGTATAATAAGCGCTCTCAGACGGAGTTTGTAGCAGTGCGGTTTGGAAATGTACTAGGCAGTAATGGAAGCGTAATCCCATTGTTCAGGAAGCAGATTGCAGCAGGAGGGCCGGTGACGGTAACCCATCCTGATATTATAAGGTATTTTATGACGATTCCAGAGGCTGTGTCTTTAGTTTTGCAGGCGGGCGCTTTGGCAAAAGGCGGGGAGATTTTTGTATTGGACATGGGCGAACCGGTAAAAATTGATGATTTGGCCAGGAATCTAATCCGCCTATCCGGTTATGTGCCTGACAGGGATATTGAAATTAAATATACGGGTCTTCGTCCGGGAGAAAAGCTGTATGAGGAGCTTTTGATGGATGAAGAGGGTATGCAGGATACAGAAAATAAACTGATTCATATCGGTAAACCCATTGATTTTGATGAAGAAGCTTTTTTACAGCGGCTGGATGAAATGTATCAGACCATTACCAGTGAAAAGGCAGATGTGCGGGCGTTTGTAAAGGAAATTGTGCCGACTTACCAGCCGAAGAAATAACTTGTGCAAAAGTGAGGGAACGAAAGAGGTATGACGGATATAAATAAGAAACTAGGGTGGCTGCCGGCAGTTCTGCTAATGCTTGGAATTTTCTATTTTTCCAGTCAGCCGGCTACAGTGTCAGGGACTTTAAGCGGCGGTATTGCATACCGCCTGGTTAGCCTGGCAGAAGAGATGACAGGGCAGGAATGGGGAGAGGAGAAAAAGCTTGAGATTTCCAGGCAGATTGATTTTCCTATCAGGAAGCTGGCTCATTTGACGGAATACGCTCTGTTGGGAGTTGCTCTTGCCAACTGGAGACGAAGATATGTGTTTACCCAGCTGGTAGGGAGCTTGTATGCAGCCAGCGACGAGATACACCAGCTGTTTGTGCCAGGGAGGGCAGGAAGGATCGGCGATGTGCTGATTGACAGCGTGGGAGTGCTGCTTGGATGGGGCGTTTTTATAGTTATTATGAGGATTATAGGGAGGAAGAAGGGGAGTTAGTTTCCTTCCGGATAGAAAGGCAGTAGATGAAATTATCGAGGCACGAGCAGAGTTTGGTCTTTTCAAAAAGGATATTTTAAAAGGTTGTTACCCTGAGTTGGAAGAAAAGATAACTTGATTTGGAAATAAAAAGATGTTATTATGAAAAAGAACAGAATCAGTATAATAAATGTTTTGAATTTTCAATACAAGCATAAACAATGAAGCGTACCTAGAGCTGGAAAGCAGCAGAAAGAAAAGATAAAGATATACTAAAGGAAAAGGTAATTTAAGTCGATATAATATAAGAATTTGCTAGGAGCGGATGTAGAAGTTTTTATAGCTTCTAAATATAATCAGGGATGATGACATATGAGAAAAAAAGAAATAATAGAGAGGATCAGTTATTGGTCACAATTGTTGTTATTACCTGTGTACTGGTTCTCTTTTTTTGTACCAAGAAATAGAAAACTTTGGTTATTTGGCAGTACTTTTGGGAGAAGGTTTGCTGACAATCCTAGGTATATGTATCTTTATGCCAGCCAGCATAAAAAGAAACTTGGTATCCGGCCAATTTGGATTAGTCATAATAAAGAAATTATTAGATTTTTAAATAGAAAAAATTATGAAGCGTATTATTACCATTCTTTAAAGGGAATTTGGTTTGCACTTCGTGGTAAGGTTTATTTATTTGATAATTATTCTAAGGATATTAATTTTTGGCAGAGTGGAGGGGCCATAAAAATAAATTTATGGCATGGGATACCCCTTAAAAAAATTCAAGCAGACAATATTTTTGACAAAGTGCGTCATCCGAAAAACAGTTTGGAAAGGTGGAAAAGTTTTCCACGAAGATTATCAGATGAAAAGGCTACTCATTATGTGTTGACAACTTCCAGATTTTTAATACCTATTTTTTCTTCGGCGTTTTGCACCAGAAAGATATTGACGTCTGGATACCCAAGGAATGACAGGCTGGTAGAGGAGAAAATAGAAAATATACTGACAGATGCGGAAAGTTATAATAAGGCGAAAATAGAGGCGTTCCTGTTAGAGAAGAATGTAAATAAGGAAGCGGCTAAAAATAAGAAAATGATTTATTATATGCCAACTTTTCGTGATAGTGAAACGAAATTTTTTCAAATTATGGATTTAGGGAAATTTCAACAATTCTTGAAAAGAAACAATCTGTTATTTTGTGTTAAGCTTCATCCAAAATCCAAACTGGAGGTGGAGTTTAAGAGAATAGAAGGGGGAAACATACAAGTAATTGATAGAGATAGCGATCCATATGTATTTTTAGAAGTAGCGGATGTTCTGGTAACAGATTATTCTTCAATTTATTTTGATTTTTTGCTGGCAGATAAGCCAATTGTTTTTTTTGATTATGATTTGGAAGAATATTTGCAGGATTCCAGAGAAATGTATTTTGATTACCAGGGGTTTACTCCAGGAGAAAAGGCGGCTACAGAAAAAGAACTAGAAAAAGCTTTAATAGCTGCTTGTTATCCAGATGAGACATATGAGAGATATTATGGTAATTTTAGGAGGAAAATAAAGGAGAAAGTATTTGACCAGACGGAGGGATTAGCAAGTAAAAGGCTTGTTGAAGATATAAAAGATATTTTGAAAAAGGAAAACAGGATTTTATAGATAGAAATAAAAAGGTGCAGAGGAGAGGCTGGAATGGATAAAAAAAGGCTGAATTTTTCGGTTGGGCCAGTGATGATGCAGAAAGAAATCTGCAGCATTGGAGGGCAGCAGATACCTTACTTCAGGACGGCAGAGTTTTCAGGGCTTATGAATGAAAATGAAGCTTTGTTAAAACAGTTAACTAAGGCAGAAGATGCAGGCAGAGTAGTTTTTCTTACAGGGTCTGGGACAGCAGGGATGGAAGCGGCGGTTATGAATGCCTTTACTCAGGATGATAAGGTGCTGGTTATAAATGGAGGGAGCTTTGGGAGCCGTTTTCAGCATATTTGCGAGGTTCATGGAATATCTTATGAGCCTATTTATTTAAAACCAGGAGAAAGCCTTACAGAGACAGAATTATTAAAATTTGATGGAAAAGGTTTTACTGGTTTATTAATTAATATGCATGAAACTTCTACAGGTGTTTTATATGATATGGAGATGGTAAGCAGATTTTGTAAAAAAAATAATTTATTTTTAATAGTGGATGCAATTAGCTCATTTATGGCGGATGAGGTTTTAATGGAAGCATGGGGCATTGATATTTTGATTCTTGCTTCTCAAAAAGCTCTCGCCCTTCCCCCAGGGATGAGCTTTCTTGTTTTAAGCAAAGCTGCTGTGAAAAGAGTACAAGATGTAGATGTTCAGAGTATATATTTTAATTTAAAAGATTATTTGAAAGACGGTGAGCGAGGACAGACTCCGTATACGCCTGCAGTCAGCATATTGATTCAGTTAAACGCCAGACTACAAATGGCTGCAGAAAAGGGAATAGATAAGGAGATAGAGCGTGTCCGACATTTGGCGCAGTATTTTAGAAAAGGAATTAGCGGGCTGCCATTTGAGTTATTGTCTTCCTCTCCATCTAATGCGGTAACAGCCCTTGTTTTAAGAAACATAAATGCACAGTATGTATTTGAGAAATTAGACAAAAAGCATGAAATTTGGATATGTCCTAACGGTGGGGACTTAAAGGAGAAAGTATTTCGGGTTGGACATATTGGTAATTTAAAAGAAGAAGATTATGATAGACTGATTAAAGCTTTATGGGATGTATTGGAGGAGGTCAAGTAATGAGTAGACGAGTTATAGATGAAAAGATAGAGTTGGATTATGAAAATATCCAAAAATTTTTTGAACAACGGGGTGAAAATAAGCTGCTACAATCAAAATATAATTATGTTTTATTTCAGGATGATTGCCCTGAAGTTGCAGAACAGCGGGATTTGATGGAGAAAGAAAAGATAGCGGCAATTTTAGATTTGAAAGGAAGAAATAGAATCTTAGATATTGGTTGTGGAATTGGAAGATGGGGGGGTTTTCTTTTAGGATATAATGGTGGAGAAAACTACTATGTGGGAATAGATGGCAGCAAAAAAATGATTGGGTTAGCTGAAGAAAACTTAAAGGATTACAGTGAAAAGAAGCTATTAGTAGGAAATTTTCAGCAACTTCCAGAGGTACTAAAACAAGGTGGCGAAACAGAGAAATTTAATAAGGTTTTTGTAAATGGAGTCTTTATGTATCTAAATGATTCTGACTATGAAAGGGCGTTAGACGATATTTATCAGGTGTGTTCGGAGCACTGTGAAATCTACATAAAAGAAAGTATGGGGATTGAAAGGAGACTGACATTACAAGATATATATTCGGAGAGTCTATCACTGAATTAAAGTGCAATATATCGTTCCATTGAAGAATATAGGGAAAGCCTGAGCAACAGCTGGAAGTCTAAATTTAAGTTAATAGCAGAAGGAAAGCTTTTTGACGAGAAATTAACCAATAGGGCAGAAACAACAGATTATTATTTTATATGGAAATGCTAGGAGAATGGAATGAAATATATATATGAGAGCAGACTTAACGAGATTGTAAGAAAGTATAATTGTACTGCACCAGAACTGGTTGACAGTAAATTAATTAACAGCATTGTAGTAGATACTTTAAGTAGAAGATGCGCTGGCAAAAATGTAGCCATATGGGGGGTAGGGAAGAAAAACGCAGTCAATGGGCATTGTGCAGTGATTATTAACCGCTATGTTTTGAATTTGACTGGGTTGAAATGTTTAATTGACTTAGACGAGGATATTCAGGGAAGCGTTTTTATGGGATATCCGGTTGTGTCTGAATCAGATATTAAAAAGTATAATATTGATATTATTATTATTGCTTCTAAAGGAAGCCGAAAATCCATAAGGGATCATATATTGGAGAAGGCGCCGCAGTGCGAATATATCGACATATATGAAGAGCTGGAAAAACAGGGAGTTAAGATAGACTATAATTTCTTTAGTGAGCAGAATGTTTATACTGAGTTGTACCGCCAAAAGCATCTGTATGAAATCACAAAGGGACAAGAAGAAAGGGAAGTATATTTAAGAAATCTGATTGCTTATTATGTAAAGATTCGGGATTTTTACTATGCAGAGAAGTATATTTTAGAATACAATAGTCAGAAATTTTCCGATAGAGATACTTATTTGCAGATGTGGAAAGAAATTCAGGAACTTTGCAGCGAGGTAAAAGAAAAAAACAGATTGCGGAAAGATGATATTGTGATTCATCTCATTGATTCTTTACGTGCAATGGATGTTTATGGCAGAGGGGAAGACGGAAAGTTTAGATTAAATCTATTTAAAGACTATGAAAAAAATGCTGCAATTTATACAGAAGCATACTCCACAGGACCTTCTACTTATGAAAGCATGATAGGTACAATTAAGCAAAAATTGTCTTTTGAGGAAAATGTTTATGAAAATAATCATTTTATGTTTAATATACCAGAGTTTGCATTTTTAGAGAAAGTAAAAAAGAAAGGCCTGCCGATTCGCTTTTATAATTCCAAGGACTATTTGGTGATGAACCCATGTCCAGAAATTTATATGAAAGAGCAATTACATATGCCAGAAAAGCTTTGGACGATGGCTTGCGATATGGCAGAAAGCAATGAGCCGGTTTTTAACTTTGCTTATTATCCATGGGAGCTGCATTTTCCTATGTTATGCGGTTATATGACAAGAGAACCACAGATTAAGCAGTTTGCAGATGTTGGCCTGGAAGATATGGATGATTTTATTGAGCAGCAATTAGCAGATTGTTTGGATTATGTGGATAAGCAGTTTTCATATTATAAAGGTTTTTTTCCAGAGGGGGCGCTAACTGTAATTATGGCAGATCATTCCCAGCCTGTCTATGATAAAGAACGGAATGAACCATATTTTATGTTTTATAATGATAAAGACCGGATTAGTCATGTTGCCTTTATGATTATAAGCGATGCGATAAAACCAGGGATTTATGACGGGCTGGTTAGCATGCTTGATTTTAATAAGATAATGGAAAAGACAGTATTTGAAAAAGAAATAATTGTACCAGAAAGAAAGGTAGTTCAGTATCAATTTTATAATGTTCAGAACCGGAGATTAAGGGAAGTAGCAAAAAAAAGGGGTCTGTTGGATTATACAGAGGGAATTAACTGCTTTCTTTCAAAAGAATTTTTATATGTGAAGACAGCCAAAGGAAAAAAAGAAGTTTACGCTTTACCTGATAGAAAAAATAATGTGGCAGATTCCAAAGAGGCGATGGAATATATTGATTATGTGGAGAAAAATTTTGATACGGAATTTCCAGGATTCTGGACTATCCGAGAGGACGAGTAAGGGTTTGCTGCTAACAGAAAGGGGAAAGAAAAATGAAAGCATTGATTATGGCTGCAGGACGTGGAACGAGAATAAGCCGTTACATAGAGGGAAAGCCAAAATGCACCCTTGATATAGGCGGAATACAGTTAATTGAGCATACAGTAAAGGAATTGCTGACAAGAGGGATACAAGAAATTGGCATTGTTCTAGGCTATAAGGCAGATGTAATAGAAGAGATTCTTTCTGAATACCCAGTAAAGTTTTATTATAATTATTTTTATGAGGTGACAAATAGTATTGCTTCTGCATGGTTTGCAAAGGAATTCATTGATGATGATATGATTATAATGAACGCGGACGTTTTTTCTGAATCAGAAATTATGACAGAGTTACTGAAGATGGAAAAAGAAATTGTTCTATTATCTGACAGTAGTAAAAAAGAATTTGCTGATTACAAACTGTATTATGAAGATAACCAGTTAATTAAATTTGGTAAAGATTTAAAAGGGGAAGACATTACGGGCGAATATGTAGGTATTGCCAAAATAAGCAAGTTGTTTACAAAAGAATTCACTAAAAGATTAAATGAATTGGTAAAAACAGGGAACTACAATATGTGGTGGGAGGACGTCTTGTATTCTTTTGTAGGTGAAAAACTGGTCTATGTGCATGATGTAGAAGGAAAGTTTTGGGCAGAAGTAGACTTTGTGGAGGATTATGAAAGAATATTGGGGTATCGCGGATATAATGCAAATTATAATATCACAGTGGAAAAGAACCTGTGATAGTTATGTATAAAGAATTGGCAGTAAGCTGGAAAATATAAATTGTAATATGGAAAAGAGGACTAATATGAAAGAAATGTATTATAGTAATTTTTCAAAGCCGATGTATGAGAATATAGACAAGTTGATTGCATTAGGGAAGATTCATGGAAAGAAAATAATACTTTTTGGATTAAATTCCTCTTCTTATGTAATTCGTGATTATCTTGCAGAGCAGGGTTTCAATATCACAGCATATATTGATAATAATGAGAAAAAAAGAGCAGCTTTTAAGGAGAAGATTCCAGCTTATTCGCCTGAAGAGATGAAACAGGTATATGGTTTAAATAAAATTGTTATTTTGATTATTTCTAAGTATTATCAGGCCATGAAAGCGCAGTTGGAAAGTATGGGATATAAGGAGAATAGAGATATTTTCCAAGTTATAGATATGAATGATTTGGAAAAGTATGTGGATTATTCCGATATACTTAATATGCGGGAAATTGGCGCGGCAGAATTAAAAGAGATTCAAATGGCTTTGCTTCGGTATATGAAAAATATATGCGAAGACAAAGGTCTGAGATATTATTTATGCGGAGGAACTTTGTTGGGGGCTATTCGTCATAAAGGTTATATTCCGTGGGATGATGATATTGATGTTGTTATGCCTATGGCAGACTATAAAAAGTTTATTAAAACCATAAATGAAATGGATGATGACTATCAAGTGTTAAGTCTATATGGACATCAAAAAATCTTCCATGGATTTTATGCGAGACTGCTTTGTCCGGATACCTTGATGAAAACATGGGTGTATCCATGCTGGGAAACGATCGGAATAAATATTGATATTTTTCCTTTATTTGGTCTGCCGGAAGGAGAGGAAGAGGCGGACCGCTTTGCCACTGAAATGGAAGAGCTGCATGTACGATGTTCAGAAGAATTTATCAAATATTTAAAGCCAAGTAAGAATTTTTATAAATTGCAAAAAGATATTTTGGAAAGAATGGAATGGTTTGAATTCGATAAAAGCAGGGATATTGCATATTTATTTTCCAGACATAAGAAGAAAGAAATTATGCCTAGAGATATATATGAAAACTCTATTATGACTGAATTTGAAGGAGAGCTTTATCCAATACCAGTTGGGTATGATGAATATTTAAGGAGATTATTCGGAGATCATTATATGGAGCTTCCCCCAGAAAAGGAAAGAATGTCCGTACATAATTATAGGGCGTTTGTAGATAAGAATTGGAAATTTAATTGTTAGAAATGAGGATTGGTATGGGGAAAAATATAGCTGTTATATTTGCTGGAGGTCATGGACTGCGTATGAGCACAAAATCAAAGCCAAAGCAGTTTCTTGAAATGAATGGGAAGCCAATTATTATTCATACGTTGGAGTACTTTGAAAATAATTCTGATATAGACGGCATTATTATAGCTTGTGTCAATGGGTGGATAGGTTATTTGGAGGAATTGCTGGTTCGGTTTCATATTAAAAAGGTTGGCAGGATTGTAAAAGGAGGAGCTACCGGACAAGAATCTATTTATAATGGCTTGTGTGCAGTAAAAGAAATATGGAAGGATGATAATACAATTGTGCTGTTACACGATGGTGTGCGTCCTCTTATTTCAGAAGAATTGATTGCAAGAAATATTGAAGCAGTAAAGGAATATGGAAGCGCTATTACAGCAACTCCTGTTACAGAGACAATAGTAATATCTGAACAAGAGGGAGAAATCAAAAGCGTTGTGGAGAGAAAAAATTGTTATCATGCCAAAGCGCCGCAAAGTTTTTATTTAAAAGATATTTTAGAGGCTCATGAAAAGGCTAGGCTGGAAGGCTGCTACGATATGATTGATTCTGCAACGCTAATGAAATATTATGGTTATTCTATTCATATTGTGGATGGTTCTACAGAAAATATAAAGATTACAAATCCGTCTGATTTTTATACATTTCGGGCGTTATATGAAGCTAGGGAAAACTCACAGATTTTTGGGCTATAGGGGGTTATATGATTAAATGGAAGGATTATGTGCTCCGGCAGGATATTGAGGCAATTATACAGGATACAGCTATTGATTGGACTAAATTTGCTGCTTCAACAGTATTAGTCACAGGAGCTACTGGCTTAATTGGAAAGCAGATTATAATGGGCCTGTTGCTGGCAGATGAAAAATGGAACTTGGGCATAAAAGTAGTAGCGGCCGTTCATAACCACAATAAGGCAGAAAAAGTATTTTCGGATGTGGGTTCAAAAGAAAACCTGATGTTTTTGGAATGGGACATGGATAATAAAATAAAATTTTTTGAAGAAATTGATTATATTATTCATGGAGCAAGCATTACAGATTCTAAAAGCTTTGTGACAAAGCCAGTGGAAGTTATTCAAACGAGTATAGGCGGCTGTAAAAATGTATTAGAATTGTCAAAAGAAAAAGGAATAAAAGCAGGAGTGTTTTTATCCTCTATGGAGGTTTATGGAATCAGCAATAAAACCTATTTGAATGAAACAGATTATGGTTATTTAGATCATACTAATGTTAGAAGCAGTTATTCAGAAAGTAAACAATTATGTGAATGCTTGTGTGCGTCTTACTGGGAAGAGTATAATGTGCCATTTAAAATCGCACGGCTGACGCAGACTTTTGGGCCGGGGGTTAGAAAAGACGATAATCGGGTTTTTGCACAGTTCGCCCGCTCAATTTTGGAAAAGAAGGATATTATCTTGTTCTCAAAGGGAGAAACTACCCGGAATTATTGCTATACGGCAGATGCAGTAAGAGCTATATTACTTTTACTTTTGAAAGGCGAGAATGGACAGGCATATAATGTGGCCAATGAGGAAACAGAAATATCTATTCTGGACATGGCGAGAATGCTCGTAAGGGAGTATTCAAATGGTGTTAGCGAGGTTAAAATACAACTTGAAGATGTATCAAAGCATGGCTTTAATCCAGTATCCAGAACTTGTATCCAATGCGGTAAGCTGCGGGAGCTAGGGTGGGAGGCAAAGATTGGCTTGAGAGAAGCCTATGGGCGTATGATGGAATCAATGAGGATAGAATAAAATGGGACAGAAGGTAGATATACTATTATCCACTTATAATGGGAAGAAGTATGTGAATGAGCTAATAGGTTCTGTTATGAAACAGGATTATAGATGTTTTAATCTTTTGATTCGGGATGACAATTCTACAGATGGAACAAACAGTATTTTAGCATATTGGAAACAGAGATATCCAGATCAAATCAGAATAATAGAAGATTTAAAGGGAAATTTAGGGGTGACAGGGAGTATGTTTGAGCTTGTTAAGGAGAGTACAGCTCCATATATGATTTTTTGTGACCAGGATGATGTATGGTTTCCTAAAAAAGTTAGAACACTGTTAAGGGCAATTCAGTATAAGGAGAGAGAATATCCTAATATTCCTTTAATTGTTCATTGTGAGGCTTATACAACAGACGAGAAGTTGAATTTTCTTAATAAAACAAAAAAAACTTCCTTACATGCTTATCAGTCTGGCAGAAATAAGAAACAAAC
>CATKYY010000031.1 GCA_949841225.1 uncultured Acetivibrio sp.
AAACAAATTATTTTCATTTTTCCATATATTTTCAAATCAAATGCCCAATAATATTTTAACTAATTGTTAACTATTTATTAACTATTTTAGCCAGTTTTTTCAACTATATTCGTATAAAAACGATTTTTAGGCGTTTTTAGGACTTTTTATGTTCATATTTATGTAACATTTCCCTTTCTTCTCCCCTCTATCCTTACCTCTTATTCTATATTTCCCTTCCCTTTGTATCTTGAGTTTCCGCATTTTACAAACGGTGGGGCTGCCAGGGCGGAGCGAATGGTTATTTTGCATTGATAGCACCGTTAAAAGCACAAATTTGTGGTTTTGTGTGCCGGAGGCGGACATTTATGTCCAAATCTGGCATACAAAACCGCAGATTTGTACTTTGCTTTGGTGTGTGAGAGCAAAATAACCATTCGCTCCGCTCTGGCAGCCCCACCGTTTGTAAAATGCGGAAACTCAAGGCAAATCCTGCTTTATCTTCTCTTATATTTCTGTTAAAATAAAGGAATAGCAATAGACATTTGCGAAACTTAGTAATTATTTAAAGAACAACCCGTTCAAAAGGAGGACTGCCATGCTGCTTCCCGGCGTTTATACTATACAGAAAAAAAATGGAGACATCCTGTACCGCAGTTCTATCACCCATAAAGCCCGGCATATCAGCCTGGGAAGCTTTGCTTCTGAAAAGGAGGCGCACAAGGCTTATCTGGAGGCCGGCTGGCTTCTCCGGGGAAGCCAGCCGGCTGCTTTAGCAGATTACCCATCCCACAACTGCTACCTGCCTTTTGAAAAATGGGTTATTCTCCTTAATTTCCGGGATAACGGCATGTATTTTAAAACGCCTATTTATCTAAAAAACAAATACTTCCTCTACTATCTGGACGCCGCCACCCAGTTAAAATTCGCCGTTGACGACCTGTTTTATTATGCAAATCACAAAATCATGCGGCGCGGCGGCCATCTCTTTGTAGCTGATTTCGGCATGCAGATAAATATTCTCTCCAGATATGGGATTAAAAACTTTGCTGTTCCTGGCCGCGACTATCTATTCGCCAATGGGGACAATACAGATTTCCGATATGAAAACATTATTGTTATCAACAAATACTATGGCGTTCAAAAAATAACAGAAAACGGCCGTTGCTTTTATCTTTCCAAAATCCATATCCACGGCGACTATATTATAGGAAAATATCCTACAGAAATCCAAGCTGCCGCCGCCTACAATAAAGCTGCTGATTTTCTCCAAGAGGCCGGCCTTAAAAAAAAGTTTACCCTAAATTACATTTCAGAACTTAATACCCAGGAATATCAAAGTCTTTATAAAAGCATTGAACTGCCTAGAAAACTTCAAGCCTTACAATTTTCTTAAATTTTTCTTTTCTTTTTTAATTATTTTTAAAAAAGGGCTACCATTTTCTAGAATTATGTGGTATGATATTAACATATTTTTCTTCTTCCATTTTCATAGTTTCAATGGAAAGCCCCCAAAAGCTGCCGCAACAGCCTTTGGGGGTTGATTTTATTCTCCTTTCCGCTCCTCCTTTTTCTTTAAGAGCTGCGCCGTATTCAATTTTCCTTCCTCTTCTTTTTTTGGCCTTTTTTCCACCTTTTTCCTGGTTTTTATCTCTTGCTCCTTTCTTATTTTCTTCTCCTTGTTCATTTTCTCCTCTCTGGAGGACTTTTGAGAAGATGTTTTCTTAGTTATCTGCTTCTTTTCAAGCCTCCTGCTCTTAAAGCGGAACCTTCTCATGATAATATCCAATAAAAACGCGATAATGCAAAGAATCAAAAACAAGATTCCCAGACTGGTCCGTCCTCTTACCTGCTCCGGTTCCACAAGCGGAACCTCCGAAGCCGCCTCGATATAACGGCCCTCATTTCCTTCTACAAACTGTTCAAAAGAAGAAATATCCTCATGCAGACGGTATTCCTCAGAATATTGGAGAGCCGCGGCTGTATTTCTTACTGTCGTCGCCACGCCGTTTTCCTTCTGACGTATATTAATTCCGTAAATTCCAGTCTCCTCCAGAGAGATTTCCCCTTTAAAGCTGCCAGGTAATATTTCTTTAAATTCCAGCGTCTGCTGTTTTCCATTCTCATCGGTTAATATGGCCTCTACAGAAGAATTTTCACTATACTTCTCCAACTCATAAGAAAGGCTCAGGCTATTTCCCTTCTGGACAATTTCCAGCTTATTTTTATCCTGGAAGGTATCAGCCATCGTCCAATTTATCATATTCCTGATTAAAAGCGGATAATTATCCCACTTTCCCCAATCCTTTGTCCACTTATTCTCTCCATCGCTGTTAAAAGCCGCCGTCCGCCCCAAGCCATACTGCCAGGTGGTATAAATCGGGTCTCCTGTATCAGAAGCCAAATGCACCTGCGCCCTTTCCTTCGGGCTGGCCGCTACATAGCCGTAAAGCTCTGGAATTCCTTTCGCTGCCGCCTCCCGTATCAAACTGCTGTTGCTTGTAATTGCCGGGGTAAATCTCCGGTTTACTAAATAGTTCTTAGCGGCCCGAAACACCTCCTGAGCAAAAATACGCGGAATATCCGAATTAATATCTGTATAATAATACCTTCCGTTCCCTTCTTCTGCCAAACGGTTTAACAGACTCTCGTCAGAACCCTCGCCTACCGCTACAGTAGACAGGCTTATATCTTCTTTATCCAGCCGCTTCAAAAGCTCGTCATAACCATTATAGCCGTCCTGGCCATCTGTAAGAAGAATAATATGCTTCCTTTTTGCATCGCTTTTTGAAAGCCTTTCCATTGCCGCTTCCACAGCCGGGTATATACTTGTTCCGCCGCCCAGCCCAATGGCTGCAATAGAATCTTCCATACTCTCCTTATTCGAGGCCGCCTGCAGCTCTACCACCCAGTCATAAGAGGTTTCAAAGGCAATAACCCCCAGTTCGTCCTCCGGGCGCAGGGAACCCAAAGCCTCTACCGCCGCTTCCTTAGCCAGGTCAAGCTGGGATGCGCGGCTGTCTCCTAACGACATACTGCCTGAACGGTCAATAACCATTACCATAGCCATTTTGGGAATTTCCTTCTCTCCTATTAAATCCATATTGACTGGCAATACCGTCTCCAACGGCGTATCCCGGTATCCTCCCAGAGCAAAGCTGTTGCTTCCTCCTATAGCGGCCACGCCTCCGCCATAGTCCTTTACATATGTCTCCAGCTGCTTCATAAACCCCTCTGGCAAGTCCGGCGCATAAACATCTAACAAAAGCACAGAAGGGTATGCCGAAAGCTCTATTAAAGTTCTTGGCGCCGCTCCTGGGACAATTCTCTGGTATACAATATTCGCGGCATCCAAAAGCTTCGCAAATTCATCTCCCTGTCCTGGCTGTCCCTCTATAAAAAGCAAGGTTTCTGGAGCTTCCGCCTGAGTATAAGCGCAATATTCATTGTTCATGGTAATAGAATCCAAATCCGGCTCTATGATTGCCCGATAGCTTTTCAAGCCGGCAGCCTCCTGAGTATCAGTAAATACAAAGCGGTTGCTGCCTTTTTGCAGCTCCAGATGCCGTTCCGCCTTTTTTTCATTTCCGGCATACAAAGAAAGCACAGCCCCTGTCTCCACATTGCTATTTATATGGATGCTAATCTTAAATGTATCGCCGATATTTACCCTGTCCGACACGCTAACGCTTTCCACACTAACCTCTGCCGTCCCGGAACCCTCCCATTTCTTTACCACAAGCTTTATTTTCTTCTCTTTTAAAAGAGTCGCAAGCTCTTCTATGTTCCCTTCATTTTCCTTTCCATCCGTAAGCAGCACCAGCCGCTTCGGAGCATTATCAGGAAACATGCCAAGAGCGGCGGCCACCGCCTGGTTCAGATTTGTCGCAGAGCCCGAAACTACTGTTTCCAAATCAGAAAAGAGCCTTCCTCTATTCATAAACTGCTCGATTCTCGCCTCTTTTCCAAAGGCAATAACTCCTGACTCCTCTCCCTCTGTTAAAGCAGCCATAGCCTCTTTTACAAAAGAAACCGCTTCCTTCTCCTTTCCTGAAACGCTATCCGACACATCGACCAAGAACACTGTAGCAGCAGGTCTATGCCCCAGCGAAACCGATGGATTTACCCAGGCCAGCGCAAGGCACAAAAGAACCGCCCCCCGCAAAAATAAAATCTGCCTTTTCTGCCCTTTGCTTCTCTCCTGAAAGGTTCCCTGATGTAAATAAACCATCCACTCAATAAAAAGAAATAAAAAAGCAAGAAAAATCAGTATCCCACGTAAAGGCAAAACAGCCGAAAGAAGACTCTCCGCCTTCTGCTCCGGTTTGCCTGCCTTCGCTCCCTGCGCGGCTTTCCACGTCTTACTTTCCTCCTGTGGAAAATTAACAGCCAAGGCTTCTTTTTCTTCTCCGTCCTCTATGGTAAAATAACCGCACCTTTCCGTATCTGCATAGGTCCGGTTTCCCTCTTTTCCATAAACGGTAACTCTGCCGCCCGCCGTAATCCGGTTTTCTGACAAAAGGCCGGTTTCCAGGCTTTCCTGAGCAATTTCATAAATTTTCAAAGGAAATTCCGGTAAAAGAGGCCACTCGCTCCCATGGATGTCAAAGGCCAGAACCGTTATCCTTTGCCCGTTCCTTTCTCCAGAAAATCCAGCTCCATACCCGCCTGCCAGATAAAAGGCCTTCGCCCACTCCGGCGTTTCTATGGCTGTAAGAGAGGATACTCCGAATCCAAAGTCGCTTCCTCTTTCTTCTACCCAAACGCCTTCTTCCTCCCCTTTTACTTCAAAAAAACCTTCCATGCTTTCCTGTGGATTTATGAATAAAATGCTTCCTTCCCTTGGAAGCTTTTCTGGAAAAATACCGTCGAAAATATAAAAGTCATACTCTCCTGCATTTTCCAAAGAGGACGCCTCGTTTGTCTTAAGAACCTCTGTATTCTCAAGGCCAGCCAAAGCCTTTTCCAGAAAAATATTCTTTTCTGTTACCAGAAGAATTTGCTTTTCTTCCTTTTTCTGGACGCAATCATAAGCTATATTATCCGAAACCAGATCATCAGCCTCATTGATTTCCGCCGCTATCTTCTCTTGTACCTTTACATTACGAAAATAAAGGTCTTTCGCTTCCCCTGGCTTCAGTGCGGCAAACTGAATTTCCTCCAGACTATCGTCTAAATAAAGATTTACATCAGAGCCCGCCTCTTTTGTCCCGGTGTTTTCTATCCGAACCAGAACATCCGCTGTTCCTTCCTTCGTTTCCTTATGGCTTACCTGGGTTATCGAAAGATTTTTCCCTCCGCCTCCAAGATTCTCTACTGCGGCCTGTATACCAGCCAGCTCTACCGCCTCGTCTGTAAAAAGCGCCGCCTGGTAATCCTCCCACTGGCTCTCCATCGCCTTAATTAAATCAACCGCCGGAGAAAGATCTCCCGACAGATCCGTCTGTTGAATCCCCCGTATCCCTTCTCTTATACTATAGCGGTCTGTTTTTCCTGTAAAAATAAGCTTTGCTGTTTCGTTCGCCTCAATCAGAGTCACTCGCGTATTTTCCGGGAGAGAATCCGCATACTCCAAAGCCCTTTTCTTCGCCTCTTCCAAACGGCTTCTTTTCGCGCTCTCTTCTCCTTTGTAATAGCGGGCACCCATACTGCCGCTGTTGTCTACAGCAATAACTACATTCTGGCAGACCCTTTGGCCCCGATTTAGGTAAGGCCCGCATAATGCCAAAATCAAAAGAAGCATAAGTAAAAGCTGCAAATACATAAGCAGATGATTCCTGAGCTTTTCCCACGGCGTCCGCGCTTCCAGACTCCGGTAGGCCTCCCTCCATAAATAAAGGGAGGACACCTTCCTGTCCTCCGCCTTCTCCTTCAAAATGTAAAAAACTACAATAAGAGGAAGAAGAACCAGAAAGCCAAGGGGCCAAAATTGTTCTATCCTCATATCCTACCTCTTTTCCTTCCTGCCCTTTCCCGTCAGCTCCAAAAGAACCCGTTCCGGTTCTTTTTCTGCTACGCAGGGCAGATATAAAGCGCCATACTTTCTGGAAAAACGCCCCAGGCTGTCTTCCAGCTCTTTCAGGCTCCTTTGATACTCTGTCCTTACCTGTCTTGCCATTGTAAGGCGCAGCTCCTCCTTCGTTTCTTCATCAATCAGATTGCTGCTTCCTGCAAAAGACGGATTCCTCTCCTCCTCTGAAAGCAAATGCAAAAGAACAATCTCCTGTTTTTTATAGGACAAGAACCGAAAAATCTCTTCTCTGTCGCTGTATTCAAAAAAATCAGAAATCAAAACTGTCATTCCCGGCCCATGAAAATGAATTCTCTTTACACTGTCTAACAAAGCCGTCGTCCCATAAAATTCCATTTCTTCCAGAATACGCAAAAGCTCTTCAAAAGCCCTTTGCCCGGTAAGACCTTTTGTTGTCCGTACCTTTCCGTCTTCATATAAAAAAGAAACATACACCCGATCCAGATTCTTGATTGCCATATAGGAAAGCATAGCCGCCAGCTGTCTGGCCTTTTTATCCTTTCCATAGCGCATGGAGCTGCTGCCGTCAATTAAAATATGGAAAATACCTTCTTTTTCCTCCATAAAAAGCTTTACAAACAGCCGGTCAAATCTCCCATACGCATTCCAGTCAATATATCTGACGTCATCACCCAGAATATATTCCCGGAAATCGGAAAACTCCACGCTGCTTCCCTTTGCCGCCGACTTCCTTCCGCCTGAAAGTCCCGTTCGGGGCTTTCTTTTCATCACTAGCGACAACCTGTTAAGGCCTGCAAAAAACTCCGGGCCAAACAATTTTCTTTCCCGCGCTTCCCCCATAGTCCTTGCTCCTATCTGCTCTTTTCCAGCTCTTTCTTTATCTCCTGCAGTACAAAATCCATCGATACGCCTTCAGAAACCGCTGAAAAACCTGGAAGCAGCCTGTGCCGCAACGCCGGAGCAGCCACAAAATCCACGTCTTCAAAGGCCACATTGTACCTTCCTTCTAAAACAGCTCTTGCCTTTGCTGCCAGAAAAATCGTCTGCGCCCCTCTCGGACTAGCTCCATTCGCTACATAAGTTTTCGTAATCTCTGGAGAATCCTCCCTTTCCGGGTGCGTAGCCAATACCAGCCTGAGAGCATATTCCTTTACCGGTTCCGCCATCGGCACATCCCGAAGAAGCCTCCTCATTTCCAGAATCTCTTCTCCTGTCAGCACCGCCTCCAGCTCAGGCCTCCGGTTTGTAACTGTAAGTTCCATAATTTCTTTCAATTCTAAAAGATTTGGAAAATCCACCTGGATTTTAAAAGCAAAACGATCCAGCTGCGCCTCTGGCAATGGATAGGTTCCCTCATTTTCAATAGGATTCTGCGTTGCCAGTACCATAAAAGGCTCCGGCAGGACATAGGTCTTTCCGCCTGCCGTCACTGTCTTTTCCTGCATGGCTTCCAAAAGAGCCGCCTGTGTTTTTGGCGTAGCCCGGTTAATCTCATCTGCCAGAACTAAATTAGCAAAAATAGGTCCTTCCTGGAACCGAAATACATTCTGTTCCTTTTCTTTCACAATGAGATTCGTTCCAGTTACATCTGCCGGCATAAGGTCCGGCGTAAACTGAATTCTTGAAAAGGACAAGGAAAGCGCCTTGGCGACCGATTTTACCATCTGAGTCTTTCCCAACCCCGGCACGCTCTCCAGCAAGACGTTCCCATCAATCAAAAGCCCCAGAAGAATCTGCCGCAGACAATCCTTCTGCCCAACAATAGCCTTTCCTACCTCTTTTTCACATCTGGACACCGCCTCTATAAAATCCTGAAATTTTTCCTCCATAGCTTCCCTCACTTCTATTCATTTAGCCCGTCAAAATAGTTCTTCACAACGTTTTCCATTCCGGCAGGAATATTTCCTTCCTTCAGCTTTTCATAAGCCGCCTGGCTATAGTCTCCCAGCACAGAGCCATAGCTTACCTCTTCGCCGTAAAAACCGTCGCTCTGGGTTCCCTTTATATATTGAGAAGAACCCTTATCTCCTTTTCCAGAAACATTTTCATCCTTTCCCACGCTTCTTCCTGGAATAGTTACCTTTTCCGGCTCTCCCCGGTTAGCTGAATCCTTTTTCTCTACTCCCTGGCTGCTGCCATAATTATATCCCGCGCCTTTTCCAGAGCCGCTCTTACCATTTCCACTACCCTTTCCAGCGCCGTTTTGTCCGCTCTTATTTCCATTTCCAGAGCCTTCCTGATTGCTCCCGCCGCCATTTTCAGAACCATTCCGGTTTCCTTCACTATTCCCGGAATTATTCTGATTTTCTCCATTTCCCTGGCTATTCTGACCGTTTTCACTCCCTGTACTGTCCGCTTTGCTGTCCTGGCCGCCGTTCTGTCCATTCTGACCGCCTTCCTGCCCATCCTGACTGTCCTGGCTTTCTGCCATTTCCAGCTTAGGCATATAATTTTTTAGCAGAGAAGCTGCTTTCGCGCTCATACCTTCCGTTTCCGCTCCTTCCAGAGCCTTTGACACCTTTTTTTCCAGCCTTGATTTTGCTTTTGAAAGCTCCCGACTGCTTCCCGCCTCTAAAAGTTCTTTTACAGACTGGTCAATCTGACTTTTTAATTCTGTTTTTTCACTGTCTTTTAAAAACTTTTTAAGCCCTTCCTCTGTATCCAAAAGCTTTTTCAATTCCTCTGCTTTTTCCAGCTCTTCCTTTATTTCCTCCCGCAAGGCATGCTGCCTGACAGCCTCTTCACGGGCTTTCGAGGGCCAAAAAGCAGTTGCAGTAAAAACAACTGCAAGTCCTAAAAGCACGAAATACCCTCTTATATCCTTTTTCATCAAAAACGGAAATTTTTCCTTTATAGGAAAATCCTTCAAGCGCTCTAAGGTATCCTTCCTTTGAAGCCTGCTGACTGCCGAATCCTCATCCAATCCCTCTAACGCCGTAGAAACCCGTTCGGCCAATCCCTTCTTATCCAACAGCCTTGCAGCCTTTTTCTTCCCAGGAAACCGTAAAATTCCATAGAAAGCTCCTAAAATCACAGAAACCAATATCATTCCCAGCGCTATTTTCTGCGCCCCATAAACAGGCATAAACAAAGAAACGCCATTAATTAAAATGCCAATTCCGAACCCGGCCCCTAAATACCACAAAAAAATCCTGGCAAGCTCGCATAAAAATATTCTGTTTTGCACCTTTTTTATAAAAAGAAGCAGTTCCCTTTTCTCCATGCCAACTCCCCCTTTGGCTTTATTTCGTTCTCAGCTTCCACGCCGCCAGCTTTAGAAAAATTCCAGATAAAACAAGCTGGACTGCTACGCTGATATAATACCAGTTATTCACAATGCTTTCATGTATTCCGCCAAAACTGTCTAAAACCTCTTTAAAAATGTCCATGCTGCCATACTGCTTAGTTATCATAGAAAGCAGGGTCATTGCTGGATTCACTAAAAGCAGCAAAGTCAAATTTCCCAGCCCCGGCGGGTTATAATTCCCAACCGCTCCGCTATTATAATAATTATTTTCATAGCTTTGCACCACTAGCAGGTAGATAATAAGCAATGTCGCCAGCGTTCCCAGAGTCAATATCACTACTGCTCCATAGGTAAATACGGTTGCAGGTACTGTTTTTTTGAAAAACGTAGAAAATAAAACGCCAATACTCCCTATAAATACCGACGTAATACAGGCAAATACCATAAATTGCAGTAAATCCACAAACCGGACGCCTCCTACTGCAAATACAATCGCCATAACCGGAAAGCTAGAAAAAACTAACAGGATAATTGTGCTGATAGACGACATTAGCTTCCCTATAATAATCTGCTCCGGCTTCAAGGTAGTCGTCAGAAGAATTTCCAGGGTCTGCCGCTCCCGTTCTCCTGCTATGGCATTGGCTGTAAATGCCGGAACTACAAATAAAATAAGAGCAAATTCCAATATAGCTATCATAGTATACACCACAAGTACGCTGCTATAGCTGATATTGCGGTAGCCGTTTGCATCAAAATTAAAGTAAAACGCTAAAAGCCCAATCATAGCCAGAAGAGCATTGTATGCAAAAATCACCAGCGACAGCCGGATAGAACGGACGCTGAT
The DNA here is from genome assembly GCA_949841225.1 of uncultured Acetivibrio sp. Classification (GTDB taxonomy): domain Bacteria; phylum Bacillota; class Clostridia; order Lachnospirales; family Lachnospiraceae; genus Velocimicrobium. The sequence goes on from CATKYY010000031.1 coordinate 10,063, forward strand.
TTTCAGCTCCTTTTTATAAACCGGATTAATCCTAACCTTCATTGCCATCCTCCTTTGTAATCTGCATAAACAAAGACTCCAGGTTCCCCTCTTCTCTTCCAAAGTGGCAAATACCGATTCCCTGAGAAACCAGGCTTCCCAAAAGCTCCGCCTCCTCTTCCTGACCGCCCGAAAAGCCTATCGCCACGCTGTCCTCCTGAATCGCAATATTTTGTACCCTTGGATTTTCCTTCAGCCGCTGCACCGCCTCCTGCTTACCAGAAGCAAATCGTATAATCAGCGGATTGGAAGCGCTCATCCGGCTCATAATATCATCTACCGTACCTTTTATCACCATTCTCCCATGCTCAATAATCCCAATGGAACTGCACATTTCCGCCAATTCTGGAAGAATGTGGGAGCTTATAATAATCGTTTTCCCCATACTGCTTAAATTCTTTAAAATTTCCTTCATCTCAAATCTGGCTCTTGGATCCAGCCCGGATGCCGGCTCATCTAATATCAAAAGTTCTGGATTATGCACCAGGCTTCTAGCCAAACAAAGCCGCTGCTTCATTCCCCTTGACAAGCCGTCCACATAGGCGTCCTCTTTATCCTCCAAATTTACCAGCTTCATTAAATCCCGGCACAGCTCCCTTGCTTCTAATCCTTCAATTCCATAAATAGAGGCATAAAATTCCATATATTCCATCGCCTTCAGATTATCATATACCCCGAAGAAATCCGGCATATAGCCTATTTTTTCCTTTATCTTCATTGGCTGCGCCACCGCGTCTATCCCATCAATTAGGATGCTTCCGCTGTCGGCCCTTAAAAGACCTGACATAATCCGCATGGTTGTCGTTTTTCCGGCCCCATTCGGTCCTACAAAACCAAAAAGCTCGCCCTTGCCAATCTCTAAATTTAATCCGTCAAGAGCCGTAAATTTCCCATAGCGTTTATATAAATCCCTGATTTCCAACATCCTACTTCTCCCCCTTTACTGCTGACAAAACTGGCATAGATACCTGCCCCTGGTTGCTTATCACCGTTTCGTCGGGTATAATCCAAAGCTTCATCCGGTTATTTTCATCTAAATAAGCCGCTGCCGGAACGCTCCCTTCCTCTCCGCTCTTAAAAAGCAGCTCATATTCATTTGTCACATAATTATAGGCCTTTACTTCGCCTGCAAAACTAAAATAAGACGGTGTAGAATGATTTCCAAATCCCTGATTCATCTTTCCGCTGTATATAATCTCTTGAATCTTTTCATTGCTATTAAACTGTAACTCCATATAACATTCTTCCCCATAAAGGAAGCGCTCCAGCCTGTCATAATTTCCATCTACATTCTGTATATACGCATCCAATCTTGGAATATAAGTTAATCCATTCTGGCTCAAATTAACATCCACTGTGGCCACTGCCATATTAACGCCCTTCACATCCAGGCCGCTTCCCTCCAGAAAGGCATTTTGCGTATCCTCAGAAAATCCCATCAGATAGCAGCCTGTGCTGTCAGAGCCTACCAGCTTTGTCAAATAGTATTCATAGGTATAGTACCACCGCACCTGTTCCGCCGTCTGCTCCTTTTGGCTGCCATACGGCTTTCCTCCGCTAAGCTCAGTAATCAGTTCCTCGTGGTTATATATATCATTCCGGTTCAAAATCAAATAACCGTCTCTGCCAGTAAGAGAAATCGTCTGTCCCTGCTCCAAATCCCCTAATGGATAGACAACCCCATAAGCATACAAGGCCGCCTGCTCCAACTTGTAGCCAAGGTTATTCGTCACCTCTCCCTTCATAATAAAATCTGTAAAATCCAAGGTACTGCCCAAGCTTCCTTCCTCTTCCTCTGAACTGGAAGTTTTGAAATATGTGGTCTCAAAGGCCGGGTAATCCTTTATCTTGATCTCTGTGTTTCCCCCGCCATATTTGACTGCTATGTTATAATCATTGTCGCTGGAAAGATTACCGCTGTAATAGTCATTTGGAGTTATTTCTGGCACAACATGCTGGCTTCCCATAAACTGCAATTCATAATTATCATTATATGGCGCTGTTATGCCAAAAAGAGTTTCGGTAGCCGCCATCCCGTTTTCTATTGTTTTTATCGCCACAAAACGGATATAAGGGGCGTCCTGCCTTGTAGCTCCTCCAATCCCATAAATAAAAGAACCAAATAAAACAGAAAATAATGGGATAACCGCCCAGGTCAGCTGTCTCTTATCCAGCTTTTTTAAAACAAAGTACAGAGGAGGCCCAATCAAAAGCACATAAACAAGCAAAATAACGGCATATTTTCCTACTGAAGGCACATTTTCTGCATCTACCAGGTCCGCCGCCGAATGCTGTAAATAACTGTAATTATAGCCATAGCTCTCCCGGTTAATCTTTTCTGCACCAGAAATACTGATATTGCCTGCAATCTGGTTTGCGATCTCTCTTCCTATCGTATCCCGCAGGCTGGAATCAAGGCCTAAATCCATGGTAAACAAAAGCACTTTTCCTTTTCCCTTGGACAAGCTCTCTAAAAGCGCCACATCGTTCTCCTTAACTAAAACTGTCGCCCCATCCAGATGAACAGAAAGAATATCCTTTTCTATTGTATCAACAGAAAGCTGATTAATCGCGTCGGTTTCTGGAAGCAAATCCTGAGCAATCTTTGAGGCTGTATTTTCCTCCGCTACAGTTTCTGTAACTTCAGCAGCCTCTCCTTCCTTGGAATCCTCTGCTTCAGCTTCCCGTTCCTTTTCCTCCTGTCTTGCCAAAGCTTCCTCTAAAAGCTGGTTCTTTATCTCCACAAGTTTTTCTTCTGTCAAACCAAAGGCTGTCGCCCTCTTTGTCAGATCGCCTATGGCGCCTGTCAAAAAACTGTCCTTGAAAGCCGCCATCGTTTTTACTCCAGTGCTCCCGGTTCCCAGAACCAAGGTGCCTCCCTGCATGACAAATTCCTTCAAAGCTCCATATTGCTTTTCGTTTAAAGCCTCTGTATTAAAATCATTAATAATAAGAATGTCCAGCGAGTCCAAGCCTAACGCATCCTCTGGAAAGTTATCTGCATCCAGGTAAAAGGTTTTCATCTGGTTTCCTGACAAATATGCCATCCCCTGGGTATCATCAGTAAGAATACCTGTAAAAAGATCGTTCTCTCTGGATACATAAGCCTTTACCGATTTCTCAGCAACTACTCTTTCGTTTGCATCGGTTAAGACAAAATTGCATCGGTTGGACACCCCCCCTACGGGCACTGCCAGCTCCAACCGCTTTGTTTCTCCTCCTGCCAAAGATACTTCCTTTTCATACTTATACTGCTTTTGATTGTGTCCAGGCACAATTACAGAAAGATTGCCAGAAAAATTCTCCCCTGAATTGGTAATATCTGCTATTACCCGCATATATCGCCCGCTTTTTACATATTTATCATATCCGTAATCTATGGAAAGCTTAAGGTTTCCTCCCTGAAATACTTCCGGCGCGCTGTCCGGCTCCTTTGGCTCCGTTATCTCCTCCGTCACCACATTGCTTTTATAGCCTCCACAGCCGCTAAAAGCCAGCAGCCCAAAAAGAACCAGGCATACAAGCCCCATCCAAATGCTTCTTTTTCCCATATCCTTCTCCTTTCCGCTAGAGTCTTAATTTAATTTCAAATACAGTCCCTCCAATGCCGCTCTCCGCATGGATGCTTCCTCCGTGCATAAGAGCTATTTTCTTGGCAATAGCAAGCCCAAGACCGCTTCCCCCCGTCTCTACAGAGCGAGAATCCTCTACCCGGTAAAACCGGTCAAAAATATGCTCCAGGCTCTCCTCTGGTATGACTTCTCCATAATTTAGAACCGATATGGTTACTGTGCTTCGCGTTTTATGAATCCATATCTTTATGACCTTTCCATCTCTTCCATACTTTACTGCATTTCCAATCAAATTAGAAAAGGCTCTTGCCATCAAATCTCCATCCGCTTCAATGACGGCGCTGTCGCAATCAGAGGAAAATTCATACTCCAGCCCCGCTTCCTGAAAAGAAGGATAGAATTCCTCTACCATCTGCTCTACCAGCTTTACAATATCAATCGTTGTTTTTTTCAGCACCACCTCGCCAGTGCTTACCTTAGTAAAGCTGAATAAATCTCCAATCAGATTTTGAAGCCGCAAAGCCTTTTCATAAGCGATAACATTGTATCTCGTTTTTGTTTCTTCATCTAAGTCCTCGTTTTTAATCACCAAGTCCAGATAACCAATAACAGAGGTAAGAGGAGTCCGCAAATCATGAGCCACATTGGTTATTAGGTCATTTTTTATTTTCTCATTATTTCTTTCCTTACTCATAAGGCCTGCAATATTATCTGCCATTTTGTTTAATTGGTTTCCAATAAAAGCAAATTCATCTTCATCCTTTATATGGATTCTGGCCGTTAAATCTCCGTCGCTCATCTGTCGGATTCCCCCTACGATTTGGTTCAGAGAATCTACCATTTCCCGGCTTAAAAACAGGAAATACAAAATAAATAAGACAATCCCTATCATCATGGCTACCGTAACAAAAAAGACAAAATAAGCGCCTCCGGGAGGACGGCCTCTTATAACGCCTCCATCCTCTAATGGAAAGGAATTTCCCAAAGCAGAAAAAATCTCTTTATCTGGCTTTTTTGTTCCGCTCATTGTTTTAGATACCTTAACCAAAGTTTTTATCAGGGTAAAAGCCGCCAGCTCTGTTATAATTGTATACAGCAGGCTTAAAAGGCTGTAAATAATAATCTTTGCCCGAAAGCTTTTCATCAGGCGTATTTCTTGAAATTCACTATTTTTCAATCTTATAACCAACTCCCCACACTGTTTTTATAATCTGTGCATTTCGGGAATCCAGCTCTATTTTCTCCCGCAGGCGGCGAATATGAACCATAACCGTATTGTTTGCTTCATACATCTTTTCGTTCCATACCCGTTCAAAAATCTCTTCTGTGCTGAATACCTTGCCCAAATTACCGGCAAGCAGATATAATATGTCAAATTCAATCGGCGTCAGCTTTACATCCTTTCCATAGGCCGTTACCTTATGGTTATCCTTATTAATGGTCACATGCTCCAATTCAATCTCTTTAGAAGATACATTCTTGGAATTAGGATTGAACGTTGTATAACGTCTGAGCTGGGACTTCACCCTGGCTGTCAGCTCCAGCGGATTAAAGGGTTTAACCACATAATCGTCCGCTCCATTGCTAAGGCCTACAATCTTGTCCAAATCCGTTGACTTGGCGCTCAACATAATAATCGGAATCGTGCTTGTTTCCCTGATTTTTTTACACATGGCAAGACCATCCATACCAGGCATCATAATATCTAAAACAGTCAGCTTTATCTCCTTTTCCTTTAAAAGCCTCAAGCCTTCTATTGCATCATTTGCCTTATATACGGTATACCCATCTCCTATCAGATGTATTTCAACTAAATCCGCAATCTCTTTATCATCATCTACTACCAGTATTCCAATGTTTTCCATCTAAACTCTCCTTTCCCGCGAGGACAACATCTGAAAATTATTTTTCAGACATACTCTCATACATTAACCTGGCTTTATCTTATCATATCTCATTTTTTCAGTCCTTACAATTCTCTTACTTTATTTTTATAATTTTAGCTACTAGTGTACTGACACATTTACTTTCAGACAAATGTGTCAGTACACCAGAGCAAACTTAGAATTTCCAAAACACAAAAACTCAGGTGGAACAGCAGTAGCTAAATTTACAAATATGTGTTAAGATTAAATTAAAATAGTTTGGAATAATGAGGTGATATAATTGAAACTTTTGAAAAAATTAACGGCCGCTCTATTAATCAGCATATTTGCTATCAACAGCATAAGCTCCGCTTCCCTGGCTGCGGAGAAAATAGATCCTTCTGCTTTGACAGGCAGAGTAGGTATTGACGTATCCCGGCACAACGGAGTTGTAGACTGGGAATTGGTTTCTGAACAGGGGATTGATTTTGCCATGATAAAAACCGGCGACGGCTCTGAGCCTGTAAACGACGCGTTTGAAGCAGATATGGACCCCCAATTTGAAGCCAATTATGAGGGCGCGGGAAACGCCGGCCTGAAACGGGGCGTTTACCATATGTGCAGCGTCCGTACTCCAAAAGAAGCTATTAAAAACGCAGAGTACTGTTTAAAAATTCTGGACGGACGCCCACTGGAATATCCAGTGGCCTATGATATTGAACTTCCTGGTTCTTTTGCCGGCGGAAAAGAAAATACTACCGCCATCGCCAAAGCCTTCTGCGATACCATTGCTGCAGCCGGCTATGTGCCGATGATTTATACCAGCGCAGACCGCGCTAAAAATGATTTTAACTGGGACGAGCTTTCTGATTACAAAATATGGATTGCATCCTACAATGGCCAAATAACCCCAGAAGGAAAAAAAGAGCTGCCGGCAGACTGCGACATCTGGCAGTTTACGGAAAACGGCAATGTAAATGGCGCTAACACTAATAACGGCAAGGGCTCCTGTGATTTAAACTACTCCTATATGGAAGCGGACAGTATTATGTACAAAACCAAGGCTGCAACCCTGGGCATAAAGGAAACCTACACTCCTTCCTATAGCCTTTCCCCAACAGGCTCCACAGACGCCGTTTCCTTTCAAAGCTCAGATAAAAGCATAGCTACTGTATCCAAATCCGGGAAAATCACAGCTAAAAAAACCGGTACAGCCGTTATTACCGCAACCTGCGGCAGCGGCTGCTCCTCCTCTATCACAATAAAGGTAAAAAAAGCTCCTGCAAAGGTTAAGCTTTCCATCAGCACCAAATCCCTTAAGGCAGGAAAATCCTATCCTTTAAAAGTCAGCTTTTCCTCGGGAGCCTATAGCAACAAACTGACCTTCTCCTCCAGTCAGAAATCTGTAGCCTCTGTAAACAAAGACGGACGGGTTACTGCCAAGAAAAAAGGAACCGCTATTATTAAAGTAACCACCTACAATAAAAAAACAGCTTCTATCAAAGTAACCGTAAAATAATTAGCAGACATAGAAAGGGACTGTAATTTTCTATATTACAGTCCCTTTGCTTTTATTTTCCGTCAAAATAAAATAGGAATGTATTAAAATACATTCCTACTTAAGCTGGGCTACAAGGATTCGAACCTTGAAATGACGGAGTCAGAGTCCGTTGCCTTACCGTTTGGCGATAGCCCAATAACAATTTCATTGCTTGTCACAAATGGTATTCTACCACATAGTTAAATAAATTGCAAGCCCTTTTTTTAATTTTTTTATTTTAAACATTCAGGCCCCTCTGAACATCTTTGTTTCACAATCCCTTCCGAGCTCTTAACAACGATTAACCGTCCAGGATTGTGAAACAACATTACCAGCGATTCTATATCTCTTTTACAATCCTATCTAATATAGCATGCGCCGCCTCCTCTTTTGAAAGCAGCGGAAGTTCCTCTTTTTCTTTCCTGGTAATCAGAGTTATTCTATTCGTATCTGTACCAAACCCGGCGTCTTTGGCATTTAAACTATTGGCTGCTATCATATCCGCTTTCTTTTTTATAAGCTTAGCTCTGGAATTCTCTATCAGGTTCTCCGTTTCCATAGAAAAACCGCAAATAAATTGATTTTCCTTTCGTCTATCCCCAAGAGCCTGTAAAATATCCTGCGTACGGCATAAAGGAAGCGACAGCTCCTCCTCCGATTTTTTCATCTTCTGAGCCGCCTGTTCCTTTGGCTTATAATCTGCAACGGCAGCCGCCATAATAAAAATATCCTGTTCATCCGCCCTCTCCATCACAGCCTGATACATATCTTTAGCAGAAACCACGTCTACCCCTTCGACAAAAAGAGGCTTGGAAATACTTACCGGTCCGCTTACCAACGTCACCTTAGCTCCTCTCAGCATTGCCGCCTTAGCCAGGGCATAGCCCATCTTTCCTGTGGAATGATTGGTAATATAACGCACGGGATCCAGAGACTCCTGGGTAGGTCCCGCCGTAACCAGCACTCTTTTTCCAGCGAAATCCTTTTCCCGGCCAACCTCTCTTTGGATATAAGCAAATAAGGTTTCTTCTGAAGGCATCTTTCCATCCCCTGTATCGCCGCAGGCAAGATAACCATAATCCGGTTTAATAACTTCCATTCCATACTTCTCAAGAATCTTCAAATTATCCTGCACAATAGGGTTATGGTACATATGAGTATTCATAGCTGGAGCCACAATTTTTTTGCACTCGCAGGCAAGAATCGTAGTTGTCAGCATATCGTCAGCAATCCCATGAGCCATTTTCCCGATTACATTAGCCGAAGCTGGCGCTACTAAAACTACGTCTGTTTCCTTTGCTAAAGACACATGCTCTACAGAATACTGGAAATTTCTATCAAAGGTATCAATCAGGCATTTATTCCCCGTCAGAGTTTCAAAAGTAATAGGATTGATAAAATTAACGGCATTCTGGGTCATTAACACAGTTACCTTGCATTTTTCCTTCACCAGCATACTTGCCAGATTAGCAATCTTATATGCCGCGATACTTCCTGTAATTGCTAACACAATATGTTTCCCTTTCAGCATGCCTCTTTCCTCCTTTTACTAAACTTAAATTTCAATTAAATTCTAATCGTACTCTACGCATTCTTGTCATAAATAAGCTTCAGCCCTTTTAACAACAAGGCGTCGTCTATAATAATCCTCTTCTTACAATGGGGCACAACACTGGCAGCCAAACCTCCGGTCGCCACCACAACCGCCTCTGCGCCAAGCTCTTCCTCTATCCGCCCTATCATGCCGTCAATACAAGCAGCATTTCCATATATCATACCGCTTTTCATACAATCTGTAGTATTTTTGCCAATCACTTTTTTGGGCGCCTCCATGCTGATGCGGTGAAGCTGCGCTGTATTAGCAACTAAAGCGTCTAAGGAGGTATACGCTCCAGGAAGAATAGCCCCGCCGACATAATTTTTCTTTCCATCAATCACAGAAAT
>CATKYY010000032.1 GCA_949841225.1 uncultured Acetivibrio sp.
GCAAGCCTGTGATTGTAATTTTAATCCTGTTCTTCTTTTAACGGGTGATAAGATATAAATGCATTCATAGTTTCATTTACATTACTTGCAGCAGAGTTTAAAGCGTCGCTAATTTTTTCTGCAAGGGATGGTTCCGTTCTGGCAGGCAGCGGTACATCCCAGGAAATAGCAGGCTTCATGGAAGGCACAGGGTCAGGCAGAGTAAAAAGGACTGCAAGGGCGATAGCCATAGCAGCGCAGATTTTAGCGCTGTAAAAACAAAATTGCTGTTTTCTGGAAAAAGCAGGGAGTAAGGGAACTGGAGCCATAGTCTTTGTTTTACTGAGAACAGCTTCGCTAAAATTATTCGGAGCCCGGTAAAGCCCTGATTTTTCAAAGCTTTCTGCCAGCCGGCCGGCGCAGAAGGTACAACTGGCGGCGTGGCTTAACAGATTTTCGAGTTCTTTTACAGAGAGCTTATTTTCTTGAAAGCGGTGGAAGTCTTCCTCTGAAATGTGTAATTTTAATTGTTCCATAGGCCTATTCCTTTCTCCAAAGTTTCTTTAACATGCCTTTTGCCCGGTAAATCTGGGTCTGGACGGTTTTCAGGTTTTTGTCGTATTGCTCTGCCATAGATTTGGCAGTCATTTCATGATAAAAGTAATCTATGGCGATTTTATCGTAGGGAGGCTTTAGGCTTGCGCACAGTCTTTCAAGCTTTTCCTGCTGGAGAAGGTCCATACAGGCGGCCTCCGGCGTTGGGGCGGGGCTTTCTACCTCATTAAAATAAGTATCTTCTGTGGGCTGGGAGCGCGCTGCCGCCCGTTTTTTGTAGTCCAGGCATTTATTAGTAGCAATTCTGCAGATCCATGCCTGTTCATTCTGTCCGTCAAAGGCGCCGAGGTTTTTATAAACGGAAAGAAAGGTTTCCTGGGATAAATCTTGGGCTTCAAAATAATCGCCGGTTATTTTGTAGCAGATAGACCAGACCAGGTTCTGGTAGCGCTGAACCAGCCGGGAAAAGGTTTCTTCCATATTTATTTGCCTCACCACCTTTATTTTTGCTTTTTGTATTTCATTGCCCTTCATGTATTATAACGAAGGAAAAAGAAAAAAGTATTCAAAAAGAAAAAAATTTTTCAAAAAAGCCCGGCGGTATGATATACTTAGTAGAGAAGTAGGAGAACTAAAGGAGTAAGCGTCATGGATGAGAGGGAGATAAGGGAAGCGAAGGAGGAAGCGGCCAGGATTATAAGGGAAGCAGAGAATGTAGCAAGGGAGATTTATGGCGCTTCCTTGGAATATGTAGACGATATGCTCTCTGAAGTAAATCTGGCTGTTCTTCGCAGCAAGGAGCAAATGCGGCGGCAGATGGAGGAGATGCTGGCAGAATTTGATGCTAAGCTGGATATTATATCCGGCAATAAGCAGGAGCTTTTAGAGCTTTTGCGGGAGCATACAAAAGAGGGGACGCAGCCAATAAAGAAGGGGCTGTATGAAATTAAGGTAGATGAGGAGTATGTTCCAAAGAGAACCAGCTATGAGGTGAAAATCCAGGATGGGACAAAAACAAAGGTAGAGGTACATAAGCCGGCGAGGGAAGGTTTTGAGGTTAAGGTTGCTGATGCATGGAGGGAAAGGGTAGAGGATATGCTGGCAGCCGAGGAAGAGGATTATATAGAGGAGCCTGTGCCAGAGCTGGAAGAAAAAGAACCAGAGGGCGGATACAGGGCCGAGGATTTTGACCTGGATGAGGAATACTTTGCCTGGCTGGAGGAACAAGGGAAAGACTTTTAAAGCTTTCATTACCAAGTTTGGGTTTGCACGGCAGCCGCAAACTTGATATGCACAAAAAGCCGCGCAGAGATGAGGGAAATTATGAAGAATACCAGATGGAAAAAATGGCTTTTGATTGACAGAAGGTTTCCAAAAAGCAATTATATTTTAAGGGCCTTTGTCGGCGTATATTTGGTTTATATTATAGGAAATGTTGGGAAAGGGCTTTTAGAGCCGGAGGTGTCCCATGTGCCGCTGGTAATTGCAGCTATGGTAGTTTTAAGCGTTTTCTGCCTGTTGTGCATTATATCAGGGGGCTATGGGTTATGGAAAAAGGAGTATCGTGAAATGTACCAAGAGGAAGAGGAAAATGTAGAAGAAAATAATTAAAAATATATAAAGATGAAAGGATTTTCATGGTTTATAGAAAAATTTCCTATGTAAATTTTTACAAACCTCGATTATAATTTACTTTGTAACAGGAAGTTAAAATTATAAGGGAGGATATGAAAAACATGAAAAAGAAAGTATTAGCATTATTACTTTGCGGCGCTATGGCAGTTGGCATGTTGACTGGTTGCGGTTCTAAACCAGCAGATACGCCGGCAGATACAAGTACGCCAAGCGAGACTCCGGCAGCAACCACACCAGCTCCAGCAGAGACAACGCCGGCTCCGGCAGAGACCACAGCGGCAGATGGCTGCCCAGGTGTTGATGGACTTAACATCGGCGTATGTATTTACAAATTTGATGATAACTTTATGACCCTTTACAGAACAGAGCTTCAGAGATACCTGGAAGCAGGCGGAGCTACCGTTACTGTAATGGATGGAAAGAATGACCAGGCAGAGCAGACAAACCAGATCCAGAACTTTATCACAGAAGGCGTTGACGTTCTTATCGTAAACCTGGTACAGTCTACAGCAGCAGCAAATATCACAGATCTTTGCAGCGCAGCAGACATTCCGGTTGTTTACATTAACCGTGAGCCAGACGATGATGAAAAGGCTAGATGGACGGCAGACGGCACAAAAGCTACTTATGTAGGAGCTGATGCTAGACAGTCTGGTACTTTCCAGGGCGAAATCGTTTTAAATACTGCAAATAAGGGCGACATCAACGGAGACGGAAAGGTTTCTTATGTAATGGTAATGGGAGATCCTGAAAATATTGATGCTCAGTACAGAACAGAGTTCTCCATTAAGGCTCTGACCGACGCAGGCATGGAAGTTGAAAAACTTGACGAGCAGCGCGGCGACTGGGATCAGGCAAGAGGACAGGAAATCGTAGCAAACGCTTTAACAAACTATGGCGAGCAGGTTGAAGTTGTATTCTGCAACAACGACGCTATGGCTCTTGGCGCTAAGCAGGCGATTGAAGCAGCTGGAAGGACTGTAGGAACTGACATTTACTTATTAGGCGTAGACGCTTTAACAGACGCTTTGGAAGGCGTTATTGCAGGAAGCATTACAGGTACTGTATTCAACGACCATATCGGACAGTCTCATGCAGCGGCAGAAGCAGCAGCTAAGTTTGCAGCTGGTGAAACTCTTGATACTTTAATCGGTGTAGATTATATCAAAGTTACACAGGAAAATGCACAGGAAATCTTAGATCTTCTGAAATAATGATTGTGTAGCAGTAAATCATCTTGGGTGTGCCTTCGCGCACACCCAAGTTTGTATGAAAGGAAGGTTAAGACATGAGCGACTATTTATTGGAGATGCGTGGAATATCCAAAAGCTTTCCTGGTGTTAAGGCGCTTGATAACGTTACAATTAAGGTAAGGCCTGGAACAGTACATGCGTTAATGGGGGAAAACGGCGCGGGTAAATCGACTTTGATGAAATGCCTCTTTGGTATTTATAAGATGGATGAAGGCGAAGTTTATCTGGAAGGCGAGAAAGTACATATTGCAAACGCGGATGATGCACTGCATAAAGGAATCGCTATGGTTCATCAGGAACTACAGCCGATTCCAGAACGGAGTATTGCGGAAAATATCTTCTGTGGAAGGTATCCGACTAAAAAAGTAGGTCCTTTTCCTATTGTGGACCACAAAAGAATGTATGAAGAAGCAGAACAGCTTTTAAAAGAAGTTAGGATGGAATATGATCCGAAGGCAAAGCTGGGAACCTTGTCAATTTCCCAGATGCAGTCGGTTGAAATAGCAAAAGCAGTGTCTATGAACGCCAAGGTGGTTATTTTGGATGAGCCAACCTCCTCCTTGACAGACAATGAAGTAGAGGCGCTGTTTCGGATAGTAAATGATTTGAGAAAAAAGGGCGTAGGTATTATTTATATTTCGCATAAGATGGATGAGATTCTGCGGATTTCCGACGATGTATCCATTATGCGTGACGGACAGTATATCGGCACCTGGGAAGCAAAGAGCCTGACGATTGATACCATTATTGCCAAGATGGTAGGACGGGAGCTTTCCAATATGTACCCTCCAAGAGATAATGTACCTGGAGAGGTGGTTTTAGAGGCGAAGGGACTGACCAGCGTTTTGCCGAAGTCTTTTAAGGATGTAAGTTTTACGCTGCGCAGAGGCGAAATTCTCGGCCTTGGAGGTTTGGTAGGAGCTCAGCGTTCTGAGCTTATGGAGGCTTTATTCGGCGTCCGGCATCTGGCGTCCGGTGAAATTTTGCTGGAGGGGAAACCGATTAAAGTAAACAGTCCGAAGGATGCGATTAGAAACGGTATCGGGCTTATTACAGAGGACCGCCGTGGAACCGGTATTTTTAGCGTGCTTTCCATTGCGGATAATGTATCGGTAGCTTCTCTTGACAAATATGTGGAAATGAAAATTGTTTTAAATGATAAAAAGATTGAACAGCTGGTTCAGGATAACGTGGCGAAGCTGAGTATTAAAACACCAAGCTCCAAGACCCTAATACAGTCTCTTTCCGGCGGTAATCAGCAGAAGGTAATTATTTCCAGATGGCTGGCGAACGACCCGGATATTCTGATTATGGATGAGCCGACCCGTGGTATTGACGTGGGCGCGAAATACGAAATTTACCAGATTATGATTGAATTGGCGAAGCAGGGGAAGGCGATCGTTATGATTTCATCGGAAATGTCAGAGCTGCTTGGCATGTCCGACCGAATCCTGGTTATGTGCAATGGCAGGCTGACTGGCGAGCTGAGCGGAGAAGAGGCAACCCAGGAAAAGGTTATGCATTTTGCAACCCAGTTTAATTAAGGAGGAGCTAAGATGAATAAAACAAAAAATGTTGATGCTAAGAAATTAATTTCAGAAAATATATTGATTATTATTGTATTGGCTATGGCAGTAGGCGTAGGTATTTACCGTCCGAATTTTTTGAGTGGGGATAACTTTGCGAACCTGGCCATGAATACAGCTTCCCGTTTTATTATTGCTTTGGGTATTTCCGGCTGTCTGATCACCAAAGGCAACGACCTGTCGGCAGGACGTACTGTAGGTTTGGGCGCCTGTATTGCAGGTACTCTGCTTCAAAAGGCGGATTATAGCGGAAAGTTTTTCCCAAATCTTCCAGAAATGAACTTGTTTTTAGTACTTCTTATTTGTATTGGAATTTGCTGTATTTTCGGTTTTATTAACGGCTGCGTGGTTTCTTTCTGGCAGGTTCCTCCTTTTATTGCGACCTTGGGTATGCAGACTATCGTTTATGGTATTTGTATGGTTTATACAAAGAACGTTCCTCTTGGCGGTTATCGTGATGATTATTTAAACATTGCAAAGGGAAGGCTGTTTGGAGTAATTCCTTATTTCTTCCTTATTGCTACAGTGGTTGGTGCTTTCATGTGGTTCCTTTATAATAAAACCCGCCACGGAAAATATATGTACGCTATCGGCGGCAATGAAGCGGCGGCAGAAGTAGCCGGCATTAATGTTGCAAAGACAAAAATAAAGATCTATGTGCTGGCTTCCGCTTTGTTTGCCCTTGCCGGCTTTATGCTGGGCTCCAAGGCAGGCGGAGCCAGTGTAAATACAGGTCTTAGCTATGAGCTGGAGGCAATCGCTGAGTGTACCATCGGCGGCGTATCTACAAACGGCGGCGTTGGTAAGGTGTCCGGTATCCTGGTCGGCGTTCTTGTATTTGAAATTTTAAAGTCTTCCATGCAGTTCTTAAAGATTGATACTTCATGGCAGTATATTGTACAGGGTGCGGTTATCATTATCGCAGTAGCTCTTGACCTGAGAAAATATTTAGCTAAGAAGTAATATTTAAGAAGAAAATAAAGTTAAAAAAACAGCCCAAGAGCCATATGATATATATGGCTTTTAGGCTGTTTTATGTATAAAAGTCTGCTGTAATCCAAGGATATAAGGAGGTTTTATGGATTTATATAAGGTTTTGCTGGTGGATGATGAGCCGGAGGTAATTGAAGCGGTTATCCGAAAGATGAAATGGGAGATTTTAGGGTTTGAGGTATCAGGCTACGCCCAAAATGGCGAAGAGGCCTTGGAGATGGCAGAGGCCAATGTGCCGGATATAGTAATGACAGATATTAAAATGCCCTTTATGGATGGACTGGAATTGAGTAAAAGGCTGAAGGAAAGATATGATGGGATTAAAATTATTATTTTTTCAGGCTTTGATGAATTCGAGTATGCAAGAGAGGCGATAAAGCTGGAGGTAGAGGAGTATATTTTAAAGCCTATAAAACTGGACGAGCTCACTGTGATTTTTCAAAAAATGAAAGGCGTACTGGACAGGGAAAGAGATGAAAAGATGAACCTGCATAAGCTGAAGGAATATTATCAGAAAAGCCTTCCGATGCTGCAGGATCAGTTTTACATTGGTCTTTTAGAGGGCAGAATGGATAAGGAGCAAATTGAGAGCTTCCGGCGGGACTATCAAATTGCGCTGTCTTCTCCTTTTTATACGGTATCTGTTATCCAGTTTCAGATGGCGGCGGGGAGCATGGAAAAGGAGCTTATGCAGTTTTCAATGAAAAGGCTGGCAGATGAGAGTTTGGAGGGCCTTTACTCCTTTAAGGGGTTTTTATATTTTAACCAGGTGGTATATATTACAATGCTGGAGGATAAAGAACAAATGAAAGAATTTACAGATACGATGGACCGTATCTGTAAAACGGCGCATCGCATTTTGAAAATGAATGCTACCGCCGGTATCGGCAGCGCCTGCGAAAGCCTGGATGCTTTATGTAATTCTTATGCGGAAGCGAAAAACGCTGTTTTTTATGGAAAGGGCAAAGGCGGATGCCAGGCGGTATATATTGGATATATCGAACCGGCGAATGTAAATAATATGGACTGGAGCGATAAGGAGATAGCTTCTATTATCCGGGAAATCCGGGTAGGAGATAAAAAAAGCCTGGAAGAAGGGGTAGACAGGTTTATAGATTGTTTAAAAGAGGCGCAGGCGTCGGTAATCCAGTTTAAGATTATATTGATGGAGCTGGCTACAGAGCTTTATAAGATGACGGGTTCTTATCAAATAGATGCAGGGGAAATTTTTGGAGAGGGTATGGATATTTACCGGGTAGTAAACAGCTTTAATACAATGGATGCCATAAGGCAGTGGCTTTTGGACAGCTGCTTTATGATTCGCAGGTCTGTGAGCCGGGAAAGGAAAAATTCGGCTAAGATTTTAGTGGACAAGGCGGTAGCCTATTTGGAAGAAAATTATGGGGACAGTAGTCTTTCCGTGGAAAAAGCTTGCGGGGCGATGAATGTAAGCGCGGCTTATTTTTGTACAATTTTTAAAAAGGAGACAGGCAAGACTTTTTTAAATTACCTGACTGATTTGCGGATGGAAAAGGCAATCCGCCTTTTAGAGGAGACAGAGGAGAAGTCTTATGTAATTTCTGGGAAGGTAGGATATGCCGAGGCTAATTATTTCAGTTATGTGTTTAAGAAAAAATACGGTATGGCCCCGTCAAAATACCGGAAAACCAGAATGGAGCAAAATGATAAAGAAAATTAAACGACAATGGATGACATTTGCAAAGCAGCATGGCCTGACCAGCATACAGTTTACCATATCCGCTTCCTTTACTTTAATTGCGGTTGTTTGTATGGCTTTTATCGGTATAATGCTGTATGCCCGGTTTGTTTCCAGGACGGAGGAAATTATGGTTCAGGCTACGGAGCAGCTTTTAAACCAGGCAAATGCCAATCTGGAAACCTATTTAAGGAATATGATGCGGATTTCTGATACCATGTACTACTCTGTGATTAAAAACAAGGATATTTCTACTGAGAGTATGGATGAGGAAATGAATCTGCTTTATGAAGCCAATAAGGATTATCTGGTGAATATTTCCTGCTTTACAGAGGACGGCGGCCTGGTAGCGGCAACGCCGGTCAGTAATTTGAAAAAGGATTTGGATGTAAGAAAACATTCCTGGTTTATGGCGGCCAGACAGGAAATGGAGAATCTCCATTTTTCTACGCCTCATGTGCAGAATCTTTTTGACGATACCTCCTATCGGTATTATTGGGTTACATCTCTGAGCCGGATGGTGGAATTTACTTCTCAGGGGACTAATATCCGGGGGGTTCTTCTGGTAGATATGAATTTCAGCGGGATCGAGCAGCTATTTAAGCGGTACAATTCAACAGGAGAGCAGGGGTATATTTATCTGGTGGACAGAGATGGGAAAATTATTTATCATCCAAAGCAGAGACTAAT
The DNA here is from genome assembly GCA_949841225.1 of uncultured Acetivibrio sp. GTDB lineage: Bacteria > Bacillota > Clostridia > Lachnospirales > Lachnospiraceae > Velocimicrobium. The sequence goes on from CATKYY010000032.1 coordinate 8,409, forward strand.
TACAGCAGGGATTGTAAAAGAAAATAAGGAAGCGGCCGCCGGATATGAGGATGGCTCCCACAAGGAAAGCTTTCAGGGTGACAAGAGGGTGGTTACGGTAAAAACGGTGGCCTATACCGGCTGGAAAATTGTAAATGTAGCGCCTTACAGTACCTTTGCCATCAGTTTTAACCAGACCCGGTTTTTTGTTATTTTGATTGTAGTAATTACGATGGGCGTGATGGTTTTAGTAAACAGCTTTGTTTCCGCTCAGCTGGCAAAGCCGATTAAGCGGCTGGACCGGTCTGTCCGGGGACTGGAAAATGGGAATTTGGATGTTGTGGTATATGATGGCGGCGGTTCCAATGAGATTGAACATCTGGGCAGGACTTTAAATTATGTGGTGGTGCAGCTTAGGAAGCTGATGGAGAAGGTGGTTATGGAACAGGAGGAAAAACGCCGTTCTGAGCTGGATGCCCTACAATCCCAGATTAATCCTCATTTTTTGTATAATACCCTGGATTCTATTGTGTGGATGATTGAAGGGGAACGGTATCAAGAAGCTATCTGCATGGTTACAGACCTTGCCAGTCTGTTTCGGATTAGTCTTAGCAAGGGAAAAAATATTATTCCGATTAAGGATGAGATTGCTCATGCAAAGAATTATATGAATATTCAGAAAATACGGTATAAGGATAAATTTTCTATTGAATACAGGATAGAAGAAGAAATCTATGAGTATGCAACAGTGAAGCTGATTATACAGCCTCTTTTGGAAAATGCTATTTATTATGGCATAGAGTATATGTATGGAGATGGAGAAATTGAGGTGAAAGGGTATCGGAAGGAAAAGGATATTTATATTGAAGTAACGGACAATGGAATGGGAATGCCAGAGGAGGTAGTGGAAGGTCTTTTGACAGATGAAAACCGTGTACGGGCGAAAGGATCGGGCGTAGGGCTGATAAACGTCCATAAGCGGATACAGCTTCGCTATGGGGAGGAATACGGCCTTACGATTGAGAGCTGCCCGGACGAAGGGACTACGGTGAAGATTCATCTTCCCGCTATTCTTTATGAAGAGGGGAGGGAAAGCTTTGAAAAGAAAAGTTAGCCGGGCTATGATTCTGGCCGGAATTATTTTGTTTTTTCTGGTTGTTTTTACTTATGCCTATTGGAATGGGGAAACAGAGCAGGATACGGCGAAGGTATCCGTAGTGCTGGAAGCGCAGAATACCGTACAGTGGGAGGTGCTGCGGCAGGGGATGGAAGGTTTTGCCGCTGAAAAGGGAATAGAGCTTCGCTATGTTATGCTTACAGGAAATGAAACGGTAAAGGAGAGGCTGGAAATCCTTCACAGAGAGGTTCAAAACGGCGCAGAGGGACTTGTGCTAAATTTGGCGAATCAGGGGCTTTTAGTAGAGCAGATGAATGAATCTTTAAGCCAGGTAAAACTGGTTATGGTGGATTCCTTTCTGCCGCTGGTTTTTGAAGCGGGCTATGTCGCGGCAGATAATAAGGCTATGGGCAGAAAGCTGGGGGAAGCGGCCGCTGCAAAGGCGGCGCCAGGAGAAGTATTCGGCGTGATAATGGGAAATATAAACAGGGAATCAAATAAAGAAAGACTGGAAGGAGTAAGGGAAAGCCTGGATGGCAGGATTGCTTTTACAGCTTCAGAAACCGCAGGAATTTCTAAGGAGCTGTGGAGCCAGGCGGACAGGATTTTATGTCTGGACGCTCAGGCAGGGGAAGAGACCTTAGAAAGAGCGGAGGAGGATGGCAAGCTTTTATATACGATTGGAAGAACTGAGAAGCTGGTATATTATCTGGATAAGGGTCTGGTGGATGTGATGGTGGCGGCGGATGAATTTGTTATGGGATATTCTGCTTTGGAAAACCTATACTGGCAGCTTCGTTATTATGGAGAGGCGAAAGGCAGGGAAATTCCCTTTATTTTAGTGGATAAAAGCAACCTTTATGGGGAAAAGGTGGAAGAAATCATGTTTCCATCAGTACAGTAGCCGGCGTTGCAGCATGGAAAAGGGGTAACGATGAAAGGAAAAAAGCGAAGGAAAAGGAAACCTATAGAGCGGATGGCAGTATTTGGTCTGGCGGCAGGACTTATGTTTGTCCTGACAGGCTGCGGCCGTACAGGGGAAAGAGAGAAGAATTCTATTAAAATTGGAGTTAGCGTCTACGACCAGTACGATACCTTTATTGCCCAGCTTATGGAAAGCCTGGAGGAGGCGGTAAAGGAAAAAGAGATGGAAACCGGGGGCTCCATTACCTTAGAGGTACAGAATGCAGCGGGAAGCCAAAGTGAACAAAACAACCAAATAGAGGATTTTATTCATAGCGGGTGCGATGTAGTCTGTGTGAATCTGGTAGACCGGACGGACCCCACTATGATTATTGATAAAGCGAAAAGCGCCGATGTGCCTGTAATTTTTTTTAACCGGGAATTGGTAGAAGAGGATTTGGAGCGATGGGAAAAGCTTTATTATGTAGGGGCGGTTACATTGGAATCTGGCATTATGCAGGGAGAAATTGTAGCGGAGGCTTATAAGGATTATGGTAAGAGGCTGGATAAAAACGGCGACGGTATTCTTCAATATGTTATGCTAGAGGGGGAGGCGGGCCATCAGGACGCGATTATCCGCACCGAATATTCAGTAAACACAATTATAGAGGCGGGGATTCCGGTAGAGAAGCTGGGACACGCCATTGCTAATTGGAACCGGGGACAGGCTCAAAGTAAAATGCAGCAATGGATGGAAACCTTCGGAGATAAAATAGAGCTGGTGCTGTCTAATAATGACGACATGGCTTTAGGAGCTATTGATGCTTATAAGGCGGCGGAAATCCCGCTTTCTGAATATCCTTTTATTGCGGGGATTGACGGGACGAAGGTAGGGTTGGAAGCAATTCAGGAAGGGAGTCTGGGAGCGACGGTATTTAACGACGGCGCAGGCCAGGCAAAAGAGATGTTAAAGCTTGCTTATGACCTGGCCGCTGATAAGAGCCTTGCCGATGTAGAATATATGGAGGGAAGGTATGTAAGACTGCCTCATCAGAAGGTAAGGTGGAAGGAGTAAAAGCGGCGAAGAAATTGTTTGGCAAAAGGGTGAGAAATTTTTATATTCTGCAACATTTTTTTTATAAAATACCACTATATAAGAAAGGCTTTTAAAGGATAAGCCAGAATGGAGGGATTTTATGAAAAAAAAGAGATATGGGATAATTCTTGCTTTATTGGCGGCGCTTATATTTACCGGTTGTCAGACAAAAAGGGCGGAAAAACCTGCGAAAACAAATCTGGAGCTGGCAAAAGAGAAGGCAGAAGCGGTTTTAGAAGCAAAGGTAATAAAAAAGCAGAAAGACGCGTACTTAATTGTTAACCGGGAAGAGGATGGAAAAGCGGCGGAGCTTTATACAATGAAAAGTGAAGAGGAGCTTACAGAAGGAGAACTGGTTAATATTTATTATAATGGGATTATCTTGGAAAGCTATCCGTGTCAGCTGCCTGAAATTTATGCGATTGAAAAAGTAGGAAAGGAGGATTGCCTGGTAAGCCTTTATCTGGATATTTTTCAGGAGCTTTATGAGGAGGATTCTGGATTAAACAGCGATATTAAAGAAATCGGCGTAAATGTAAAAAATGTAAAAAACCTTACAGAGATGGAAAAGGAAGCTCTTATATATCTAATTGGGCGCGCCTGGAATTTAGAAGCCTTTGCAACAGATTATGAAGCGCTAAAGGCAGAGGGGCGGCTTTCTGAAGACGGGTATTATTATGAAGAGGGAATCCTTTTTACAGTTGAAGCGACAGAGGAGGAGAAGAACAGCTTTTCATTTTCTGCAGAAAAATGGAGAAGCGGGTTGGGAGCTATAGGATATTCTAATGGCAGGGCAAAAAAGGAAAATGGCAAATGGTCTTATGAGCCGGGAGATTTTTGGATTTCTTAGAGGCTAGGATCCGTTTGAAAAATCATTTTTGCTATCTGTGCGCCGTATTTTGTATGATATTTGCCCAAACGCATCCGAAAAGAACACCCGGAAATTTATTACATCCCATTTTACATGAGATTTGGTATAAATCTTTTGAAAAATGGGATGTAGTGAATTATTAAACATATGTTAGGCTTTGCCGTTTTTAGTATTCGTCTTTCGCATAGTATTCTTCTGCAAGGGCTTCTTCTGCGAGCTGCGGCTCGTCTATAGTTTCCATTTCTTCTTCAGGGAGAAGAGTGTCGGCAAGTTTTTCAATAGCTGTTTTTTCGTTTTCTTTTTCTTGTTGCTCTTGTTCATGGAGACTGAGCTTTTCATAGAACAGGTCGTCGATCCCCGTTATCTGATAGGTATCGTCCATTTTACATTGATAAAATTTTATGATATTGCCGCTTTCTAAGGCAATTTTATCTGGTCCGCATAAGTCAATGTCTTTTTCGTACGGAAGCTTGTCATACATGGAATAATCTTCATTTAAAGAGCTGTCAAAGGGTCTCAGTTTCATATAACGACTCCAATCTTTGGTTTTACAGTATTGTTATTATAAATTATACTATCATTTGGACAAAAAAACAATACTTCATTTCTTTGAGTTTTCTGCGTTTTTCAAATTCAGCATCTGGCAAGAAATTAAGGGCGGCAATAGGGTATCAAGCCCCACTGCCGCCTGCACGCCCCGCTTTGTATGTATATAACATGCAGAATCCCAGGAGCTTTTGTTTATGGCTTCAAGGTCCGCTTCTGCAGTTCCATAACAGGAATCGGCAGGAAAGAAAGAAACAGGCAAATAGCCCATTGCTGCCAGGATAACGGAACTACTTTAAATATAACGGCAAAGGCAGGAACGCTGATAACGGCCGCCTGTAAAAGAGCGCAAACAAGGAAGGAGAGCAAAAGCTTGTAGTTGGAAAACAGGCCGATGGAGAATAGGGAACGGCTGCTACGCATATTGAAGGAATGAAATAATTGGGACAGAGAGAGGACGCAAAAGCACATGGTTCTGCCCAAGGTAAGGCTTTTGCCTGGTAAAAACCGGGTTCCTGCCAAAAAAGCGCTCAGAGCAAGAAAACCGATAAAAAGCCCTTCCAGGATAATACGGAGGCCCAGGCCGTCGGCAAACATGCCTTTTTTCGGATCGTTCGGCTTGCGGCACATAATATTTTGATCCGGGGCTTCGCAGCCAAGGGAAATTGCCGGGAGGGAATCTGTCACCAGATTAATCCAAAGGAGCTGTACGGCCAAAAGAGGCGTAGGAAAATTCAGCAGGATAGAGGCGAATATAGTCAGGATTTCTCCGACGTTGCTGGAAAGAAGGAAGTGGATAGATTTTTTGATATTGTCATAAATTCCGCGTCCTTCCTTTACCGCAGAGATGATTGTAGCAAAGTTGTCATCTGTGAGAATCATATCCGCGGCGTTTTTTGCCACATCTGTGCCGGTAATACCCATGGCGCAGCCAATATCGGCGGCTTTTAAAGCAGGAGCGTCGTTGACGCCGTCTCCGGTCATAGCTACGATATTACCTTTTGCCTGAAAGGCCTTTACAATACGAACCTTATGGGCGGGGGAAACTCTTGCGAAAATATGGTAATTTTCAATCGAGGAAAGCAGCTCCCGGTCATTTAATTTGTCCAGGTCATTGCCTGTGATAGCTTCTTTTTTCTGTTCAGCAATCCCCAGGCTTTTTCCAATTGAAAAAGCGGTTAAAATATGGTCCCCAGTAATCATAACAGGGGTAATTCCAGCCAGCTTACAGGTGTGGACAGCCTCTTTTGCCTCTGGACGGGGAGGGTCAATCATACCGGCAAGGCCTGCGAAAACCAGGTTTTTTTCTGGGCTGCCGGAGGCGGCGGTAGATTTTTTATAGGCAATGGCAATAACCCGGAGAGACTGATCTGTCATGGCCTGGTTTTCTTTTTGGATAGCGGCAGTAAGGTCGCCGGATAGGGGAACCTCTTTCCCATGAGCATAGCAAAGGGTACAAGAAGGCAACAGCATATCCAGAGCGCCTTTGGTAATGCAAAGATAACCTCCCCGTTCTGTTTTATGTATGGTCGTCATTCGTTTGCGTACAGAATCAAAGGGAATTTCTTTTACACGGGGCTGCTCCAGATCCAGCCGGGATTTGCTGATGCCTGCATTTTCTGCAGCCAGAACCAGGGCGGCTTCGGTAGGGTCGCCGGTAATAATAGTATCCTGGCCGGAAAAATGGACGGAAGCATCGGAGCAGCTTGCAGCCAGAGTTAAAAGGAATCTGCCAGTGTCCGTAGAAGCCGATTCCTTTCCAGAGACGGAGGCCAGGTGGGTTACAGTCATTTTATTTTGAGTAAGAGTACCCGTTTTATCGGAACAGATTACCGTGGCGCTTCCCAGGGTTTCTACTGCAGGCAGCTTTCGGATAACAGCATTTTTCCTGGCCATTCGTTCTACGCCTAAAGAAAGCATAATTGTTACAATGGCAGGAAGCCCTTCTGGAATAGCGGCAACGGCAAGGCTTACGCTGGTCATAAACATATCGAAAACAGGCCGTCCCTGCAGGGTGCCGCAGATAAAAATAAGGGCGCAGATAAGAAGGGCCGCTATACCTAAAATTTTTCCGGTCTTTGCCAGCCTTTTTTGCAGCGGCGTAGGGGGCGTTTTATCCTCCATAATCAGTTTGGCAATATGCCCTACCTCCGTATTCATTCCAGTAGCGGTTACCAGGGCTGTGCCGCGGCCGTAAGTTATAATACTGGAGGAATAAGCCATGTTATAGCGCTCTGCAAGAGGCTGGTTTTCCTTAAAGGCGCAGGACGCGTTTTTTTCTACAGGGTGGGATTCACCAGTTAGAGAGGATTCGTCTATTTTCAGGTTTACGGCCGTTAAAAGCCTGGCATCGGCAGGAAGATACTGGCCCGTTTCTAAAATCAGAATGTCTCCGGGAACCAGTTCTCTTGCCGGGATGACGGACTGGATGCCCTCTCTTATGACCACGGCGGTTGGCGCGGATAGTTTTTTTAATGCTTCCAAAGATTTTTCTGCCTTTGCTTCCTGGATTACGCCGATAGAAGCGTTCAGGATAATGATAGTAAAAATAATGATAGGGTCGATGTAATCTGCTTCGCCTCTGGCTGCGGAAGCCAGAAAGGAAATCAGGGCGGCAACCATGAGGACCAGAATCATAAAATCGGCAAATTGGCTGAGAAACCGGAGAATCAAAGGCGTTGATTTTTTTGATTTTAATTCGTTTGGCCCGTATTCGGACAGGCGTTTTTTGGCTTCCTTTGCAGACAGGCCTTTTTCCTGGCTGCTGTGAAGCTTTTGCAGGGCGTCTTGTGTTTGCAGAGTATGGTAGCTTATCATATAAAATCGGCGGAAGATCCGCGGCTCCTTTCTGAAAATTGTAGAAATTTTGCAGAATTCCCAGGGGATATAGTACGTCCTGAGGGGATTCTGGTATTTTATTTATATGTATGAAGAAAAGCTTGTCTAATATGTAGCATATTTGAGTTTCTCTGTTTATCAAATGTCTTCAGGAACCGTTTCAAGGGGGTTTGGAGAAATTTCAGACGGTCTATCTTACAGAACTGTTTTTTGCGAACGCTTTTTTATCAGATAACATAAGATAAAAGAAAAAAGGCGTGATTAGATGCTTCAGCTGGGAATTATACCCATTTCCTTAAGCATAGATGCTTTGGGGGTAGGTTTTTCCTATCGGATGCGCGGAGTAAAAATAACGGGAAGCGCTAAACTGGTAATCGGTTTTTTAACCAGTACGGCTATGGGAATTTCCATGGCGGCGGGAAAGGCGTTGGCGGCTTTTTTACCGGCGGACGTTATGAATATTTTCGGTACGGCGCTTTTGATATTGATAGGATTGGCAATGATTCGGAATGCATTGTTTGGAAAAGATGCTTTCTATGATTTTGATAGATCAAAAAATATTGAGCTTGGAGAAGCTATAGTTTTAGGACTGGCTTTGTCGGCGGATGCGGCGAGCTGCGGGCTTGCTTTGTCAGCCGCAGCCTGGGGGAGCTATTTGCTGCCTCTGCTTTCAGGACTTATGCAGGCGGTATTTTTGTGGGTAGGAGAATTTTTATATGAAAAGGGAGTAAAAAGCCGGGTAACAGGACAAAAGGGGATGGGAGCCTTTGCCGGGGGGCTTTTGGTATTGATGGCGCTGCTGAAATTTTCTTTATAATTTAAATTAGTAAAAATGTTAGAAAATAAAAATTCCAGATGAAAAAAGACTGACAAAAAAGAGTTTCGCTAAGGAGATTACTTAGCGAAACTCTTTTTTATGTTCGTTATTTAGTATATCGCATATTTTTTTGCCCGTCAATGCCCTAGTTCTGGTAAATTTTTTATAAATTGAGTTGACTTTTATAAATAATCGCAAAATTTTCTGTCTATTTTCTGATATAATTCTTTGCTTCTAAAAGATAAGTGGTCAAATGTTTTGTCAGGCGCAAAGCTGTAAAGCTCTATAACTGCATGGGATAAAACGACTTTTTCTTTTTATGTTCTGTCTGGGATTTTTCGTCAGAAGGAAGCGTCAATAAAAAAACTATGCAAAAAAATACAAGAATACCAGAGAATAAGCCGAAGGCAAAAAGAGTTTCGCTAAGTAATCTCCTTAGCGAAAGCCGCAGGAGTATAGACCGTCTATGGAAAAGAAAACTGGCTACAGTATTACAACCTATAAGTTTCGGCTGGATTGCCGCCGCCCTTTGTGGCTTTATAAGACTCGGGAAATATATAATCTTGTCCTTGGTTTTTACTATAAAACCCTGAGAGAAACCCCGGAACTTTCAGGGCTGTCCGGGCGGGATCTTTTGCGAAAGCTGGAGATTCTTACCATAGGGAGACGGGGGCAGGATAAGGCAGAGGTTTTGCGCCCGCTGCCTTATGGAAAGGTGCCGCTGTATTTTCGCAGGGCGGCCATTAACGACGCTATACGCTTGTTTCAAGTTTACCGGACCGGAGAAGAAAAGGGCGGACGGACGGTTAGCCCGGCAAAGGGCTTTTGCACGGCGCCGGTTTTTTACAAGGGAATGTGCCGGGACTTTACGGAAACCGGGATTTCTTTAAAGCTTTGGAACGGGGAGACATGGGTCTGGGAGGCATGCCGCCTGGATACCTGCGGAAGGAAGTTCCCAGAGCCGGGACAGATATTGTCTCCTGTGCTTAAGCTGAAGGAAAAAAAGGCCATGCTGCATGTGCCGGTGAAACGGCCGGTGGAAGATGTACGGACGGTAAAGGAGCGGTTTTCGGAAGCAGAAAGGATATGCTCGGCGGCGTTTCCCGGGAATGACTGTATGGCGGTACTGGCCGTATTGAATAAGGAAGGGAAATGCGAGGAAAGCCGGTTTATCCGGGGCGGAAAGGAACTGGGGCATAAAAAGAAGAAGCTTTTGAACCGGATTCGGAAAAACCGGGCGAGTATGGGTTTCCAAAATGGTACAGCTATGGAAGGTACAGACGCCGAATCCAGGGAGATGGTTATGAAGGAAGAGAGGGCAGAGGAAGAAAACAAATACCTGAAAGAAAAAATCAGGGATTTAACTGACCGCTATGCCCATAAGGTAAGCCGGGAGATAGTAGATTTTTGCGAGGAAAGGGACATTAAGATTTTAGTAGTGCCCAATTATAAGACAGCTCTGGACAGCAGCGTTTTCAGCTATCTGACAACGGCCGGCTATGACTGGCTGGGCAGGCGGATTATTCAGTATCTTCGCTATAAAGCTTTTGCCAGGGGAATTGTAGTGACTTCCGTCAGCCCGGCCCATATAGCTTCCATTTGCTACCAATGCGGGCAGCCGGTAAAGAGGTTTAATAAGGAAAACCGGCCCGGCCGGAACTATTATGGCGGGAAGAACTATATCTGCCCAAACGGGCATAAGGGAAATGCGCATTTTAATGCCGCTATGAATATCGGAAGACGTTTTCTTGCACAGGCAGAGGGAGAGAAAGGAACCTGCCAAAGAAAGAGTGAGTAGAAAAAAGGGAATAGATTTTTAAATCCCAGGCGGAAACGTCTGGGTGAGGCCTGTGGCCAGAGGCGGCGGGCTTAGGGTACAGCATCGCCGTATTTCTGGCTCGCAAAAGGTACGCCAGTTGCCCAAAAAGGCTTTGAAAAGAAGGTCTTTTTGGGCAGCTGGCGGGGCAGGCAGGGGAGAAGATGCTGGAAGTTATTAAAAATAAGAAAAAATATAAAAAGAGTAGAGTCTGCCTGATTTTTAAAAGGAAGTGAAAGGCGGACTGAAATTGCAGTAAGGAGAAAGACAGAAAGTGGAGCAGAAAAGCTGGGTAAGAAAATATGGAATCCATATAGCGGTATGTGTTGCGGTTCTGGCAGCGGCTTTTGGAATTAACCGGAAAATAAATATAGACAGAAGCCATATTTATACAGTGTCTTCTGGAACAACTGTGTTGGAAAAGCTGACAGAATTTAAAGTGAAAAAGGGAAACTATATTTTCGGGGGCTGGGGATTTGACCCTAAAAATTACAGTGAAAATACAAAATGCGAACTGATATTGC
>CATKYY010000033.1 GCA_949841225.1 uncultured Acetivibrio sp.
TGCACCTTTCGGAAATGGAAAGCTTAATCAGAAAAAATACAAGGGCTGTTATACTGACCCATGCATCCAATGTCTGCGGTACGCTTTTGCCATTGAAAGAGGCAGGAAGGATTGCAAAGGAGCACGGCCTGTATTTTATTGCAGATACGGCGCAGACCGCGGGAGCGTTTCCCATTTCTATGAAGGAAATGCAGATAGACGCCCTGGCTTTTACCGGTCATAAAGGGCTTTTAGGGCCTCAGGGAATCGGCGGCTTTTTGATTACGGATGAACTGGCGGAAAAGACAGCGCCTTTAGTTGTTGGAGGGACGGGAAGTATTTCTGATACGGAGGAAACGCCGGAGTTCCTTCCAGATAAATTTGAAGCAGGGACCATGAATCTTCCAGGAATTGCAGGCCTTTGCAGAGCTTTGGAATTTTTGGAAGAAATGGGAATTGAGACGATTAGAAAAAAAGAGGAAAAGCTGACAGAGCAGTTTTTGGCAGGGCTGAAACAGATTCCGGGAGTGCGGATTATAGGAAAAGATACCTGCGAAGACCGGACCGCTGTTGTAAGTATTCAAAGTGAAACAATGGACGAGGCGGTTCTTGCTTATGAGCTTGACAGCCGTTACCATATTATGGCCAGAGTTGGGATGCATTGCGCTCCGAACGCCCATAAAACACTGAAAACATATCCAGAGGGAACGCTTCGCTTTTCTTTTGGTTATTATAATACAGAAAAAGAGGTAGAGACGGCCTTAACAGCTATTCGGGAAATCCTGGAATGATTTTTGCGGATTCATCATATAGTAAAACAAAGACATTTTGGGACGTATAAGATTGAAAATTAAAATTTTCAATCGCGAGATTTGCGCCCGCGCACTGCTTGACTCAAACTCGTTGAGGCGCAAAAGGCAGCGCAGGAATGGAGTAAGGTATGAATAAAAAATGGATACAGCTTGGAATCTGTTTACTGTTTTTTATTGGGGCTTTCTGGTTTTCCAGGGAAGCCTTTCTTTTAGTTCAGGATTCGGGAGAACAGAGGATGGTAGCCATTGACCCGGGCCATGGAGGAATGGACGGCGGTTTTACTCCCGGACAGATTAATGGGCGGACCTGGCTGGAAAAGGAAATCAATCTCTCTATCTCTTTGATCTTAAAAGAGAAGCTGGAGACGGCGGGCTACAAGGTTTTATTAACAAGGGAGACGGACGAGGGCTTATACAGCGAAGGAGACAGTAATAAAAAGAGGGCGGATATGCAAAAAAGAGTTGCGCTGGTAAATCAAAGCGGCGCGGATATTGCCGTTAGTATTCATCAAAACAGTTTTACACAGGAAAGCTCTCACGGAGCCCAGACCTTTTACCATCCTTCCTCTATTGAGGCCCAAAAGCTGGCGGAAACGATTCAGGCAGAAATAAAGAACGTAGTTATGGATGACAACCACAGGGTAGCTAAATCCAATGACAGCTATTATATGCTGAAAAAAAGCGTTTGCCCATTGGTAATTGTAGAATGCGGATTTTTAAGTAATCATGCAGAGGCTCAGCTTCTGATTACAGAGGAATATCAGGAGAAGGTGGCGGAAGGAATTTTCAGGGGAATCTGCACCTATTTCCAATAGGATTTTTGCGCCGCCGTGAATTTCGCTTCAATTAAAAACGCCCAGAAAAGATTTTTAAGAGCTTTTCTGGACGGAATGGGAGCGGATTTTAAAAGGTTTGCCGCTATGTTAATGTTCCCTTTCGTACAATTTTATTACAGCTTTTTTTACGAGCCTTGCAAGCTCGGCGAAGCAGTTTTCATAGTCAATCAGATCTCCGCCATAAGGGTCTGTAACGTCTCCCTCTTCGTCAGCAAATTCTTTTAGGGTGAAGACGTCTTGCTGGCGGCTGTAATCTGTCATAATATTTAGCTTTTGGGACATTGTCATAGTCAAAATCAGAGTTTCTCCATCTATATCGTCAGGGGACAACGGAGTGGCAATATGGTTTTCAAGAAGCAGGTTATGGCTTTTTAATACCGTTTCTGCTTTTGGATTGGAAGGTTCTGGAAAAAGCACTACTAATCCGCGGGAAATTCCTTCGATACTGCTGTCGTTCTGCAGGTTTTTGAAAAGTACCTCTGCCATAGGGCTGCGGCAGGTGTTGCCAGTACAGACAAATATTACCTTATTGTATTTATGGTTCAATAGAATCCTTCCTTTCTATAAATTAATTAAAAGAAATTTTCAGATACATATATAGTATTCTGCAGCGGCTTTTCAAACATGGTTTAGGAATCCTCCAGATGGATGATCCGGTAGCCGGCCGCTTTTAACAGGCGGTTCATAATGGCCTGGCCGAGATAGGCCTGGAAGAAGCATTCAGACAGAATAACCTGGGTACCCGAGGCATCAAAGTCCCGCAGGAGCCCATAAAGGGAACGGGCGATAGAGGAAGGGTCTTTTTGGGAGCCGATAACCTTTAAGGTAAGCAGTCCAGAGTCAGGAAGTAAGGAGCTATAAAGACTTTTTGTTTCCTCTGTGGTAATAATACCGACGGTTTTACCAGCGGCAGTTTCCTTTTTTGTCTGCGCGGCAATAGAGGAGGCAACTATTTCCGGATTCCCTTCATAAATGGTCAGCTCGCCTTTTGGGGCATAATGCCTGTACTTCATACCTGGCGCTTTTGGTTTTTGGCAGGAGCTGTCTTTGGAAAGAAGCCCTTTATCAACAGTTACTGTTCCAATGACGTCCTCCAGCATTTCTTTTGTAATATAACCGGGACGCAAAATCATCGGCGGCTCCTGGGTTAAGTCCAGAATTGTGGATTCAAGGCCAATGCCGACGGCGCCGCCGTCTAGAATCATGTCAATTTTGCCATCTAAATCTTCGATTACATGAGAGGCTTTGGTAGGACTTGGGCGGCCGGAAGTATTGGCGCTGGGAGCGGCGATTAGTACGCCGGATTCCCGGATTAAAGCCAGAGCGACCGGATGGGAAGGCATACGGACGGCGACTGTATTAAGGCCGCCGGTAGTGCCGAAAGGAACCCGGGCATCTTTTTCAAATATCATAGTCAAAGGGCCAGGCCAGAATTTCTCTGCCAAAATTTTTGCCTTTTCTGGGATAGCGCTTGTTAAGAGAGAAAGGCTGTCCAGGCTGGCAATATGTATAATCAGAGGATTATCGGAAGGACGCCCTTTTGCCGCATAGATTTTTTGGGCGGCTTCCGCCCGGAGACCGTCGCCCCCCAGACCGTAAACGGTTTCTGTGGGGAATGCAACTAAGCCGCCATTCTGTAGAATGCCGGCTGCAAGTTTTAGATTTTCTTTTGTCAGGTTTGTTTTATCAATAGTTTGTATAATCGTATTCATAATAGCTCAGTATATCACAAAGGCAATGATTGGTCAAATCGGTTGATAATCTCCTGATAGGCAGAAAAGCTGCCGTCATAGATTATATTAAGAAGCTTGTTGGCAAGGGATAACGCATCAAAAACAAAGGATGCATCGATTTCTTCTTTTTTCAGAAGAAGTCCCAGTTCATCCAGGTCTGCTACTTTTACAGAACCATCGGGATATACGATGACGTCAACTAAAAGGTCATGGAAAATAAGAGAATCGCCGTTTTTTTCTGTGCGTATGATGTCGCAGTACCAATAGACCAGCTCGTTTTTTGCGTTAAAGATTTTGCTTATTTTTATGCCTTCGTCCATAAAATAGGCGGAAATTCCCCTTTTTATATCCTTTCGCGGTTTTAGCGTATCCCAGGAGGTGATAATTTGGTGTTCATCCTGAAATAAAATGACGTCGTCCTTTAGATATATAATTTCGTCAGGGAGGTATCTTTTCCGGTACAGATTCCATTGAGGTTTCATAGAGTTGCTCCTTATTTTGGCAGCTTGTGCACTTTTCTGATAGTATAGCATATTTTGTGGGAAATAGGAAGAAAAATATCGGCGATTTGGGTGGACATTCGCAAAAAAGGTGTATATAATATAAACATTAGCATGAATTGGTAATGAGGTGACGTATTTGAAAAAGCCGGAAAAAACAGTTTGGCAGGCATTTATGATGGTTTCGCAGGTTGGCATCACGATGCTTGCGCCGATTTTCCTTTGTGTTTATATTGGAATGAAGCTAGACGGCTGGCTGGGTACGGAGTATCTTTTTATTATTTTCGTGCTTCTCGGCGTTTTAGCAGCTTTTCGTAATGTTTATCTTTTGATGAGAAAATTTTACGCAAAAGACCTGGAAAGGGAGGAGGCGCAGCTTCGCTATTTTGCAGAGCTGAAAAACAGCGGAGACAGTAGCGGCGGAAAGACAAAAAGAAAAAAGGCAGGAGAGTAAAATGAGCGAAGACAGAATGACCTTTTGGGATTTGATGATTGGGATTGTTTTATTTTCGATTCTGTTTAGTATTATTGGGGCAGTGCTGGCAGAAGATAGGACGGCTTTTTTTCTGGGAGTTGTTTTCGGCGGAACTGTAGCTGCGGGAATATGCTTCCATATGTATAAGACGCTGGAGGTGACTCTGGATATGGACGGAGACAGCGCGTCAAAACGCGCCCGCTCCATGGCGGGGATCAGGATGCTGATTATGGGTACGGCGGTATTTGCAGCCATAAAGCTTTCAGGAGTGTTCAATCTTGTCGGGGTAGTCCTTGGCATACTGACCTTAAAGTTTGCTGCGTTTGTACAGCCGTTGGTCCGTAAGGGCATAACCATTAAAATTTTTGAAAAAGGAAGGTGAAAGTGTGAACCAAGGAGTTGCATTTGTGAACCTTATTCGTGCAAGTAATGATGTAAGCCTTGGAGTTAAATCTTATGGAGAATATGAGCTGTTTGGGCAGACCCTTCATATTACAACGACCCATATTTCCATATTGATTGTTTTAATTGTATTATTTGCGTTTTCGATTGCTGCAAATGTTGCGATTAAAAATGCAGACCCGAATAAGGTACCAGGCCCTTTCTTAAACGTAATTGAATTGTTGGTAGAGCAGTTAGACAATCTGGTGGTTGCTAATATGGGACCGAAGCAGGCTCCAAAATTTGTGAATTATATAGGGACCCTTGCTGCATTTATCTTTTTTTCCAACATTTCAGGCTTGTTTGGTTTGCGGCCGCCGACTGCGGACTATGGCGTAACCTTTCCGCTGGCAATCATTACCTGGGTTATGATACAATACAATGGGTTTAAGTATCAAAAATTCGGTAAAATTAAGGGATTGTTTGAACCGATTTTCTTATTCTTCCCAATCAACCTGATTGGAGAATTTGCAACGCCGGTTTCTATGTCCCTGCGTTTGTTTGGTAACATCTTATCTGGTACGGTTATGCTGGCATTAATTTATGGATTGCTTCCAAAGCTTTGTACATTGATTTGGCCGGCAGCCCTTCATGCTTATCTGGATGTATTTTCAGGAGCCATCCAGACATTCGTATTTATTATGTTAACAATGGTATTCGTTGCTGATGCCATCGGCGACGAAGCTTAATAATTTTTAAGGAGGAAATGAAGTATGAGCAATATTACAAACGAAGGTTTAATTTTAGCATGTTCCGCAATTGGTGCAGGCCTGGCGATGATCGCCGGTGTTGGTCCTGGTATTGGACAGGGTAATGCTGCCGGGCAGGGCGCTGCTGCTGTAGGCCGTAACCCGGGTGCAAGAGGAACTATCATGTCCACTATGCTTTTAGGACAGGCCGTAGCCGAGACAACGGGTCTTTATGGTTTGGTTATTGCGCTTATTTTGTTATTTGCTAACCCACTTCTTGGTAAGCTTTAATAAATAGCTGACTGGTTATTGAAGGACCATAAGCGGAAGGAGGCCAAAAAGTGTATGTATTTTTAGCAACAGAAGGGTTTGACCGTCTCTTTGGGCTGGATTTGCAGCTTCTGGTAGATGCAGCCATTGAAGCGCTTGCTATTTTCGTCCTGTTTTTAGGTATGTCTTACCTGTTGTTTAATCCGGCAAGAGAATTTTTAAAGAAACGCCAGGAAAAGATTGCAGCAGATATGGAAGCCGCTGAAAAAGGGAAGGAAGAAGCCGGCCGGCTGTCGGCAGAATATGCGAAAAAGCTTGGCGAGGTAAATAAAGAGGCAGAAGCTATTCTGTCTGAGACCCGTAAGAAGGCTCAGAAAAAGGAAAATGAAATTGTAGATGAGGCAAAGGCCGAGGCAAACCGGATTCTGGAGAGAGCCAACAAAGAGATTGAATTGGAAAAGAGCAAGGTTAAGGATGAGGTAAAACAACAGATGATTTCTGTGGCGTCCTTAATGGCTGGAAAGGTTGCCGCTGCATCCATGGATGAAAAGGCACAGGCCGAGTTGATTGAAAACACGTTAAAAGAGATGGGTGATAAGACATGGCAAAATTAGTATCTAAAACCTACGGCGACGCCCTTTTTAAGCTGTCAGTTGAGGAGAATATCATGGACCAGACAGCCAAGGAGGCGCAGGCTGTTTTAGACGCATTTGCCGAAAGTGAAGAGCTTTCTAAGCTCTTAAACCACCCAAAGGTTGCCAGGGAAGAAAAAATCAAGGTGATTGAGGATATATTTAAGGGGAAATTTTCTGATACAATCGTAGGGTTTCTTGTGATTATTGTACAAAAAGGACGCTACAACGAAATCCCTGAGATTTTCCGGTATTTCCTGGACCAGGTAATGGAGTATAAAAACATCGGCACTGCGAAAGTTACCTCAGCAACTGCTCTTACAGACGAGCAGAAGGCGGCTGTCGAAAAACGGCTTTTGGAGGTAACAAAGTATGTTGAATTCAACATGGATTATAAAGTTGACCCTTCCTTGATTGGAGGAATGGTCATCCGTATAGGTGACAGAGTTGTAGATTCCAGTATCCGCACCCAGATTGAAAATATGGCCAAGGAACTGATGAAAATACAGCTCCACAAGTAATTTAAATACAAATTACTAGAATGAGCAGAAAGAAGGTGCACAAGTATCATGAATTTGAGACCAGAGGAGATTAGCTCTGTGATTAAGGAGCAAATCAAAAATTACAGCACAAAGCTGGAAGTCTCTGATGTTGGTACGGTAATTCAGGTAGCCGACGGTATCGCCCGTATCCACGGTTTGGAAAAAGCTATGGCTGGCGAGCTTTTGGAATTTCCGAATGAAATCTTTGGCATGGTTTTGAACCTGGAAGAGGATAATGTCGGTGCCGTGCTGCTTGGTGATGCCAAGAATATAAATGAAGGCGATACAGTAAAGACAACAGGAAGAGTAGTTGAGGTACCGGTAGGCGACGCAATGCTCGGACGTGTTGTAAATGCCCTGGGACAGCCAATTGACGGCAAGGGACCAATTGAATCCACAAAATACCGTCAGATTGAAAGGGTAGCTTCTGGAGTTATTTCCAGGAAGTCCGTTGACACTCCGCTTCAGACGGGTATTAAGGCGATTGACTCCATGGTGCCGATTGGAAGGGGCCAGCGTGAGCTGATTATCGGCGATAGGCAGACAGGTAAGACTGCGATCGCTATTGATACGATTATTAACCAAAAGGGACAAAATGTAAATTGTATTTATGTAGCTATTGGGCAGAAGGCTTCTACCGTTGCTACTATTGTTAAGACGCTGGAAGAATACGGCGCGATGGATTTTACTACCGTTGTTGCTGCAACAGCCAGCGAGCTCGCTCCGTTACAGTATATTGCTCCGTATTCCGGCTGCGCTATCGGAGAGGAATGGATGGAAGCAGGAAAGGACGTGCTGGTTGTTTATGACGACTTAAGTAAGCATGCGGTTGCGTACCGTACCCTTTCCCTGCTGCTTAAGAGACCGCCGGGACGCGAGGCTTACCCGGGCGATGTATTCTACCTCCACTCCAGATTGCTGGAGCGTGCGGCAAGGCTTTCTGATGAACTGGGCGGCGGCTCTCTGACGGCTCTGCCGATTATTGAAACCCAGGCGGGCGACGTTTCCGCCTATATCCCTACCAATGTAATTTCTATTACAGACGGCCAGATTTATCTGGAAACAGAGATGTTTAACGCAGGTTTCCGCCCAGCTGTAAATGCGGGTCTTTCGGTATCCCGTGTAGGAGGCTCCGCGCAGATTAAGGCTATGAAAAAGATTGCGGGCCCAATCCGTATTGACCTGGCGCAGTACCGCGAGCTGGCGGCGTTCTCCCAGTTCGGTTCTGACTTGGATGAGGATACGAAGGAAAAGCTGGCGCAGGGCGAAAGAATCCGCGAGATATTGAAGCAGCCTCAGTACCAGCCGATGCCGGTAGAGTACCAGGTTATTATTATTTACGCCGCAACAAAGAAGCATCTTTTAGATGTTGCCGTAGCGGACATTTTGAACTTTGAAAAAGAATTATTTGAATTTATTGATACCAAGTATCCGGAAATTCCAAAGAGCATCCGTGAGGAAAAGGTTATCAGTGAAGAGACTGAAGGCAGGCTTGTACAGGCAATTACAGAGTGCAAAAAGCAGTTTGCCCATGAATAGGAAGGTGTGATAATACCATGGCGTCAATGAGAGACATCAAAAGACGTAAAGGCAGTATCCAAAGCACCGGGCAGATTACAAAGGCAATGAAGCTGGTTTCTACTGTAAAGCTCCAGAAAGCCAAGAGTAATGCAGAAGAGGCAAAGCCATATTTTAAGTATCTGTATGAAGCTATTAATACGATGCTTGCCAAGTCCGGTACTTTGTCACATCCAATGCTTTCCGGCGGCTCTTCCACAAAAAAGGCATTTATTGTTATTACCTCTAACCGTGGATTGGCAGGAGGCTATAACGCCAATGTAGTTAAGCTGATTACCAAAGGCGGTTTTAAGAAAGAGGATACCGTGGTATACGCCATTGGGCGCAAGGGCCGGGATTCCCTGGCAAGGGCGGGCTATGAGGTAAAGGCAGAGTATTCTGATGTCATCAACCAGCCTTTGTACAGTGATGCCGCTGCGATTGGAAGGGCAGTGATTGATGCTTTTTCTAACGATGAGGTGGGAGAGATTTATTTGGCCTACACCGTATTTAAGAATACGGTAACGCATATTCCAACCCTGCTTAAGCTCCTTCCTTTTGAGCAGACGGAAGGGGAGCAGGAGAAAGACAGCGCTGACAGGCTGACTCTTATGAACTATGAACCGGATGCAGAGGAGGTATTGGATAAAATCATTCCGAAATACATCAATGGCATTATTTACGGCGCGTTGATTGAGGCCTTGGCCAGTGAAAACGGCGCCCGTATGCAGGCGATGGATTCTGCGACCAATAACGCAGAGGAAATGATAGCAGATTTATCCTTAAAATATAATAGAGCAAGACAGAGCTCCATTACACAGGAGCTTACCGAAATCGTTGCGGGCGCCACCGCAATAGAATAGAAAAGGAGTGAGAACGAAATTATGGCAGATTTAAATATCGGAAAAATCACTCAGATTATCGGTGCGGTACTTGATATTAAATTCGAGGAGGGTAAGCTTCCTGAGATTTATGATGCTATTAATATTAAGACAAAAGAAGGCAAAACACTGGTCGTAGAGGTTGCCCAGCATCTGGGAGACGATACGGTTCGGTGTATCGCTATGGGACCTACCGATGGTCTTGTGCGTGGTATGGATGCCCAGGCTACCGGCGGCCCGATTTCCGTGCCGGTTGGTGAAAATACCCTGGGACGTATGTTTAATGTACTTGGCCAGCCGATTGATGAAAAACCGGCTCCGAAGGGTGTAAAATACATGCCGATTCACAGGAAGGCGCCTTCTTTTGAAGAGCAGTCTACATCCACAGAGATACTGGAAACAGGTATTAAGGTAGTTGACCTTCTCTGCCCTTACCAGAAAGGTGGAAAAATCGGTTTGTTCGGCGGCGCCGGCGTAGGAAAGACCGTTTTAATCCAGGAGCTGATTACTAATATCGCTACGGAGCACGGCGGATATTCTGTATTTACCGGCGTAGGTGAAAGAACCAGGGAGGGTAACGACCTGTATTATGAAATGATTGAGTCGGGCGTTATTAATAAGACTACCATGGTGTTTGGCCAGATGAACGAGCCGCCGGGAGCGAGAATGAGGGTTGGCCTTACCGGCCTTACGATTGCGGAGAATTTCCGTGATGAAGGCGGAAAGGATGTGCTTTTATTTATTGATAATATCTTCCGTTTCACCCAGGCAGGTTCTGAGGTATCAGCGTTGTTGGGACGTATTCCAAGCGCGGTTGGTTATCAGCCTACTTTACAGACGGAAATGGGCGCTTTGCAGGAGCGTATTACTTCTACAAAGAACGGTTCTATTACCTCTGTACAGGCGGTTTATGTACCGGCGGACGACTTGACGGACCCGGCTCCGGCAACTACCTTTGCCCATCTGGATGCAACTACCGTACTTTCCCGTGCTATTGTAGAGCTGGGTATTTACCCTGCCGTTGACCCGCTGGAGTCTACTTCCCGTATTCTGGACCCTCGCGTTGTAGGCGAGGAGCATTATAAGGTAGCCCGCGGCGTGCAGGAGGTTCTGCAAAGGTATAAGGAGCTGCAGGATATTATCGCTATCCTGGGTATGGATGAGCTTTCTGAGGATGAAAAGCTTCTGGTAGCCAGGGCAAGGAAGATTCAGAGGTTCTTGTCCCAGCCATTCCACGTTGCAGAGCAGTTTACCGGCCTGCCAGGCCAGTATGTGCCGTTATCTGAAACAATCCAGGGATTCAGAGAAATCCTGGACGGCAAACATGACGACATTCCTGAAAGTTATTTCTTAAATGCAGGCAATATTGACGACGTGCTTGCAAGGATGAATAACAAATAGGAGGTATCCATTTGGCAGATAAATTATTCCAGGTCCAGGTCATATGCCCGGAGCGGATGTTCTTTACCGGAGAGGCTGATATGCTGGAGCTTAAGACGACGGAAGGGGATATTGGTATTTTAGCAGGCCATATTCCTCTGACGGCTGTCATTGCGCCGGGAGTTATGCGGATTATGAACGGCAGCGAGGTAAAGGAAGCGGCTCTTCATGAGGGCTTTGTAGAAATTCTGGGGGACAAGGTAATTGTCCTGGCAGAAGCCTGCGAGTGGCCGGATGAGATTGACCTTAACCGCGCGAACGAAGCAAAGGTCCGCGCAGAACGGAGGCTGAAGGGCACGGAAGGAGAAATTGATGAAGTCCGGGCTGAGCTGGCTCTCCGCAAGGCACTGATACGAATTGACCTTGGGCAAAAATATAATAAATGATAAGAAAACCCCCTGCAGGGAAAAGATATAACTCTTTGCAGGGGGCTTTTTAATATCTTCTGATAAGGCAGACTTTCAGGCTTGATGCCGCGCTGCCCCAGCATATCGAATACAGAACAGTTATTCTGAATGTGTTCTCCTGTAATGGAGCTTTCCCCCTGCAGGTCTTTTCTTCCACATTGTAGTTTGTCATTTCCTGTGTCGTATAGCCGCCCAGGTAATGGTTTTTGGTTTGTCTGTATAAGCTGTCTCCTTTTTGATAAAACCATAGACAGAAATTCAAGAAAGAAATAGGATTGTATTTCTTAAGAACACTGGATATAATGAAATTAAAAGCGGAGGTGAGTACCATGGATGTATTAAGAAAAGAGGGAATCTATACAATAGAGGATATTTATGCTCTTCCAGATGGGGAGCGGGCCGAGCTGATTGATGGAAAAATTTATTCGATGTCTCCGCCAAGTACAAAACACCAGAGGCTTGTAATGGATTTGGCGTATCAAATAAAGGACTATATTATGCGGAAGAATGGAGACTGTGAAGTATTTTCTGCTCCATTTGCGGTTTTTCTGAATGAAAATAATAAAAATTATGTAGGGCCTGATATATCTGTTATCTGTGATAAAGACAAAATTACGGATAAAGGGTGCGACGGCTCGCCGGATTGGATTATAGAGATTGTTTCGCCAAGCAGTAAAATTATGGATTATTTCAAAAAGCTTTTTAAGTACCGAACTGCCGGAGTCAGAGAATATTGGATTGTCGACCCTATGAAGCAGCGCGTTACAGTTTATTTTTTTGATAAGGAAACTGTGGAGGAATATTCTTTTGGAGATAACATACCTGTTGGAATTTATGATGGTTTTTTTATAGAGTTCTCTTAAAAGGTCACAGACGAAAAGGGAATTGCGTGTTATATTTATTATATATATCTTGTGAAAAATAATTGAAATGGGAGGGAGATAGGATGGAACAGGAAGATAAAAAACTGACCTTTGAATTTTCAAAGAAAAAATTCAGGAATTTTTGGTGTGGTCTTATTTTTGCTCCGCCTGTATTTTTAGGAGCATTAGGAAGAGGCTTCCGGTTTGGCGGCTGGTATCATGAATTGGCCGAAAACCAGCGGACCTATGTGCTGCTTGGATGCGGAGAAATAGTTTTTGTAGGGATTATTTATTATTTTTGTCTTATTCGGTTTTTAGTGAAGTATTATAAAGAAGAGGACAGGAAGAACTATTTTTATTGTATCGTGGGTGGAATTATTTGGTCGGCGCTTAATATTTTTGTTTGGACGTTATATTCGTTTTAGAGGGAGATTAGTATATATTAAAATATGGTAGGTATAAAGTGAAGATAGAGGAAAAAGGGGTAATCAAAGATAGGCAGGTTCTATTTTGTGAAGTTAGACAAAGTTCTTTATAAACGTCACAGACTTAATAAAAAATACGTGTTATATTATATGTAATCTTTTAAGAATAGGTTTTACTGATTATTATAATACAAGGTGGTATTTTATAAAAATCAAAGTTAGAGTAGTAGTATCAAAAGATTTAGTTTTTGTAATAAGGAAAAGTATGTAAAGGATAATAGTTTAAATTATTAATAGTAGATTGCTTATTTTTGAAGATGCTACATAGTATTTATAATACACAAATGATAAATTTAGGAGGAGACAAGATGAGAAGAAAAATAAAAGTAATAGTATCTATATTGATGTTTTCTACTGGAGTTACTGCTACGACAGCATTTGCCGCTCGTTCTTATTGGCCTATAGGAACAAGTGGTAAGACATATGTAGAGAGTTATCACTCTGATTCCTATTTGGCTGATGAGTACAAGGGTACAGTTTCTGTTTATGGATTAGAAGAGATAATACAAGATGGTCGTTGGTATTATCCAACTTATTCAAGGCTGGTATATGATGTACAAGGAGATATAACCAATTTGCAGGTTTATTCTACTGGAGAAACAGATAGTAAACAGAGGATTGATACGGTTACGGTAAAAGATAAATGGAATGCAGGCGACAAAACTACATGTAAGTATTCATTTGGAAAGAGCTTAAGAAGTATACAACCAACTCTATTACCGCCAGAAGCAGAATAAATTAAATAAGATAAATACTATGTAGCATTTATTATAAAAGGAGGAACCCTATGTCATACAAAAAGCAGAATCTACTGTGCGGCGCAGTAAGCTGTCTGATATTAGCAGCCTTGCTTTTTGCCATCGGCTATTGTATTATGCGGGGAGTTTCCAGACAGGATACTCCTTTTGGCCTTTCGCCTGATTTTATTAGCTTTAAGGCTGCAAAAAGCGGTAAAGCTAAAACAAAAGAGGTCATAGATACAGAAAAGGATAGGAATATTACTATTATTTCCCAATATAAAGATGAGAACTATATGGCTCTATATGATACTGCTTACTATTTTTATAGTGAGAAAATGATAGACTTTTTTGAAAGCTCCCGTTATTTTTCTGAAGAGGATTACAGGGAAGGAAAACCAGTTGGGATTTATGTGACTAGCGAGTATAATTTATTTAATGCCTATAAAGAAATGAAGGATAAGACAACGCCTTTGGTAAAGAAGCTTTTGTTTAGCATAAACTCTCTCAGCAGGCTATATAAAGAAGATATTACTTATATTATAAATCAAATGGGGCTGGAATATTTGGGCGATTGGGTGTGTATAGACAGTGAGGATAAAGAGGCAAGAGATGAGATGAAGGAAAAGCTTCTGCAGGCTGGATATGTGATAGAGGATAGCGGCTATAAAGGGGCTTTTCATGCTTTTTGGGACGGTATAGTAAGCGGAGGGCTTTATACGAAGGTGGTTTTAGTTCCGGCTTTGTCTCTTTATGCGATTTTTTTATTTACTGTATTTATGCATCTGGTTAATAATAGGGAGGTACTGCAGCTTCACAAGCTCCATGGGGGAGAGGGGATGAAAGTCCTTTTTTCTACTTCCAGAGGTTTTTTGCTGATAAATGGAGCTGGTTCTTTTTTGGTTATATTATTTTATTATTTTTTGTTTTGTGGGAAAGCTTCCTTATATTTTAGTTTCAGGGATTGTCTTCTGACAGGGACCGCCCATATCATAGTTACTATGGCTGGCTATTGTCTGGTATTTTTCCTTTTTTATAAGAATGGGAGGGAATGGGATGCTGTTAAATGATATAAGGCTTGCGTTAAAGGATATTTATAAGGATAAAATTTTGCTTGTATTTTATATTTTATTTTTTGCCTGTGTGCTTTATACAATTATTTCTACAACAGGCTCCCTTGTGTATGAGGTAAAAAGGCCTGTGACAGACAAAGGGGATTATACTGTTTTTGAGGCGTTTTTAATAGGAGAGAGGATAAAACAGCCAGAAGAGCTGAAGGAAGGATTGGCTCATATTTATGGGAGCGAGGCGTTTTCCTATTGTGAGGCCGGTTCAAAGACATATGTGTTTTTTGGCGACCCTTCTGGAGTATATCCATATCTTAAAACAGAGAAGGATCTTAGTATATTTGTTGGAGAAAAGCGAAAGAATACAGAAAAAATTGCATTAGGGGGCGTAGATTATGGAATTGAGGGAATATTGGAGGAAGGCTGTAGCTTTGAGAGTCTGCCTGGCTTGTGGGAAGATATGGACGAGATGACCTTTATTGTAATGAGAAATTTTGAACTGCCTTCCTGGATTCGCGGAGATGAAACAGAAATGATTTTTGAAATCATAGGAAACACTCATATTTTAACCCGTAAAACAGAGAAAATAGAGGAATTTTTTAATTGTGTAGGACATGATTTTGTTGAATTAAGAGTAAAGGAGCAAAGGGGTAAGGGAGAAGAGCTTGGGTTTATTCTGGGACAGATGTATCCGTTTCTTTTTATTTTGCTGCTTTGCTATTTTTTGTGTAGCTCTATTATTTTAGATGGAGTTATTAAAAGGAGGATAAAAGAATTTACGCTGCATCTGCTGCAGGGAGCCAGAATGAGAGATATTGTGCTGCGCTTTGTTTTGTATTATATTTTTATTATAGCGGCGGCGATAACCTTATGCTTTTGGCTTGGGGTGGCTGATAAAGAAGAGCTTTGGCTGTATTTACTTGCGGGGGCGGCTTTTATTACTCTTATTTCTGTTATGGCAGCCAGAAAACTGAAGAAAAAGGATTTAAACACGAATCTTATTGTAGGAGGAGCAGAATGAGACTGGAGTTAAAACAGGCGGGGAAGGTATATGGCCGCGGAATGGAAAGGATAGAGGCGCTGCAGGATATTTCCCTGGTTCTTTCGGGAGGAGACCGGATTATACTTACCGGAGAATCAGGCGCCGGTAAGTCTACTTTGTTAAGGATTCTTGGTCTTATTGACAGGGACTTTTCGGGGGATTACCTTATTGACGGGAAAAATAGCAGGGATTTTAAACCGAAGGAGCTGCAAAAAATAAGAAACCACATCTTTGGCTTTGTTTTCCAGGAATATGCATTGATTGAAGATGACACGGTTTTTGAGAATGTAAAAATTCCATTGCTTTATAGTAATGTAAAGAGGAAGGATTATAAAAAAGAGATTGAGAGGACGCTTGAAGAGGTAGGACTTCTGGAACTGATGGGGAAGCAGGCCAGAAGTCTGTCTGGAGGACAAAGACAAAGAGTAGCTATTGCAAGGGCATTGGTGAACAGGCCGGAGGTAATTATAGCAGACGAGCCGACAGCTTCTTTGGATTCCTCTACAGCAGACCAGGTATTGCAGGCTTTATACAATTATTTGGATAATACAAAAATATTGATTATGGCAACCCATGGCTTAAAGGGAAAGGGGCCTGGGAATGAAAAAATATTGAGAATTGCAGAGGGGAGTATTTCTTTATAAAATAAGAAGGTGACAGAGTAGAAATGGGGATTCATGGAATTGGAGAGTTGTTATTAAATATAAGGGAAAAAAGAGGATTATCTCAAAGGGAGCTGTCTTTAGGCCTATGTGAGGAAAGGGAATTATCTAAAATAGAGACAGGTAATAAAGTACCAGATACCTTCCTTTTGGATGCTTTAATGAGCCGTTTGGGAAAGACCGCAGATAAGTTGGAGTATATTGTTTCGGAAAAGGATTATCATTTTTGGGTACGGCGCGCCGCAATAGAAAGGGCTTTGGAAAAGAAACAATATAAAAAGGTGGAGAAAAAGCTGAGCCAGTATGAAAAGGCTTTGGGAGAGCAGAATGTACTGCATTTCCAATACCTGGATATGATACGGGCTTTTTTATTGTGGGAGGATGCTAAAAAGGAAGAGGATTGTATTTATTGGCTGGAAAGCGCTATGGATAGGACGCTGCCTTTTTGGAGGAAAGAGGGCGTTTGGAATCATGCTGTAAGCTGGCTGGAGGCCGGGCTGTTCCTCCTTTGGACAATGAAAAGCAAGACAGAAAGGGAAAAGACGGCATTTTTGGAGGAGATGCTGCATTACATAGAAAAACAGTGGGAAGATGAAGAGGAAAAGATGAAAATCCTTCCTCTTGCTGCAATTTTTTACAGCCGTATTCTTATAAAGGAAGGGAGATTGGAAAAGGCGGCAGATTTGTGCAGGGAGGCAATAGGGCTTCTGGCAAGGTGCAGTAGTATTACTAATCTTTTAGTACTTTTAAAACTGCGTATTACGGCGTTTGAGAGAATAAAAGAGGCCGGAGGGAAGGCCGAAGAGCTGGAACGGCTGATAAAGCAGAGGGAGGCTTTGGAAGCAGTCGAAAGAGAGTATCATTACCATGAGGCTGAGATAGAAGTTTTTACAAGGGTAAAGAGAGAACTCTATTTGGACAGGGAGATTCTTGTAAAAAACAGGAAGGCTATGGGGCTCACACAGGAGATAGTAAGCGAGGGAATATGCGCCAGGGAAACCTTGGCAAGGATTGAAAGGGGCAGGATAGTAAGGGATAAGAATTTTAAAAAATTAGCAGAACGGATTTCCTGGAAAAAAGAGAAGAGAGCCAATGAAATTGAATGCTGGGATTATGAAGTGCTGCAAAAGAAATATGAGATTGACTGGCTTCTTGCCCGTTATCAGTATGAAGAGGCCAGGGAGAGACTGGAGGAATTTCCTTATCCTGCGACAGCAGAGGGGCGGCAGTATGTTTTGTATATAACGACGATGATAGAGATGGAAACAGGAAAGAAAAGCCCGGAGGAAGGGAAGGATTTGTTAGAGGAGGCTCTGGCTCTGACCTTAGAGTGTGAGGATTTAGAAAGGGTAAAGGGCTTTATTTTAACAAAACAGGAAGTTATGATATTGAATGGAATAGCAGTAGCTTATGCAAAAATGGGGAAAAAGGAGTATTCTGTTAAAATATATAAGGATATTTTGGAAAGCTATAAACAAAGTAAGGTTTTTCCGGTTTTTCGAGCGTATGGACTTTTGGTTGTTTTAGGTAATTTAGCTCTTTATTTGGAGGAAATAAATTGTTTTGAGGAAGCGTTGGAACAACTAAGAAGAAAGCTAAAGCTGGAATTATATTGTAGGAGAATAGGAAGAATTGAAGAAATACTGCTTGACATGGCTTATACTTTGGAAAGAAAGGGAAGCGAGGCAGAAAAGAGAAAGTTGATGTATATACAGGCGTATTATCTGAGTGATTTGGTACAGGAAACAATGATAAAAGAGATTACGGCACTGCATTTTAGAGAAGTGTATGAGTATGAAATTACAGTTTAATTAAAGTCTGGCAGCGAAAGCCTGTTTATAAAGGCTATTTGTAAAAATATGCTATATCAAACAGGCTTTCGCTGATTAATACAGGTTTTTGTTATTAGCTATATAAAAAGGATTTCTAGGTAATATCTATGGTAGAAGGATGTAGGCCCAGCGGAACAGGTTCACATGGAAGCGTTCCAATACTGGCGGTTATAGACAGAGAAAACATGGAGGCAATTAGTAAAGTAGAAATTGTTTTTTTTTAGTTTCATAAAAGTATCCTTTTTAAATATAAAGTTATAAATATATGTTTAAGT